>CAZNVY010000020.1:0-42136 GCA_964576605.1 uncultured Elstera sp. | reverse complement strand
CTGGCGCAGATCGGCGATCTGATTCTGCGTGTCGCGCAGTTGCGCCAGCACATCTTCGGTCATCTTCTGCCGCAACTGCGCCGTCTGCAGCCGGGTTTCGCCAATGGCAATTTCCGACCGGGCAATCGACTGGACGTCATTGCCACGATCCCCCTTGATGCGGGCTAAATCGCGTTCCATTTCCAGCAGGCGCGATTTGGGGAAGAAGCCTTTTTTCTCCAGATCCCGCAACCCAACCAACTGGCCTTCATAGAGCTGAATTTGCTCCAGCTTGCTTTGCTCCAGCACCCGGAAGCCTTGGATCTGTGCCCGCAATTGTTCGATGCGCTGATCGTTGATCGCGATCTGATTGTCGAGCGACAGGCGGCGCTCGATGAACTGGCGGCGCTGCGCTTCCATCAATTGCTTCACCTGCGGATCATGGGCGCGGGCGGTCAATTCGGTCGGGAAAACAATCTCTCTGGCGCGGTCCCGTTCGGCCACCAGGCGCGCATCGAGAGCCAAGGTCGCGTCGAGCTGGCCCTGCACAACCGACAGATTCGCCTGGGCGCGGGTCGGATCGAGGCGAATTACCGGCTGGCCTTCGGCCACCGCCTCCCCATCGCGCACCAGAATATCCTTAATGATGCCGCCTTCCAGGTGCTGCACCGTTTTGCGCTTGCTTTCCACGACCAGCGTGCCGTGGGCAACCACCGCCGCATCCAGCGGCGCAAGGGCCGCCCAGCCGCCGAAAATCCCCACCCCAAGAAGAATGGTGGCAAGGCCAATCCGCATCGGCTTGCGGAAATCCACCGGCGCGCCACTCTCGGTGACGTTCTGGAAATCGACCCCTTGTAGCGTGACGACCGGGTTCTGATCCGTCGGCACCGGCTCTCCCGATGTGGGGCGGGGTGCTAGCGTACCATTGCTCATGTCGATTTCCTTTCCTGACCATCCGCCGGGGGCGGCGGGGTCGGCGTTCCGGCGGTCGGCGCAGGCTGCAACGGGGTGACCGTCGGCGGCGCGGCGGGCGGACGCGACGGGGCCGGGGATTGCGGTTGCGGTTGCGGCACGGGACGGGTCAATTGGCTGATAATCTGATCGCGCGGGCCAAACTGGGCTACCTGCCCTTCCGTCAGCAGCATAATCTTATCGACGCCGGTTAGAATATTCATACGGTGCGAAATGACCACGACGGTGGTTTTTTCCTGGCGCATCTGGTGAATGGCGCGCATCAGCGCCTCTTCCCCGATGCTATCCAGGTTCGAGTTTGGCTCGTCCAGCAGCACAAACGACGGGCGGCCATAGAGCGCGCGAGCCAAGCCGATGCGCTGGCGCTGACCGCCGGAGAGAACGTGGCCGCCATCGCCGATCAGCGTATCATAGCCGTTTGGGAAGCCGAGAATCATCTCGTGCACCCCCGCTTTCTGCGCAGCCTCAATCACCGCCAGCGAATCCACCGGGCCGAAGCGGGCAATATTCTCGGCAATCGTCCCATCGAACAGCGCCACATCTTGCGGCAAGTAACCCAAGTGCGGCCCCACCTCTTCGCGCGGCCATTGGTGAATATCGACCCCATCCAAGCGCACGGCCCCGGCAACAATCGGCCAAATGCCGATCAAAACCCGCGCTAGAGTTGATTTCCCCGCCGCGCTTGGCCCGATTACGCCAAGAACTTCCCCCGGCTCCAGGGCAAAAGTGACCCCCTTCAAAATGGCGGTCTGCGTACCGGGCTGCATGGCCACCGCGCGCTCGACCAGCAAGCGGCCATCCGGGCGGGGCAGCGGCATACTATTATGATCCTGGGGCGCGGCGCTCAAGAGATCATTCAACCGCTCATACGCTGACCGAGCGTTGATAAGGAACTTCCACTGCCCAATCACCATTTCGACCGGCTGCAACGCGCGGCCCAAAATGATCGAGCAGGCAATAATCATCCCGCCGGTAATCAAATTCTCGATCGATAGATAGGCCCCCAGCCCCAGCACCATCACCTGGACGAAAACGCGGGTAAACTTACTGAGACCGACGATTACCCCGGCGCGGTCACTGGCCTGCGCCTGCAATTCCAGCATTCGGCCATGCTTCCGCGACCAGCGGGCGGCAATGCCGGGCATCATCCCCATCGCCTGCAAGGCTTCGGCGCTGCGCATACTGCTTTGGGCATATTGGTTGGCCGACATCGACATTTTGCCCGCGTCGCGCAAGGTTTCGCGGGTCATCGTCTCATTCAGCACCGCGAGGATAATCAGAATGACCATCGCGGCGACACTAAGAAACCCAAGCCAGGGATGAATGACAAAGGCAATCGCCAGAAAAATCGGTGCCCAAGGGGCATCACAAAAGGAAATAAAACCCGCGCCGGTCAAAAACTCCCGCACCGTATTAAGATCGGACAGCGCCTGCGCGCCAGGGCCGCTTTGCCGGTTGCTAGGATCGAAAACCGCACGAAATACCTTATGGCTTAACTGCCGATCCAAATGAGCACCAACCCGCACCAGCACGCGCGACCGCACGAGTTCCAGCATCGCCATCATCATCAGCATTGCGCCGGCAATGATCGTCAGCAAAACCAGCGTCGGTTCGCTGCGGCTGACCAACACACGGTCATAGACCTGCAGCATGTACAGCGGCTGCACGAACATCAGCAAATTGATGACGAAACTGAAGGCCACTGTGGCCCAGAAAGCCCCTTTGCAGGTATTAAGCGCCCGCTTAAGGGTGCTCACTTTCGCTGTTTCCTGTCTAGCCTTGGCCACCTACGCGCACTCCTTTTCGCCGCCCCGAATTGCACCCTAGCCCGCGCAGACCGATGCGGGGCGGCGCGTCCAACCGTTAATAAGTTGCTGTATACCGTGCGGCGCGTAAGGCTTAATCGACAAACGCCCCTGGGTCAACCTGACATGGTGGAATATGCGCTATAACCGGAATAGCCCCCAGGGTCACCCAACAAATCAGGCAGTTTACATGGGCGACGGATTGGTGGCTTACAAGAGGTTTGCGCATCGATTCAGCGGCCAGCCTTCCCGCCTAGCCCCGTTTTCAGTCACGGGTTCTTGCGTAAACATGCCGAACCAAGTCAATCTGCGCCGGAAGGCAAACAGTGTTAAGATCATATTTCTCAATTATCTTACGCCGGGCCGCTTGCCGCATAGCGCGATAGGCTTCCGGGCGCGCCAGACCATCGAGAACCGCCGCGGCCAGCGCCGATTGATCGAAGAAATCGACCAAGACCCCATCCTGCCCGTCGGTCACAACCTCCTGCACCGGGGCTGTGCGCGAGCCAACGATTAAACATTCACACGCCATCGCCTCCATCAGCGACCACGATAGAACAAAAGGATAGGTCAGATAGACATGGACCGCTGAAATCTGGAGCAAGCCGATAAACGTCGTGTAGGAAACATTGCCGAGAAAATGCACGCGGGACGTATCGATCCGATCTGCAACCTCGGTATAGAATCGCAGTTTCCAGGACGGCCCGCCCACTGGCGGCGGTGCGCCATAACTAACCCCATCTCCCCCCACGATGAGCACATGCGCCGTTGGATGCTTGGCCAGAATCTCCGGCAGGGTTCGCATGAAAATGTGGTAGCCGCGATAGGGTTCGAGGTTGCGATTGACGAAGGTAATGATCGGATCCCCCGCCTTCAGCGCCAACCCCTTATCCTTCAGGGTCAAGCCAATCGACGGGTTCGGCCGAATATGATTGGTATCGACGCCATCATGGATCACGCTAATGCGTGGCCATTCCCGTTCGGGGTAAGTTTGTTTTTGCCATTCCGTTGGGGACAGGCCCGCGTCCATCTGGTGCAACGCCCACAGCGGGGCTGGCTGCTTGCTGGCAACGCGCAGCCGGTTTTCCAGCGTATCGGTACGGAATTCGGGGTCGAAATCGGTATCGATCCCCTGGCTATGGTAAAAAAATTCTAAGAAATGCAGCTGACGGGCCGCAGGCCAAACTTCGCTCAAGAATAAAGTCTCGCCCCACCCCGGATGCCCAACGATCACATCCGGCGTAAACCCATCGGCTTTCAGCTTGGCTGCCGCCCGCACCGCCGATGAGGCCCGCAGCATCTTAGTCTCAAAATCCCCCACGAAAGGCGGCAGATTCGGGGTCGAGCCTTGCGCCGGGGCGTGGGTGGTGGTTGCAATCCCCGGCAACCCCTCGCCGGTGGACTGCATGGTTAGGGCCGCAACGGTAACGTCGCTCATCCCCGCCAAAGCGGGAGCCAAAGCCTTGAACTGGCCTGGAAAATTTTGGTGAACGAACAGAAGCTTCATCGAAAATTCCCGCCCCAGCCCGCTGGGGCAGGCCGGTTCAAACGGCGGCGACCGTAGCGACGCCCGGCAGAATATCCGCCGGATCGAGCGCGCCGATCAGCACAACGCGGGTGGTTTCGCTGAACTTCAGAATAATGTCACCGGCCTTGCTGAAGGACACATCGGGTTGCTTCGACAAAAGAGCCGGGTCCTGAAAAACCAGTTGATCCACCCCAAAAGTGAAATTCTTGATCCGAATATCGCCCGTCCCGATCAAGATATTATCTTGAGCATCGGTCAGCGTCAGCGTGCGAACAACCGGGGCCGCGATCACCGAAACGCTGCCCGTGTAATCCACCGGCAGCGCCCCCGCATCAATCAAGGCCGGTGCCACTTTCGGATCGTCTAAAGTATCGACGATTTCGATCTGTCGCAGGTCCACCGTCAGATGGTGGAACTGCAGCGCCCCCCCTTCCAGGGTAATATCAAGACTGGTGGCCGTTACCCCCGCCGAGTGCGACGAGGTGGTAGGAGCGGTGGTTTTCGCCGTAACGCTTAACGGGGCCGATGGCGCGGCAGAAACCGCCTTCAGGGGCACGGTTTCGGGCACAGTTTCCTGCCCTTCCGCCACCAGCAGCGTATCTGTCGGCAGCGCTAAACCGCCATCTCCCGACCCCGCCAGGGGGGCGGAGGGGAGCGCGCTACCCATAACCGGCACCAGTACCGAGGCCGTAGCATCAAGCGCCCCAACCAAAACCGGCACATCCCGCCCGTCCAACAGCGGGGCAGGGCCTGCCATCCGGTACTCAGCCTCCGTCGACAGGGTAACAGGCGCGGAAACCGCCGCCGTCGCCGATGCCGCGTCGCTGACTGTTAGATGATCGGTCTCCGGATCGGCAACCGCGATGATCGATTGCGCGTTCGGCACCCCGCGTCCCTCGGCGGCCGTATCCCCGGTCAAATTCGTCAAAGCAACCGCATCCGCCTGGGCCTGGCTGATCGCCGCCGCGAGCATGACCAGCGCCATCGACTGGTGCATCGAGTCCGACAGGCCGGCTTTGCGCGTCGCCGCAAGGTCTGGCGCGTCGCCGCGCTCCTTCCCCTTGCTGGCCAGCAAATGCATAGCCCGATCAATCCAATCGGCCTTGATTTTGCTGACTGTTTCAGCCGCAGCGGGGGGCGTGTCGCCGGTTTTGCCGGTCGGCACCGCCGCTTGACTCTCTTCCGTCGCAAGGAAGGACGCGGCGATGAAAGCCACCAGAATCATGAAAGGATGCAGTACCACCGACCGATCGGTCTGGGTCTGCTGCTGCCGCTCCATGGCCTGCACGGGTTGCAGCCGGCGGATAACATCCGCCAATGTGGCCCCATTCACCACCCCGGAGGCGGAGAGACCGTGCGCAACAATCTCGCCATTGATGCGGGCAAAATGCGCGATCACATCTTCGGACTGCGCGCTCATAAAGACAAACCAAGGGTCGCCCTCATCAGACAGACCCATATCGGTCTCGACCATCATTCCCGATTGGCGCAGCACATGGGCCACCCGAAACAGCTCGCCCAATTCAGCCGTAGACCAGGGCGGACCGACGCGAACTTGGGCGCGCGGAGCAAAAGGAATGATTTTGGCAAGACCGTTATAGTTCACGGGCTGACGCGCCTCCCTGAGTTATCACCCTTTAGTGTAGCAGAGCATTCTAAGCCGAGACAACCGCCTGCAGATCGGTTTTCCGCCCCTGGCGTATTTTTGCCACGCCTCGCAACCGATAGGCCTTAGCCGATCAGGGTTATGTCACCGCCAGCGATTGTCAAACCGCTGCCCACCGTCACCCCGGCCAAGCGGATCAGCACATCGCTGGCCGATAGGCCTGCGGTGCCGTCGGAGATGAACAGGAAGGCATCGGCCCCCTCCTGCCAAATAACGGTAGCATTATTCGTACCATTCACGGCGCGCTCGGCGGCGATTAAATGCAGGGCGAGCGTATTGTCCGCCGCATTAAAGGTTGCAACCCCTTTTGCGCCAATCGTTGCCACCCCGGCGGCCGCGGCGACAACCTGCGTGCCGAGCAACAGGTTTGCGGAAAAATCGATGCGATTGTCGGTCCCGCTGCGCCAATCGATGATCGTATCATAGAGAGTTGCGGTCGCGTTCTTGGTCGCGGTCGTACCGAACACAAAAACATTGCTGCCAGCCCCCCCGGTCATCACATCGAAGCCTTCGCCGCCCTCAATCGTGTCGGCGTAACGGGTCCCGATGATGACGTTATCCGCTGTATTGCCGGTTATTTTTGCGCCGAAACTTAAAACCCCAGATAGGTCAATATTGTTGGCCGGATTCCCACCAATTGCGGCGGTGTTAATGGTCTGAGTGGTCAAATTAGCGTCGACGATTGCCGTCGCCACCCCGGTGGCTGTAATTTGGCCGCCGGTATTGGTGATCGTAAAACTCGTGCCGGTGCTGAAGTTCAGCGTGCTGGTATCGGAAATCCCAGCAAAATTATTACCATCCTTATCTTTGACAAACCCAGCATCCATCTTGATATAATAGGAGCCATTGGCTGCGAAATCATCGGTAGGATTGATAGTAAGCTTGGTTGTGGCGACTTTTACCGCCGTGGATTTAACAGTAAAGACTTCCACCAACGTACCATCGGCCCTGTAGAGATAGAGCGAGCCAGAGGTCCCTAACTGCACATCTTTATTGAAGGTAATAACAATATCGGCCTTCGGGTCCGCCCCACTCGAATTATCCACCGGGACCGACGAGGCGATTTTCGGGGAATTCGTGCTGACAAAAAAGCCGGGCAGCGTCTTCCCCGTTACGTCCAAACCGACCGGGATATAAAGAAGCTGCCCTGTAACTGGGGTAAAATCGGTCGGAATGGTTAGCTTCGACACATCAATCCCTGCATCGCTGGGGATCGTAAAGGTCCCCAGGAACGGGGCCACCTGTGCCACGCGCGCATAGGCCGCCGAAAAATTGCCGGTGAAAATCGCATCGGTAAACGTCTTATCGGCCTTGAAGTTGGCAAGATTAATGCCATTCCCAAGGCTGCGCCCTTCGGCAACCCCATAATTGACAAAATGATCGTAGGCGCTAGTGAAAAGGCCGCGCGACACCCCCGCCTGCACATCCGGATTGGCCGCAAGATAGCTGGTTTGGTCAAAATAAGGGCTTGGGGTCCGCCCCAAAATCCCCCCGATCCGAGCAAAATGCTCGAACGGCGTCACTTCGTTTCGATAAACCAGAACCGCGACGTCAGGATTATGTTTCAAATAGTAATTCGTATCAAAAAACGCGCTCGGATCGCGGGACTCTTTAATCCCAAAATTCACAAAATGATCGTAAGCCGTCATCTTCTTGGAACTGACCGCCGTCGCGACATCTGAATATTTGGCAATATAGAAATCGGCATTGAAATAGGCATTCGGATTGCGCTTCTCTGCCGCACCAAATTTTAGAAAATGCTGCTCGGCCGTCGTGACACCCGCCGCCACAGCCGCAGCAACATCCCTGTTGGTGCGCAGGTAATAGGCTTCATCGAAAAAGGGGGTAGCCATCTGTCGCGAGTCCCTCAGCCAAGCTGTTTCCGTTCGCGCCTGTCATACAAAACGCTTGCGAACTGGTTCAACTCATGTCAGTAAGACAGAGCGCTATAAATCTGCGCACAGTCCGACACGCTTTGCAGGGTAAACGGTGGCGCTGCGGATGGGAACCGGAAAAAAATGCCGCCCTGCTGTATTTCCCTTTTTGTCCTATTGTTTTGTTAAGGGTCACCCTCTATGATCGAGGGGCTTGGTCAGGAACATTGCCTCTGTTCGGCCCAAGCCCGGCCTTGCGATCAGGCCGGTAAGACCGCCTTAGATCCTGCTTGCAAACATGAATAACCCCCGGGTTTTGCCTCGGGGGTTATTTATTTCGGGGCGAAAGATCAGTGCGGCCGAATGCTAAGATGCAGGGTTCCCAGCCCGTCGATGCCGCCGACCACCTGATCGCCGGGCAGCAGGGGGCCAACCCCAGCGGGGGTGCCCGTCATAATCAGATCGCCCGGCATCAAGGCGACCGAGCGCGATAGAAATGCAATCACATCCGGCACCGGCCAGATCATATCGGCGAGATCGCCTTGCTGCTTTTCCTGGCCATTGACCGACAGCCAAATCCGGCCCTGATCGCCGCGCCCCCCCGCAGCGGCGGGGGTCAGCGGTCCCATCGGAGCGGACAGATCGAACCCCTTAGCCAGGTCCCAAGGCCGTCCCGCCGCTTTGGCGATCCCTTGTAAATCGCGCCGGGTTAGATCGATCCCAACCCCATAGCCGAACACATGCTGTAACGCCCGCTCGGCGGGAATATTGACCCCGCCGGTACCGATGGCCACCACCAATTCGATCTCGTAATGCAGATTCTGCGTATCGGGCGGATAGGGAATCGCGGCCCCATCCGGCACCACGGCATCGGCGGGTTTCGAGAAGAAAAACGGCGCTTCCCGGTCCGGATTATGGCCCATCTCGCGCGCATGATCGGCGTAATTGCGCCCAACGCAGAAAATTCGGCGCACGGGGAAGCGGGCAGAATTCCCGATGATGGCGACACTCGACGGCGGGGCGGGCGGAAATAGGAAGTCGGTCATGATCGGCTCACTTGTCAGTCAACTTTGCGCCATCGTCCCGAAGTGCGCGGCTTTTGGCAAGTCCTGACCACTTGGGTCAGCCCAGCGGCGGCAGCCGCCGCCCGACGGGCGAGGCTTTGATAATGGCGCTATTCGTTTCCGCCCGGTCGATCAAGGTTTCCAGAATCTCGTCCAACTGCTCGATATCGCGCAGGACCACGCGGACGATGAAGCAATCGTCACCCGTCACCTTATCGCACTCGATCACGGCGGGTTGATCCTCTAGCAACCGCTGCACCCAATGCAATTGCCCTGGTAGCGGCTTAACCCGAATGATCGCCTGCAAGCGATACCCCAGCCGCTTCAGGTCTAGGTCGACCGTATACCCCCGGATCAAGCCCGCCGCTTCCAGCCGCTTCAACCGTTCTGAAACACTGGGCGACGACAGGCCAACCCGCTTGGCAAGCTCGCTCAACGGCTGGCGCGCCTGATCGGCCAGGGCGGCGATTAGCGCGCGATCCACCGCATCCAGCGCATTATCGATTGAATAAGGTGTTTTCATGATTTCTCCTAAGATTGAACGCTATATTTTGCCATTATGCCTAATTTATACCATAGAGACCAGCTGAAGCACCGGGCATTCTAAACCTGTCAACCTTTTGATGGGGGAGTGTCCCATGGACCGTTTAGACCGTCGCGGCGTGATCGAGTTGATCGCCGTCATGCTATTGTCCGGAACCATTGGCTGGCTGGTGCTGCTATCGGGGCAAGACCCGCTAACCGTCGTATTCTTCCGCTGCCTGATCGGGGCCGCGATTCTGTCGCTGCTCGCCCGTCGGGTGCCGCCCGCCGTCTGGAACAAGCGGGGGCTGGCTCTCGCCATTCTGGGGGGCGTGGCGCTGGTCGGGAATTGGCTGCTCCTCTTCGCCGCCTTTGGCCGGGCCTCCGTCTCGATGGCGACGGCAGCCTATCATGTGCAGCCGTTTTTCCTGGTCGCTTTGGCCGCCCTCGTCCGACGCGAAGCCTTGCCCTTGTGGAAACTTCTATGGCTGCTAACGGCTTTTGCGGGGCTACTGCTTGTGGTGCAGGTGGAACCCCAGGTGCTTCTAGAACCGGGGGCTTATCTGAGCGGCATCGCTTTAGCCCTGGGCGCGGCGTTTCTTTATGCGCTGTTCAGTCTTATCACCAAGCAATTGACCGCGATCCCGCCGCAGCGATTGGCCCGGATGCAGCTTGTCCTGGGAACGGTGATCTTGACCCCGCTGCTTGGCTGGTCGGATCTGCCGACGACGGCCTTCCCTTGGGGGGTCTTACTGGTCCTGGGTATAGTGCATACTGGCCTCATGTATGCGCTGCTGTACAGTGCCCTGCGCCGTCTGCCGACCAGCGCCACCGCTGCGCTGTCGTTTATCTACCCGATTGCCGCCATTCTGGTGGATTACTGGGCGTTTGGGCAGCAGCTGCACTTAAGCCAAGTGCTGGGCGGCGGGTTGATCCTGGTCGCCGTTGGCGGCATTTCCTTCGGCTGGCGTCTGCGGCGGCGCAACCCCCTTCAGGCTTAGAGGGAATTTCCAGTGGCGGCGATCCGGCAGGCGTAGGAGAGCCGAAGCACGGTCTACCCACGCCGTGCGAGCATTAGCGCCGCCAAAATCACGGTACCACCCAGGGCCTGATCGACCGTTGGCGCTTCGCCATAGACGACCCAGCCGCTCACCATCGCCACCACCGGCCCGGCCAGCAGCATCAGGCTGCCCGATGCGGCAGGCAAGCGCGCGAGGGTAATCAAGGTCAACCCCTGCCCCATGGTCTGGGCGATCAGCCCCAACCCGATGACTGCCGCCCAGCCGCCCACGCTCTGCGGGAACGCCACCCCACCCCGGATCGCCGCCAATAGTAACGCCGCCGCGACCGATCCCAGACTGGTCCACAGAATAACCGTCCAATCGCTGACCGCGCCGGCCAAGCGCCGGGTCAACAGCAGATAGAGCGTGTAGAACAGGCAGGCGATAAGGGCTAAAGCATCGCCCCATGCCAGGGTTCCGGCCTTATGCGGCCAGCCGGTCATCACCCCGGCGCCGATCAGCGCGACCAGCAGCGCCAAAAGCGCCCGCCGAGCGGGTTTTTCCCCAAAGACCGCCCAGGCCCCTAACGCCACCAACAGCGGCGATAGATTGGCCAGAAAGGTAGCATTGGCAATCG
Source organism: uncultured Elstera sp. (assembly GCA_964576605.1). GTDB lineage: Bacteria > Pseudomonadota > Alphaproteobacteria > Elsterales > Elsteraceae > Elstera. The sequence goes on along the minus strand of CAZNVY010000020.1, from coordinate 31,088 downwards.
CCGTATGCATCAAGGCCACGTGATAGGTGGTTAGATCGGCGGCAAAGGCGACGCCCGCCCCCAGCATCGCCAATCCGGCCTTCGCCCCTGGCCGCAGGCTAACCGCCGGGCGCGGCAGAAAAAGAGCGATCACGCCCCAGGCCAGCAGCGATAGGGTCAGCCGCCAAAAGGCGCTATCCGCCGGGCCAACATCGACCTGGCGCACCATCAGCGGGCCAATGCCGATGGCCACCTGAGCGAGGAGCAACAGCAGAAAGCACTGCGTCGGGGTCATGCCGCTACGCAATGAGATCGGCAGGGATAGGCTGGGACTCGTCATCAACGGGCACTCACATAAAAAACTAGCCCCAGGGTGGCCCAGGAGTTAGCATCGATCAAAACAATAGATTTTATGAATCCATCAGGTTTTGTGATGCGACCGACCCTCGATATCGATTTGCTGCGCTGCTTCGTCACCACGGTCGATCACGCTAGCCTAACCCTCGCGGGGGATAAGCTGGGGCGGAGCCAGCCCGCCGTGACCGCCCAAATCAAACGGCTGGAAGAGATGCTGGGGCGGCGGCTGTTGACCCGTGGGCGCAATGGGGCGCATCCCACCGAAGATGGGGTGCGGCTGCTCGGCCATGCGCGCCGCCTGCTGCGCGACCATGATGCGGCCCTGGATGATCTGCTGGCCCTTGGCGCAGAAGGGTTGATCCGGTTTGGCGTGCCGGATGATTACGAAGGCCCGTTCGTAACCCCGTTGATTGCCGAATTTACCCGGTCGCAGCCGCGCGTAGCCTTAGAGGTGCATTGCGCCTGCAGCCAAGTCTTGCGGGCGCGCCTTGCGGTCGATCAGCTCGACTTAGTGCTCTGTACCCGCCTCCCCGGCGCGGCGGAAGGGCTGCTGGTGCGACGGGAGCCGCTGCACTGGATCGGGGCCGCCGATCATCGGCTCGAAGATTTGCGCCCGCTGCCGCTGGCCTTATTCACCGAAGATTGCGCCTTCCGCCCCCATGCCTTTCACGCCTTAGATCAGGCGGAGATCCCTTGGCGGATCGCTTATACAGGCTCTAGCTTTGCCGGGATCCTATCGGCGGTCAGCGCCGGGCTAGCGGTAACGGTCCTAGCGCGCGGCACGGTCCCGTCCGGTTTCCGGTTTCTAGGCACGGCGGAGGGGCTGCCCCCGCTGCCGAACACCGATATCGCCCTTTACCAGCGCGACACTCTTAGCCCCGCCGCCCGGCTCTTCGCCCGGCATGTGGTGGCAGGGCTGAGTGGGACGACCTAGCCCGCGCGCGACCATCCCTAAAACCCAACCTTCTCGCTGGGCGGGACGGGCGGACGGCGCACGTGGCCCCCTTCCTTTTGCTGCAGCGACCGCACGGCACGGACCAGCCGCTCCAGGGCCGCATCGCGGATGCCCAAGGTCGATAGGTGCGCGGCGGTATTTTCGAGATAGGCTTGGTTGCTCCCCCGCTCGCCATGGCTGCTGGCGATCAGCCGAGCCGCCAAATCGGCCCCCAAGCGACCGGCATATTGCGGGTGACCGGGCACGATCACGAAGGTCTGAACCTGCACCCGCCGCCCATCGGCCAGCCGGGCTGGGGCCAAAACCGGACGATAGGCATTATTGCTCATCTCCCGCGCCCAGAGATAGTCGCGCACCTCAGCCACGCGCTCCGGCGCGATCGCATAGGCTACCCCATGACAGCTGCCGCCCCGGTCAAGCCCCAGCACGAGTCCCGGCTGGTCCGGCGTTCCCCGATAACGGTGCGAATAAAGGCAGAAGCGCCGATGATAGCCGTGCACCACGGCGCGCTGCTGCTCTACATAGGGAAAGCCGGGATCCCAGATCAGGGAGCCATAGGCGAAAACCCAATAGTCGTCGGTCGTCATGATCGCCCCAGCCTATCAAGTCTGGCGCGCCGCCGGAAGCGCGGCGGGGGCCGGGCGATTAACCAGGGCCACCGCAGCCGCCGTAACCGCCATCCCCAAGAGCGCCAAGGGGCCGAGACGCTCGTCGAATAATCCCCAGGCGACTAACGCAGTCAAGGGCGGCACCAGATACATCAGGCTCGCCACCCCCGCCGCCGAGCCACGGCGGATCAGCGTAAAGAACAGCATAATCGCCCCGACCGACAGAACCAAAACCAACCACGTCAGGGCAAAAATGAACTCGCCCGTCCAATGCACCCGCATGGGTTCCAGCCAAGGAACCACCAGCCCATAGGCCAGGGTACAAACGGCATATTGCCAAGCCGTCCCGCTGCGCAAATCGCCGGGCGACACAAAGCGCTTCTGGTACAGCGTGCCGAAGGTGATCGCCAGAAGGGCTACAAAAGCAAGGCCAAGACCCAGCAGCGGCACCCCGGTTTGCGCCGCCAGTTTCTCCCATAAGACCAGCACCACGCCGACCAGACCGAGCACCAGCCCCGCCCATTGTAGCGGGCGCACCGGCACGCCCAGCAGCCAGCCGCTCATCGCCCCGGTCAACAGCGGTTGCAACCCCGCCACCAGGGCCGTCAAGCCCGCCGAAACCCCCAAGGATAGGGCGACGAAAATGCCCCCCAGATAGACCCCATGCACCAGCAGACCCGATACGGCCAAATGCAGTGCCGCCCGCCCGCGCGGCCAAGCGCTGCCAGCCAATAGGGCCAAAGCGGCCAGCAACCCGGCGGCAATCGCAAACCGGATCCACAGAAAAGTTAGCGGGTCGGCGTAGGGCGTTCCCAAACGCCCGCCGATGAAGCCGGTGCTCCACAGGCAAACGAATGTCACAGCGGGCAAAATCGCGGTCAAACGGTCCATAGGGCCAGAGTAGCATGTCGGTTTCCTGTGTTAACCCCGCCGTCCTGCACGTAAGCCCCGCAAAAAACGCCGAGGACGCCCACCCGGCCCCCGCAAAAGCGCTTGGCGGATGGAAAAACGGCAGGTTAACTGCATCTCTGGGGTCCGGTCTGGGGATCGGCCCTGTCTCGATTTTTAGGGGCTGCTCCCAAGGACCGCATGACCTTACGACCGCTGCTGCGCCGCCCTGGTGTGATTGCCCTGTCGATTCTGCTGCTGCTGGCGGCGGGGCTAGCGTTTTTCTGGTGGATGGCGCAGGCCCGGCTGATGACGACCCTGGAGGAGGAGGCGGCGGCCCTGCGCCGTCAGGGCTGGCAGATCGACTATCAGGCCGGCCCAACCAATGGTTTTCCACTGACCGTTGAAACCGAATTGACCCAGGTACGCGTGGTGCGCCCCGGCCCTCGCGGCGACATCGCCTGGCGCACCGAGAGCCTAACGCTGGTCTGGAGTCCGCTGCGCCCCACGACCACCACCGCCTATCTGCCCACCGACTCGGCCCTCAGCCTAACATCAGGGGAGAAGAGCCTCAGCGGCCGCCTGTATCTGGCCGCGGGCGAGATGCGCATCACTGGCCCGCGCAGCGGCGGGCGGATCGTCGTAAGCCTGGATCAGCCAACCCTGTCTGTGGAAACCCCGCACCCGCTGACCTTACGGGCCGAAGGGTTCACGCTCGACTTGCAGGATCTCGGCACCCGCGGGCGGGACCATCTGGCCGCGACCGTCCAAGGCCGGATCACGCTGGATCGATTGACCGCCCCGCAGATGACGCCGTTGCTCGCCGAACCCCTAAGCCTCAGCGCCGGACTGACCGTGATGGGCGATCCGCCCGGCGTCTTCACCGCCCCCGCCCTGGCCGACTGGCGCGACCAAGGCGGCACAATCGACGTGCGCCCGCTCTCGCTGGCGCTCGGCGGTTTTGCTTTGGAAGGGGAAGGCACCGTGACGCTGGACCGGCTGATGCGCCCCTTGGCGGCGGGAACAGCCAAAGTGCGGGGCTTCGTGGAGGGGATAGATCGACTGATCGCAGTCGGCCTCGTCACTGAACGAGACGGGCGATTGGCGCGGCTTCTACTCTCAGCAGTTGCAGCTGCCGACCCGCAAACCGGGCAGCCCAGCCTATCGGTTCCGATCACGGTGCAAGACGGTTGGCTGCTGCTCGGCCCATCGCGCTTGGTTCCGGTCGCGCCGCTGCCCTTTCCGGATCCGGCCTAATCCACACCGGACCCACAACCGCATCGACGGACTGTCATCAATCCGTCATCCTATTGCACTTGAGCCGTTTTTCCCTCCCTGGCACTGTGGGGCCGGGGCGGTAACGGCATGTTCCTGCCAGAGGTCGAAAAACTGTGATGACGCACGCTTGCACACGTCGAGGAATGTTGGTTCGGAGTGCGGGGCTGCTGCTGCTCGCGGCGGGGGGCGTCACCCTCACCGGATGTGCCGATCCCGCGACGCCACCCCCCGCCACCGTCCCGCCGACCGGCGCAATCTGGTCGTTGCTGGTTGACCGGCTGGAGGTGGAAGTGACCTATGTGGCACCGCGCGCTGCACCCAACGTCGATCACACCCTGACCCCAACGCCAACCCAAGCGGCAGAAGCTTGGGCACGGCAAAAGCTGGTACCGAAAGGGGCGCAGGCCCCCGGCACCATCGCCAAATTCATCATCCGCCGCGCCAGTATCGTGGAGACGTCCTTGACGCCGCCGGGCGGGCTGCGCGGGCTGATCGCCGATGATCCCGTCTTCCGCTACGATGCTATTCTGGAGGCGGATTTAGAAATTCGGAACGCCGGCGGGTTCCGTGACCGGCAAATCACCGTTCGGCAGGATGCCAGCCGCACGGTTAAGGAACGCGCGACGTTCGACGAGCGTCGCGCTGTCTGGGGGGGCTTGGTCAATGACCTTATCGAGCAGATGGGGCGAAGTTTCGATCAGGCGATCCCAACGAATTTTGGTCCCGTTCTCACCTATTGAGGGTGCCATGGCAAAATTGCGTAAGCTGGTGAAAAACCTCGAAGCCGCCGGATGGGTGGAGGTCACCCGCCGCGACGGGTTCGGGCAATGGCAGCACGCGGGCACGGGGCGGCGGGTGACCCTGCCGCTTGGCAAAGCCACGCTCCCCGCCTCAGTGGCCGATGGCCTGCTGGTTTACTGCGGTTTGCCAACGAAGGAAGCCTAAACCATGGCCCGTTATCCCGCGTGGTTGCACCGTCCCGCCGAACCCGGCGATGTGCTGGTCGTTAGCTTTCCCGATCTGCCCGGCTGCCTTGCCGTCGGCGAGACCGAGGAAGAGGCCCTGACCCAGGCCGAAGCCGCCTTAACCCTGCATCTTGAGGGCTTTACCCAGGATGGCATCGCCGCCCCGCCTCCGCAGCTGCTGGCCGCGCATCTTTCGACCGCGCCCGCCCAGGCCGTGCTGCTGATAGTCACGGCCCGGCCCCCGAAAGCCCCCGCTGTGCGGGTCAATATTACGGTCGATAAGAACCTGCTGGCGGAAATTGATGCCGCCGCCGCCGATAGCGGCCATACCCGGTCGGGCTTCTTGGCCGAAGCCGCCCGGCGGATGATGCGGGTCTAGGGCCGCCTCCCCACCCCCCACCGGCGGTGCCGCTGCTGGCCCTACCCCCGCAGCGGCAGCCAGGCGCGGTAGGTCCAGCAGCGCAACACCCATTCGGCCGGGCCATAGCGGAAAGCCCGCCCCCAAGGGCTGGCTGCGAGAATTAGGCTAACCGCCACTCCTAGCGCCAGACCAAAACAGGCCCCGGCAGGCAGGCTGCCGAATAGCCCGAACCCTTGTAACAGCAACGTGCCGACCATGGACTGCGCTAAATAGAGGGTTAGCGACAGCCGCCCGGCGGCGACCAAACGTCGATAAAGCCAAGTCCCTGGCGCATAGGTCAGGCCCCAAACGAACAGCAAGGCCAAGCACGGCCCACCTAAGCTGATCCCCGGCAGGGCAATCGGCAGCCGGTTGTTCCCTAGCAGCAGCCCAGCGACGGTATAGCCATTGCCCAGCAGCGCCCCCAGCACTAATCCCCACTGCCAGCGCCCGATCCAGGCCCGCACACGCCCCGGATCGGCCAAAGCATCGCGACGCCCCGCGACCGCCCCAAAACAGAAAGCGGCAAAGGCCATCGGCCCATTATAGAGCGGCACGACCACAGCGGCGGTTATCCCCCAGTCACTCGCCCGTTGCGCCAAAACCTCAGCGATCCCGCCCCGGTAGGTTGCGATCACCGCCGCTGCGGTTTCCGGATCTGCTTGGGGGGCGATCTGCCCCAGAAGATCGAGCGCGGCAAAAGCGGGCACCGAAAGCGCCAACGCCAACCCTCCCAAGCGGATCAAGCGCGGGTCGGGAGTCGCGCGTAACCGCCAAAGGATAGCCCCCAGCAGGGCATATCCGGTCAGAATATCCCCTGGAAACAACAATATCCCATGGGCCACCCCCAGGGCCAAAAGCCCCCAGAGCCGCCGGGGGAACGCTCCTGGCGGCAGGCGGCCCGTTGCCGCCGCCTGGCTTTGCACCGCAAGACCAAAGCCGAACAGAAACGAGAAGAGAATAAAAAACTTCCCCTCGAATAGGCCGGTCACGGCAAGCGCGGCGGCCCAGTCCCAAGCGGTCTGGGGGGCTGGCAAGGGTAAAAGTCCCCAGGCCATAAAAGGGAAATTGACGATGCAGATACCGATCAGCGCGAAGCCGCGCAGCGCGTCGGCAAAGTCACGGCGATTCATAGTGGCTCCTCTTCCGCCTGCGCTAGGGGCGTAACACAGCATTTTACCCGCGCGCCGCATGGCCGAACCATGACAGCCTGCTTCGGCTGGGGTATCGTCGCCCCTCGGTTTCCCGTAGGAGACGCAGGTCCTATGTCCTCTTCGCCGATTGCCCGTGTTAAGACAATTGCTTTCGCTGGGATCGAGGTAATCGACGTCGACGTACAAGTCGCAATGACCGGCGGCCTGGTGGCCTTTACCATTGTCGGTTTGCCTGACAAAGCTGTGGCCGAAAGCCGGGAACGGGTGCGCTCCGCTCTGGCGGCCCTAGGGTTGGCACTGCCTGCCAAACGCATCACCGTGAACCTAGCCCCCGCCGATGTCTTGAAGGAAGGCAGCCACTTCGATCTGCCGATCGCCGTTGCCTTGCTGGTCAGCATGGGGATTCTGCCTGCCGACGAAGTGGCCAGCTTTTTGGTTTTGGGGGAATTGGGGCTGGATGGCACCCTCGCCCCGGTTGCCGGGGTGCTGGCCGCGGCCTTTGGCGCGGTCGAACGGGACCTGGGCCTGCTGTGCCCGGCCCCCTGCGGAGGGGAAGCCGCTTGGGCCAGCCCCGATCTGCCAGTTGTCGCCCCCGGCAGCCTGATGGATCTGATAAACCATATGAAGGGAACCGCCCTGCTGCCGCGCCCGCGCGCCGAATTAGCCGAGGACCCGCGCCGTCCGCTCGACCTCGCCGATGTAAAGGGGCAGGAGACGGCGAAACGCGCCCTAGAGATTGCGGCGGCGGGGGGGCATAATCTTCTGATGATCGGTCCGCCCGGTTCGGGCAAATCCATGTTGGCCCAGCGCCTGCCGGGCCTGCTGCCGCCGCTATCGCCGCGCGAAGCCCTCAGCGTCGCGATGATCCAATCGGTGGCAGGGCACCTAACCGACGGCAAGCTGACGCGGCAGCGGCCGTTCCGCGATCCGCATCATTCCGCCTCACTGGCGTCGCTGGTCGGCGGCGGGCACCGCGCCCGACCGGGGGAAATAAGTCTCGCCCACCACGGCGTCTTATTCCTCGACGAACTGCCGGAATTCAACCGCGCCACTCTGGAATCCCTGCGCCAACCGCTGGAAACCGGGCGCGTTACCGTGGCCCGTGCCAATGCTCATGTGACCTATCCGGCGCGGGTACAATTGGTCGCGGCAATGAACCCCTGCCGCTGCGGTTTCCTAACCGATCCCGCCCGCACCTGCGGCAAGGCTCCGCGCTGTGCTGTCGACTATCAGGCGAAAATTTCTGGCCCGCTGCTGGACCGGATCGATTTGCATGTGGCGGTGGCCGCGGTTTCCGCCCAAGATCTCGCCGGGCCGCCGGCGCGGGAGGATAGCGCCACCGTTGCCGCCCGCGTCGCCACCGCGCGCGCGGTCCAAGCCGATCGTTTTGCCGGCACGAGCATCGCCATCAATGCCGAGGCCGATGGCGATCTTTTGACCGCCATTGCCCGGCCCGACCCGGCGGGCCAAACCCTGCTGACCGAGGCCGCTGATCGGCTTCGGCTTTCGGCGCGCGGCTATCACCGCATTCTGCGCGTGGCCCGCACCCTGGCCGATTTAGCAGGACGCGGGCAGGTTAGCCGCCTCGACATTGCCGAGGCGCTGGCCTATCGGGGCCGGACGGGGGCACCCTAGGGGCAGGGGTAGGGATGAACCTGATGGGCCGCCTCAATCTCTGCCAGCACCGCCTCGGTCAGGGTGATGTCGGCGCTGCGAATATTGGCCTCTAGCTGTGCCAGCGTCGTCGCCCCAATGATATTGCTGGTCACGAAGGGGCGGGAATTGACATAGGCTAAGGCCATTTGCGCCGGGTCCAACCCATGGCGGCGGGCGATGTCCACATAGAGTTTCGCCGCCGGTTCGGCTTGCGGGGTAAAATAGCGGGTAAACCGGTCAAACAGCGTCAACCGCGCCCCCGCCGGGCGGGCACCGTCGAAATATTTCCCGGCCAGCACGCCCATCGCCAGCGGCGAATAGGCCAGCAGCCCCACGTCTTCCTGGATCGCCATTTCGGCAAGGCCGACCTCGAAGGAGCGATTGAGCAAACTATAGGGGTTCTGGATCGAGACCACGCGCGGCAGCCCCAAGGTTTCGGCCGCGCGCAGGAAACGATGCACGCCCCAAGGGGTTTCGTTCGACAGGCCAAGGGCGCGGATTTTCCCGGCCTTGACCAGATCGGCGAGCGCCGACAGGGTTTCTTCGATCGGCACGGCATCGGGGGAGTCGGTATGGATATACCCTAATTGCCCAAACATATTGGTGGCGCGGTCTGGCCAGTGGATTTGATAGAGATCGACATAATCGGTCTGCAGCCGCATCAAGCTCGCGTCGATAGCGGCATTGATATTGGCGCGGTCGAGCTTACGATTCTCCCCGCGCACATGGGGCATGGCCCGCCCGCCGCCCGCAACCTTGGTCGCCAGCACGATTTTATCGCGCACGGCGGGGCGCTTGGCCAGCCAGGTGCCGATATAGGCTTCGGTCCGGCCTTGGGTTTCGGCGCGCGGCGGTACCGGATACATTTCCGCAGTGTCTATAAAGTTAACACCGTGATCGAGGGCGTAGTCGAGCTGGGTATGGGCTTCGGCTTCAGTATTCTGTTCGCCCCAGGTCATCGTTCCCAAGCAGATCAGGCTGACCGACACATCCGTGCGGCCTAAACGTCGCAGTTCCATAAACGCCTCGTTTTGAAAACGAAATAATCAGGATGAAGCCAAAAGGCTTAGGACAGAGGGTAAAATACGCTCGATAACGGCGTTTACTCCCGCCTCGTTCGGGTGAATCCCGTCCGCCTGGTTAAGCTGCGGATTAGCGGCCACGCCGTCAAGGAAGAAGGGATAGAAGGCCACCTTGTGGCGCTCGGCCAAGCGCGGAAACACGGTATCGAAGGCTTGAGTATAGGCCGCGCCGAAATTCGGGGGTGCCCGCATTCCGGTGAAGAGAACCTTCACCCCTGCTGCGGTCAGCTTGCTTAAAATCGCATCGAGATTTTTTTCCATCTGCGCGGGATCAAGACCGCGCAGCCCATCATTCGCCCCTAGTTCGACGATGGCATGGGTGGGTCGGTCGGCCAACATCCAGTCCAGCCGGGCCAGACCACCCGCGCTGGTATCGCCGGAAACCCCACCGTTGATGACCGTGGCGGCAATATTTTTCGCCCGCAAGGCGGCTTCCAACCGCACCGTGAAGCCTTGCGCGGCGGGCAGCCCATATCCCGCGGTCAGGCTATCGCCGAGCGCCAGAATCCGCACCTCGGCCGCTTGTGCAAGCCCGCCGCCGCCGCCCAGCAGCAGCGGTAGCCCGATCATCGCCATCAAGAAAGCCCGTCGGGGCTGTTGCACTGCCCGGCTTTTGCCCCATTTGTAGGGATCGTCACTGTTTTTCCCCTCGAACGCACGAGTGCTGCCGTCCATGATCCAACTCCGCAATGTTCAGGTGAAGCTGGCGAGTGCCGCTGGCGAGGTCAATATCCTGCGCGGGGTTAATCTCGCGATCCAACCGGGGGAGAGCGTTGGCATCGTCGGTCCCTCCGGTGCCGGGAAATCAACCCTGATGATGGTGGTCGGCGGTCTCGAACGGGCAACGGGCGGCGACGTGGTGGTCGCCGGGGTCGAATTGGGCGGCCTTAGCGAAGATGATCTGGCCCTTTGGCGGCGGGAAACGGTCGGCATCGTCTTTCAAGCCTTCCGGCTGATCCCGACGATGACGGCGCTTGAGAATGTTGCCGTGCCGCTGGAATTGGCGGGCAAACCCAAAGCCTTCGAGCGGGCAAAAGCCGCGCTGGCGCAAGTGGGGCTTGGCCATCGGCTGACCCATTACCCCGACCAACTCTCTGGCGGGGAACAGCAGCGTGTCGCCCTGGCCCGCGCCTTCGTTATCGAGCCGAAACTGCTGATTGCCGACGAGCCGACCGGTAATCTCGACGGCACCACCGGCACGGCCATCATGGATCTGCTATTTGATCTGCGAAACCGCTTCGGCACAACCCTGCTGCTGGTCACCCACGATACTAGCCTCGCCCAACGCTGCGACCGGGTGGTCCGGGTGCGCGATGGTCAGATCGATCTGGGAGCGGCGGCATGACGCCCGCGCTGCGGTTCGCCCTGCGGGAATTGCGCGGCGGTTTAGCGGGGTTCCGGATTTTTCTGGCCTGCCTGACCTTAGGGGTCGCGGTGATCGCGGCGGTCGGTAGCCTATCCGCCGCCATCGTCGCGGGGCTGGAGCGGGACGCGCGCAGCCTGCTGGGCGGCGATGTGACGCTGCGGCAGGTGCATCGCCCGGTCAGCGCCGAACAGCGGGATTGGCTGGCCGCGCAAAGCCTGCGCCTCAGTGAAACCGTCGAGATGCGGGCAATGGCCGTGCGGCCCGATGGGGCGCGGCGGTCGCTGGCACAACTGAAAGCCGCCGATGGGGCCTATCCACTATTCGGGCAGGTGGAGACCGATCCGAACCAACCGCTATCGGCCTTACTCGCTGAAACCGATGGGCTATTCGGGGCCGTCGTCGATGAGGCTTTGCTGGCCCGATTAGGGTTAACCCTGGGGGACGTGCTACAGGTGGGCGAAGGCCGGTTTCGCATCACGGCCCGGCTGCGGAAAGAGCCGGACCGCAGCGCTGGGCCGCTCGACATCGGCCCCCGCGTGCTGATCGCCACCGCCGCCCTCGCACAGACCCAGCTGCTACAACCCGGCAGCCTGGCCGAGTTCCATTATAAGCTGGAATTAACCCCTGGCCTTACCGCCGCCGCGTTCCGCACGGCGCTGAACGCCCGCTTCCCTGCCGAAGGCTGGCGGGTTCGCGACCCCTCGCAAGCTTCACCGCAGGTGGAACGGTTTGTCGAGCGGTTAGCCTTGTTTCTGACCCTGGTCGGGCTAACCGCCCTGCTGGTGGGCGGCGTCGGGGTTGGGAATGCCGTCCGCGCCTATTTAGACGGCAAGAGCGTCACCATCGCTACCCTGAAGGCGGTCGGCGCCCCATCGGGCACGATTTTCCGCCTGTATCTGCTGTTGATCGCGATCATGGCCGGGGCTGGTACGCTGGCCGGGCTGGTTCTCGGCGCGGGTGCCCCCTGGCTGGCGGCCGGAGCGATCGGTGCGCTTTTGCCGGTGCCATTGGCGGTGGGTCTCTACCCGCTGCCGCTAGCGCTCGCCGCGGTCTTCGGCCTTCTGACCGCGCTGACCTTCAGCCTATGGCCGCTGGGGCGGGCGCAGCGGATCTCGGCCGCCAGTCTGTTTCGTGATGCTGGATCGGCGCGCGGCCAAGCCCCCGGCACGCCGATTCTGATCGCGATGGGCCTCTCCGCCGTCCTGCTGGCCGCCCTGGCGATCGGTACAGCGCAGCAGATGGTGCTAGCGGCCTGGTTCGTCGGCGGGGCCGTGGTCAGCTTCGGACTGTTCCGTTTGGCCGCAACCGGCTTGAAGCGCCTCGCCCGTGCCTTGGCCAGCACGCCTTGGGCAGGGGGGCGCAGCCCAAAACTACGGTTGGCGCTGGCCAATATCGACCGGCCCGGCGCGCCGACCGGCAGCGTGGTCCTGTCGCTGGGCCTTGGTCTGGCCGTACTCGTGACGGTGACCTTGATCGAGGGTAATCTGAACCGGCAGGTGGTCGAACGCCTGCCGGACCAAGCCCCGGCCTTCTTTTTCGTCGACATCCCCTCGACCCAGACCGATGCGTTCGACGCGCTGGCCCTGTCGGTTCCCGGTGCCAGCGAGCTGCGGCGGGTGCCATCTTTGCGCGGACGAATTACCGCGATTAAGGGCGTGCCGGTCGAAAAAGCCTTCGTCGATCCGGAAGTGGCCTGGGCGGTGGATAGCGACCGCGGGCTGACCTATGCGGCAACCCCGCCAGAGGGGAGCCGTGTGATTTTGGGGGATTGGTGGCCTGCCGACTATAAAGGCCCGCTGCTGGTCTCGCTCGATGCCCGCTTCCAGCAAGGGTTTGGGGTGGAGATTGGCGATACAGTGACGGTCAATGTCCTGGGCCGGAATGTGGAAGCCCGGATTGCCAATTTCCGACAGATCCAGTGGGAGAGCTTTAACCTGAACTTCGTGCTGATCTTTTCGCCCGGTTTGCTGGAATCCGCGCCCCATACCCATCTCGCCACCATTCATGTGCCGCCAGGACAGGAGGAGGCAATGCTGCGGCAGGTGGGCGAAGCGTTTCCCAATGTCTCCGCCGTGCGGGTGCGCGAGGCGCTGGATACGGTCAGCGCGATCCTAGGGGCGATCGGCGCGGCGGCGCGGGCCGTTACCGGCCTGACGCTGGTCGTCGGAACCCTGGTGCTGGCCGGGGCGGTGATCGCCGGGCATCACCGCCGGGTCTATGACGCGATCGTGCTGAAAGTGCTAGGGGCGACGCGCCGCGACCTGCTGGCCGCCTATGCGCTGGAATATGGGGCGCTGGGCTTTGCCACCGCCGTTATCGCGATTCTCATCGGCACGCTGGCTAGCTGGGGTGTCGTGACTTTCCTGATGCGCGCCGACTGGGTGTTTCTGCCCCTGCCCGTGGGCGCGATCACCCTGCTCAGTCTTGGTATTACCCTGGCCCTGGGATTCGCCGGAACCTGGGTTGCCCTGGGGCAGAAGGCCGCGCCGCTGCTGCGACAGGGTTAATCGGCTTCGGGTTCGGTTGGATCATGGCGCAGAATATCGCCCGGCTGGCACCCCAGCAACGTGCAGAGCTTATCGAGCGTGCCGAAGCGTACGCCCTTCACATGGCCGTTCTTCAACAGGGAGAAATTGGCCTCGGTGATGCCCAACGCTTCGGCAACGTCTTTCGACTTCAGTTTGTGCTCGACCATCAACCGGTCGATGGTCACACGGATCGCCACTGCTTAGACAATGCCGCGCGCGTCGTCAGCCAGCGCGACAATGCTGCGGGCAATCGCCGCCAGCGCCAAGACCGCAATACCGATCAGGGCGAAGCCAAGATCATCGGAACTGAACGCCAGGGTGGCCGCGCGCGGGATCGCGACGCTCTGCGACAGGTGATAGGTCACGAAGGCCGTCAGCCCCATGCCCGCCAGCGGGCGGCTGACGAGGGTCAGGATCAGCGCCCAGCCGATGCGGCGCAAGCGGCGCGGCAAGGCGGGCGAAAACCCCTGCCCCACGGCCATCAGCCGGGCGATCTGCGCCGCCTCCACCAAGGCCCACAGGAAGGGCGCGGCGCTGATCAGCAGGATCAGGAACAGCAGCCCCCGCGCGGCCAAGGGCATCGCCACCAGCGCCGCCCGCACCTCGGCATTACCCGGCACCAGCGGGGCGATCTGCGGATGGTTCAGCAGGAACGTCGGCAGCTCAAGGCTCACGAGGCCCAGGAGCACACACAACAGCGCCACACAGCCCCAAATCACCCAGCGCGCCCGACGCCCGACGCGCGCCATCACCGCCAGCCCTTCATCGATAGCACTCATCCCGACCTCCCCGGTTGATGTTTCTGTTTAACAGAAAAATCTTATTGCTAAACAGAAATTTTTTCCAACCCGGAAGCGATTGCCTAGCGCGTGGGCAATTGACCTTTCAAGCCCAGGCAGCGCATAGTGCGGACCTGGACAAAAGCTGACATGCAAAAGCCTGGCCAATCTCGATCCTGTGGCGTTCTGCGTCCCTCTTAGGCAGTTTACCGTGACCGACCTTTCGACCCTCGCCCCCACTTCGACCACCGCTGAAAGCAACCGTTCCGTTGCCCGGCGGGTCTTCGTGCTGGCCCAGGAAGGGCTGCAAACCCTGATCGATGGGCTGGCGGGTATTGGCGGCGCGCGTCTGGATGCCGCGGTCGATCTATTGGAAGGGGCTGCCGGGCGCATCATCGTGACCGGTATGGGCAAGAGCGGCCATATCGGGCGCAAAATCGCCGCCACCCTGGCCTCGACCGGCACGCCGGCGTTCTTCGTGCATCCGGGGGAAGCCAGCCATGGCGACCTTGGCATGATCGCACGCAACGATGTGGTGCTGGCGCTGTCCAACTCTGGCGAAACTCACGAATTGCTGGATATTATCGCCTATACCAAGCGCTTTTCGATCCCGCTGATCGCCATTACCCGCCAGGATGCCAGCACCTTGGGCGAATCGGCGGATGTGGTTCTGCCCTTGCCGAAAACGGCGGAAGCCTGCCCGAATGGCCTCGCGCCCACCACCTCCACCACGCTGGCGCTGGCGATTGGCGACGCGCTGGCGGTGGCTTTGCTGGAGCGGCGGAACTTCAGCGCCCATGATTTCAAAGTCTTTCACCCCGGCGGCGCGCTGGGGCAGAAAGTGCGGCGGGTGGCCGATCTGATGCACAGCGGCGAAGCGGTGCCGCTGGTGACGCCCGATACTAGCCTACGCGCCGCTATTCTGGAAATGACCTCCAAACGCTTCGGCTGCACCGGCGTGCGGGGGGATGATGGGCGGCTGCTGGGCATCGTGACCGATGGCGATCTGCGTCGGCATATCGAGAATATCGACCGGCCCGTGTCGGACCTGATGACCCGCAATCCCGTAACCATCCGCCCGCAAGCCCTGGCCGCCGAAGCGGTGGCCATTCTGAACGATAAGGCCATTACCAGCCTCTTCGTGGTGGAAAATGGTCAGCCGGTGGGGCTGCTGCATATCCACGATTGCCTGCGCGCCGGGGTGCATTGATGGGGGCCGCCTTGTCCGTCCGCCGCGTGCAAACTCGGTCGCGCTGGGTGGCTGCGGCGCGGCTGCTGCTGCCCGCCGTAGCTCTAACCCTGCTGGGGGGGTTGCTGGCTTGGCCGACGCTGTTTCCCGACGAAAGGCGCTTTCGCCTCTCGAAACTCTCGGTCAGCCGGGAAGAAGAGGCGACTGTGCGAATGCTGAACCCGCGCTTCGTTGGTACCGACGAGGCGGGCCGCCCCTATACGGTCACCGCGACCGAGGCGACGCAACTGGCGATTCCAGGGGCCGTGACCAAAGATTCGCAGGTTCTGCTGACCCAGCCCAAGGCCGATCTGACCGGCGATAAGGGTGATTGGGTGCAGGTTTCAGCCCATGAAGGCCGCTACGATAAAGACCATCAAATGCTCACCCTCAGCGGGGCCGTTACCCTTTTCCACGATAGCGGCTATGAAATGCGCACAGAACAGGCACAGGTAGATCTCGCGCGCAAGCATGTCGCGGGGATTCTCCCGGTCCAGGGCCAGGGTCCAGGGGGCGATCTGGCCGCCGAGGATGGGTTCGAGATTGTCGATAAGGGCCAAAGGGTCTTTCTGCTTGGCAAATCGCGCGTCGTGCTGCGCAACGCAGGGGGGGCCTCGTGATGCGGTTTCGCTCGACGGCGATGCTACTCGCGCTGCTGCTCCCCCTCCTGCCCGTTAGCCCGGCCTGTGCCCAATTGCCTACGACCAGCGGCTCCGGCCCCGTTTCCATCGACGCCGAAAAGGGCATCGAATGGCGGCGAGACGAGAAAGTCTATATCGCTACTGGCGGGGCGCGGGTGCAGCGCGGCAGCGTCACCCTTACCGCCCAAACCCTGCGCGCCTATTACCGCGAAACCCCCGATGGCCAGACGCAAATCACTAAGGTCGAAGCCGATCAGCAGGTGGTGATCGTCACCGCCTCGGAACGGGCCGTGGGCGACAAGGGCACCTATGATCTCGACCGGCAACTGATGGTCTTGACCGGGCGGGCGCTCAAACTCACGACCGAGACCCAAACCATTACCGCCCGCGATAGTCTTGAATATTGGGACGGGCGCAAAGTCGCCGTCGCGCGGGGCGATGCGGTGGCCCTAGAGGCTGATCGGCGGATCGCCGCCGATGTGCTCACCGCGCATCTGGCGCAAACCGCCGACGGGAAAGCGAACCGGATCGCCAAAGTCGATGGGTTTGGCAATCTCCGCCTTGCCACCGCCAAGGAAGCCGCTTCTGCCGATCGGGGCGTCTACGACCTGGACCGGCAAATCGCCACCCTGCTTGGCACGGTCAAAGTGACGCAGGGCAAAAACCAACTGAATGGCGATTATGCTGAAGTGAATCTGAAAACCGGGGTTAGCCGAATTCTCCGCGGCCCCGCCGCCGGGCGCGAGGGGGCACCCGTGCGCGGGCTGCTGGTGCCGAGCGAGACGGAAGCCCCGACCAACCGCGCCGGATCGACCGGGCGGGGGCCGTCATGATGGAACAGCGCACTGCGAAAGGCTGGTGGCACAAAGTGATCGGAGGTTCCCAGGATACCGTAGCGCCCGGCCCCGCCGCTCCGCGCCTCGTCGCCACAGGCGGTAGCGGTTTGGCCGCCCATAGCCTGGGCAAGCGCTATAAGAAGCGCCCGGTGGTCCGCGATGTTTCGCTAACCGTGGCGCGCGGGGAGGCGGTTGGGCTGTTGGGGCCAAATGGGGCCGGCAAAACCACCTGTTTCTACATGATTACCGGGCTGATCCGGGCCGATTCGGGCCGTATCACACTCGATGGCCATGACATCACCATGCTTCCCATGTACCGGCGTGCGCGGTTAGGGGTTGGCTATTTACCGCAAGAAGCCTCGATCTTCCGGGGTATGAGTGTGGAGCAGAATATCCGCGCCGTGCTGGAGGTGGTGGAAAGCGACCGCGATAAGCGCGAAGCGATGCTGGACGCGCTGCTGGCCGAATTTTCCATCGATCATCTGCGCCGAACCCCGGCGCTGGCACTATCGGGCGGCGAGCGGCGGCGTACGGAAATCGCCCGCGCCCTGGCGTCGCAGCCCGATTTCGTGCTGCTCGACGAACCTTTGGCCGGGATCGATCCCATTGCCGTTAGCGATATTCGCGATTTGGTGAAGCATCTGAAGGACCGGGGAATCGGCGTGCTTATCACCGATCATAATGTCCGGGAGACGCTGGATATCGTGGATCGGGCCTATATTCTGCACGATGGCGTGGTGCTGATGCATGGCACCCCGCGCGAGATTGTGGCCCACCAAGACGTGCGCCGGGTCTATCTCGGCGACCGTTTTAGCCTTTAGGGGTTCGCGGGCTTCATGGTTCTAGCGCCGCGTCTCGATTTACGGCAGTCGCAATCGCTGGTGATGACGCCGCAGTTGCAGCAGGCGATCAAACTGCTGCAACTGTCGAATATGGAACTCACCGCCTTTGTCGAGGCCGAGTTAGAGCGCAATCCCCTGCTAGAGCGGGAAGATACCAGCGAGGTCGCCGCCCCGCCGGTGGAAGCGCCGCGCGATGCCGCCGAAGCCCTCACCGCCGACCTCCCCACCAGCAACGATAGCCCGCTTGACACCGACTGGGCCGATACCGATAGCCTAACCCCTGGCCGCATCACCGAAAGCGACGGGACCGACCTTGGCATCGTCGAAGCGGGCCTTGGTATGACCGGCGGCGGTAGTGGATCGGGCAGCGGCGGATCCTTCGACGATGACCTGCGGGGCCTCGAAGAGACCCTGACCGAAACCCCAACCCTGCGTCAGCATCTGATGGCCCAGGTCGGGCTAACCTTTGCGGACGCGACCGACCGGATGATCGCCGCCGCCCTGGTGGAAAGCATCGACGATGCGGGGTATCTGCCCGAACCGCTGGAAAGTTTTGCCGCGCAATTCGGCTGTGATCTAGCACGGATCGAACGCGTGCTGGCGCAGGTGCAGCGCTTCGACCCGACCGGGGTTGGTGCCCGTTCGCTGGCCGAATGCCTGGCGCTGCAACTGGCGGAGAAAAACCGGCTCGACCCGGCGATGCAAGCGCTGCTGAACAACCTTCCCCTGCTAGCCCACCGCGACCTTGCCGGGTTGCAGCGGGTCTGCGGGGTCGATGCGGCCGATATCGCCGATATGATTGGGGAGATACGGGCGCTCAACCCCAAGCCGGGCCTGGCGTTCGAGCGTAGTGCGACCGACCCGGTGACGCCCGATATTCTGATGCAGGCGCTGCCGGACGGCGGCTGGGCGCTGGAACTCAACCCGGAAACCCTGCCGCGCGTGCTGGTCAATAATCGCTACCACACCCGCGTGCGCCGCCAGAGCCTGAACAAGGCCGACCGCGAGTATCTGTCCGAACAATTTCAAACCGCAAACTGGCTGGTGAAGGCCCTACACCAACGGGCGACAACGATTCTGAAAGTCGCCAGCGAAATCGTGCGCCAGCAGGATGGTTTTTTCCGGCACGGCATTACGCACCTGCGCCCGCTGATTCTGCGCGATATTGCCGAAGGTGTTGGCCTGCATGAAAGCACCGTTAGCCGGGTGACGACCGCCAAATATATTGCTACCCCGCGCGGGATGCTGGAGCTGAAATATTTCTTTACCTCCGCTATTCAATCGGCGGATGGGTCGGCAGCCCATTCGGCGGAAGCGGTGCGCTACCGGATCAAAGCCCTGATCGAGGCCGAAAAGCCCGACGAAATCCTGTCCGACGATAAGATTGTGGAAATTTTACGCGCCGATGGGGTCGATATCGCCCGTCGGACGGTGGCAAAATATCGGGAGGCCTTGCGAATCCCGTCTTCGGTGCAGCGGCGTCGCGAAAAGGCTTTCGGAATCTAAAAAAACCTGCAACGCTATCTTCAACACAAATAGGGAGAAGCGCCGACAAGAGTTAGAACCGGCAACACTGTTGCATTTTAGCGACGGTTTAGGGGGTTAACTCGATGCGGGACCGAAAGTGATCGGTGTCAACCGAGTGAAAATGGGGCAACAATTGTAACCCTATTGCCTAAAGCCGTCGCCTAGCCCAGTCTTATCACAGAAATACGGGTAGGTTGCCATGCAGGTTACTGTTAAAGGCAAACAAATGGATGTTGGGGATGCGTTGCGCACCCACATCACCGAGACCCTGACCGAGGCTGTCAGCAAATATTTTGCCCGTCCCATGGATGCGACGGTCGTGCTGACCCCGGAAGCCCATCTGATCCGGGCCGATATTACCGTCCATGTGGCGCGGCATTTGACGGTGCAGGCAAAAGCCAGCGCGACCGATGCCTATCGCGCCGCCGACGCCGCGATCGAGCACGCTGAAAAACGTATTCGCCGGTATAAGCGCCGCCTGAAGGAAGATCACCACCGCGGCGGCCCGCTGCCCGAAGCCGAACAAGTGCCCGCCTATGTGCTGGCCCCGGAACCGGAGGAAGAGGCCCCCAGCGCCCAGCCAATGGTGGTGGCTGAGATGCAGGTGGCAATCGAAACCCTGGCCGTGCCCGATGCGGTGATGCGGCTTGACCTTGGCGATCTGCCTGTGCTCATGTTCCGCCACGCGACCCATGGCGGGTTGAACGTGATTTATCGCCGTGCCGACGGTCATATCGGCTGGATCGACCCGCAGGGCAATAGCCACACAATGCGGGACACGGCGAAGGGCGTACTGTCCGCCGCGCAATGATCGTCTGAACCGGCGATCGGGGCGGCACCGCTGCAAATCGGTGGAAGGGCGCAGGGTTTGCGTCCTTCCGCTGTTTTTCTGCGGGCGGCAGCGGCGCTGAAATGTGTCAGAGCAGGAACCGATGGATATTGCAGACCTCATCTCCCCAGACGCGGTAATCGTCAATCTGCGGGCAGGAACCAAAAAGCAAGCGTTGCAGGAACTCGCCAAGCGCGCGGCAGAGCTGATGGGACCAGACGGCACAGGCGAACGCGATATTTTCGAGGTTCTGTTGGAACGGGAACGCCTGGGCACGACGGGGGTCGGGGCCGGGATTGCCATTCCGCACGGCAAACTGCCCACCCTGCCCCGGCTGCGCGGGCTATTCGCCAAGCTGGACAAGCCCGTGGATTTCGAGGCGATCGACGAGCAGCCGGTCGATCTTATCTTTCTGCTGCTAGCCCCAGAAGCGGCCGGGGCCGATCACCTGAAGGCGCTGGCCCGCGTCTCCCGCCTGCTGCGCGATAAGGGGATCTGCGAAAAACTGCGCGGGGCGGAAACCGCCGAAGCGCTTTATCTCATTCTAACCGCACAATCCGCCAGCAGCCACGCGGCCTAAGGGCTTTCGGCGCGGGCGGCGCGGTTAGGCGGCGTCGGCGACCAGCACGCGCCCCTCAAATAGGCGACGGGCCGTGCGCAGCAGCGAGGCGCGGCGAATAAGCCCGCAGTCTGAGTCTTGTTCCAACTCCACGGCAATTTTTCCTGCTGGATGCTCAACCACGATGGTGCGCTGCCCCTCGGCATCCAGCGGCGGCAGGTCGGCCAAGCGATAGGCCTCCGTCCCCGGGGTGCAGCAGGCGGTGGCAATGCCGATGGCGCCGGTGATCGCGAGGGCCGTATGGCAGGTTCGCGGCATGAAGTAGCGCGCGGTGATCGTGCCGCCCTGGGCTGGGGGGGCCAGCAGCACCGGCTTCGGCACCACCCGCTCGCTAACGTCGCCAAACCCCATCCGCGCCCCGGCCTGGCGGCGCAGGGTTTCAAGCTGGGTTAGAAACGCCGCATCGGCGTCTAACTCGGCGGGGCGTTCCTGCCCGGTTTTTCCTAAGGCTGCCGCAGCAACCAGCATCATCGGCACGGCCATATCGATGCAGGTTACGGCAATATCGGCAATCACATCGCGCGCTTGGCCGGTGGGCAGCAGTTTGCCGGTTTTGGCCCCGGCGGCATCGAGGAAAGTGAGGCGGATCGGCGCCGCCGTCCCCGGCACCCCGTCGATCTGCGCCGCGCCGTCATAGGTAACCCGCCCGTTCGGCGTCTCGACCGTCGCTTCGATGAGCTTGCCGGTATTCACATTGTGAATAACCAAACGGCTGCGCGGATGGCTTGCCGTCACCAGCCCCGCTTCCAGGGCGAACGGCCCGACGCCCGCCAGCATATTGCCGCAGTTTGGGCTGGTATCGACCGTGCGGCGGCTGACATCGACTTGCGCGAAGAGATAGTCCACATCAGCCCCCGGCTTGGTCGCCGGGCCGCAGATCGCGACCTTGCTGGTCAAGGGGTTCCCGCCGCCGATCCCATCGATTTGCAGCGGATGACCAGACCCAAGGGCGGCGATGAGGATCGCATCGCGCCGCGCTATATCCTGCGGCAAATCCGAGGCTAGAAAAAACGGCCCGCGCGACGTGCCGCCACGCATGAGCACACACGGAATTGATCCCATTTCATCCCCATCGGTCGGATTTTGGGGGCGGCGGCAAGGGCCGTCAGCGCCCGGCGTGGGGTCAACTTGACGAAGCGGGTTAATTTTGTGAATTTCAATGAACTGAACGATTGATGCGTGAAAAGCATGAATGTCGATCTCGAAGATTTGCGGGCCTTTGTCGCCGTCGCCGAACTGCGCAGCTTCAATGCGGCGGCGCAGCTTATCCATCTGTCGCAACCGGCGCTGACGCGGCGGGTTCAAAAACTCGAAGAAAATCTGGGCGTTAGCCTGCTGGAACGCACAACCCGCCGGGTCGAGCTGACCACCGTGGGGCGCGATTTTCTGCCCAAAGCCCGTCGCCTGCTGGATGATCTCGACGCGTCGCTGCTGTCGGTGCGGGAAATTGCCGAACATCGCTCCGGCCTCGTCAACATCGCCTGCATCCCAACCGCCGCCTATTACTTCCTGCCCGATGTGATCGCCACCTACAGCCGCACCTATCCGAACATCCGCATTCGCGTGGTCGATGAAGGTGCCAATGCCGTGCTGCAATCGGTGCTGAATGGCGAGGTGGAGTTGGGGATTACGCTACTCGGCACCCAAGAATCGGACATCACCTTCGATCCCTTGGTCGAAGAGCCGTTTGTTCTGGCGTGCCGGGGCGATCACGAGTTGGCGGCTCGCAAAGAAGTGGCCTGGCAAGACCTAAAACCCTATCGCTTCATCACCGTGGGGCGCTTAAGCGGCAATCGTTTGATCCTCGACCTTCAGCTTGCGCAGACCGATTGGCGCCCGCGCTGGTTCTATGAGGTTCAGCATCTTTCCACCTCCTTAGGCTTAGTGGAAGCGGGATTGGGCATCGCCGCCCTGCCACGTATGAGCCTGCCCGCCGGTCCCCACCCGGTTCTCGCCAGCCGCCCGCTGATCAATCCAGTGGTAACGCGCACGGTCGGCATTGTCCGGCGGCGGGGGGCCAGCCTGTCCCCGGCGGGGCAGCGGTTTTACGATATGCTGATGCAGCGCTGGGGCTAATCGCCCCTACACTAATAAGCTAGACGCATCAATCCTGCCGATCTTTGCAATTCATCTCCGAATTGCGACGCGCTATCTGCTGTAAGCACAAGATCGCGCCCCCTCTGGCTTCGGCCCGCGCCCGCAGAAGGCGACCCCGAAACCGCTTTACCGAAAGGGGGCTTCACCCTGACCCGCCAGGCTTTGACTGGCGACCGGCAGAGATCGCGCGCCGTTCAGAAAAAACGGCGCGACCGAGGAATGCTGTGCACAATAACCCTGGGAGGAAATAAAATGCTCAATCGCCGCGCGCTCTGCGCCCTCGTCATCGCCGCTGCGTCGGTGGCCCCCGTCTCGCTGGCCGTCGCGCAAACCGATAGCTTTCCCAGCCGCCCGATCCGGCTGCTCGTGCCTTATGCCGCCGGTGGCGGCACCGATGCGATTGCCCGGTTGGTCGCCAATGGTGTTGGCGAAAAGCTGGGCCAGACGATGATCGTCGAAAATAACGGCACGGCGGGCGGTAATGTTGCCTCTGCCACGGTTGCCAATGCCAAGCCCGATGGTTACACGGTGCTGATGGCCAACCAGGGGCCGATGGTGGTCAATCCGCATCTGTTCAAAAACCTGCGCATCGACCCGCTGGAAGCCTTCGAGCCGGTTACCCTGATCGCCCGCACGCCGCTGGTCGTCGTCGTCTCGAAAAACTCGCCGTTCAAGAGTTTCAAAGACCTGATGGCCCACGGCAAAGCCAAGCCGGGGGTCTTGAGTTACGGGTCGGCGGGCAATGGCTCCGCCAGCCATCTCGCCACCGCCTTGCTGCTAGCCCAAGCGAATATCGAGGCGGTTCACATCCCCTATAAGGGTGCCGGCCCAGCCTTGAACGATATGCTCGGCGGGCGTGGGGATTTTATGGTGACGACGCTTCCCTCCGTCCTCGGCCTGATCGACGGCGGCCAGATGGTGCCGCTGGCCGTCACGACCGATAAGCGGGTGGACAAGCTGGCGCAGGTTCCGACCGTCGCCGAAAGCGGCCTGCCCGACTATACTTCCGCCGCGTGGTATGGCTTCTCGGTGCCGAAGAATACGCCGCAGCCGGTCATCCAAAAACTGCGCGAGGCAACCCTGGCCGCGCTGGCGGCGCCGATCATCAAAGAACGGTTGGCGGCAGAAGGCACCGAAATCGTTGGCGATACCCCGGCGGAATTCGGGGCGATGATGAGGGCCGAGTCGGCCCGCTGGGCGAAGTTCCTCGCCAGTGCCAATATTTCCATCGACTGACGCGGCACGCCCGCCCCCGCTTGGCGTCAGCCCCCTCGGCCTCTCTCTTCCCTCCCGCCACTCCCCCTGGCTGGATCCGAGGGGCAGACGCCAGCCCCCCCCTGCGCTGCCCGATCTTAGGAACCCTCGCCCATGCCCCCGTCTTCCGCCGTGCCGCGCGCGGTACCCTTGCGCGCCCCCGCGTCCCCCCAGACCCTCGTCGCCGGACTATTGCTGATCGCCTTGGCCGGGATCGCCTTTTGGCTAACTGCCGACTTGCCGCGCGGCAGCCTGCGTTCCGCCGGACCCGGCATGTTGCCGCAAGCCTTGGCGGCTCTGATAGCGCTTTGCGGCGCTGTCTTAATGGTGTCCGGTTTTCTCGTCCGGGGCGCGGCAATTCCGAAAGCCTCGCTGCGCGGCCCGCTGTGCATTTCGCTGGCGATCATCAGTTTCGCGCTAACGATCAAGCCAATATCGATGGGTATTTTTACCATACCTGAACTCGGCCTCGTTGTTTCCGGCCCCTTGACGATCCTATTGGGCGGCTATGCCGCGCCCGGTGCGCGGTTTCGATCCTTAAGGTTGTTGGCCTTAATCCTGACGCCGCTGTGCCTCTTGCTGTTCGGCGATCTGCTGAATCTGCCGATCCCGCTGCTACCACAGGTGCTGGCTGACCAGCTTTTCGCAGACTGGAGCTATAAGGGGGCCTTGCGCCTGACCGCTGCCAGTCTGCTGGGAGCGGCGCTGCTGATCTTCGGCCTGACCCATCGCTGGGGGAGCCGGTAAATGGTCGATCTTTTCGCAAACCTCGGCCTAGGGATGAGCGTTGCCCTATCCCTGCAAAATATCGCCCTCTGCTTCGTCGGCTGTCTGGTCGGCACGCTCGTCGGGATTCTGCCCGGCGTCGGGCCGATTGCGACCATCAGTATGCTGCTGCCAATCACCTTTGGCCTCGATCCGGTCGGCGCGCTGATCATGTTGGCGGGCATTTACTACGGGGCGCAATATGGCGGCTCCACCACCGCCATTCTGGTGAATATTCCGGGCGAAGCGACCGCCGTCGTCACCACGCTCGATGGGCATCAAATGGCCCGCCAGGGCCGTGCCGGGGTGGCGCTGGGGATGGCTGCCATCGGCTCCTTCATCGCGGGCACCTTTGCAACGCTGCTGATCGCCGCCCTGGGGGCACCGCTGACCAAACTGGCGCTGGTCTTCGGCCCTGCCGAATATTTCGCCCTGATGTTGATGGGCTTGGTCTTCGCTGTCGTGCTAGCGCATGGGTCGATCCTAAAAGCCATCGCGATGATCCTGGTCGGCACGCTGCTCTCGACCGTCGGCACCGACCTTGGCACCGGGCAGGAGCGGATGACCCTGGGGTTTGAATTCCTGTCCGATGGAATTGATTTTGCCGTGCTGGCGATGGGGGTTTTCGGGATCGCCGAAATTCTGCGCAACCTTGATGCGGTAGAAAACCGCGATGTCGTCCGCGGCACCATCGGGCGCCTGCTGCCGTCGAAAGCCGATATGAAACAGTCCGCCGCCCCGATTGCGCGCGGCACGCTGATCGGCTCGATCCTGGGGCTGCTGCCCGGCAATGGCGCCGTGCTGGGGCCGTTCGCCACCTATTCGCTGGAAAAGAAACTGGCGAAAGACCCCTCCCGCTTCGGCAAAGGCGCCATCGAAGGCGTGGCGGGGCCGGAATCGGCGAATAACGCCGGGGCGCAAACTTCCTTCATTCCGCTGCTGACGCTGGGTATTCCGCCGAATGCCGTCATGGCGCTGATGGTCGGGGCGATGACCATTCACGGTATCATTCCCGGCCCGCTGGTGATGACGCGCACGCCCGATCTATTCTGGGGGATGATCGCCTCGATGTGGATCGGCAATCTTCTGCTGCTGATCATCAATCTACCGATGATCGGCCTATGGGTGCGCCTGCTAAAAGTGCCCTACCCGCTCCTATTCCCGGCCATCCTGATGTTCTGCTGCATCGGCATTTTCTCGATCAATGCCGAACCCGTTCAGGTGCTGATGATCGCCATTTTCGGGCTGATCGGCTATGGCCTAAGCAAGTTCGGCTTTGAGCCTGCCCCCTTGCTCTTGGGGTTTGTGCTGGGCGATCTGATGGAAGAGAATTTCCGCCGAGCCTTGCTCATGGCTCGCGGCGATCTGTCCACCTTCATTGCCAGCCCGATTTCAGCCGGTCTGCTGCTCGTAGCCCTTGCCCTCCTGATCCTCGCCCTGCTGCCAAGCTTCCGCAAAAGCCGGGAGGATGTATTTACTGAGTAACGAAACGCCCGATGCCCCCGCAGGCATCGGGCCACCGCTGACTGGGGCACCGGTGTTTGTAAGAGAAATTGAATTGTTCCAGAACAGCACTCATGCAGCGCAACAGAAACCACGCATGTTTTGCGCATCATGCTAGCTATACTTAATCGAGAAATGTTGTCAGGTCTCCCCGACAACATTCTCTTAAACCGAGCAAGATTTGCTCCAGTTTACGCTTAAGCTTATTCCGCAGAGTCCGACGCCCTCGGTTACGGTAGCTTGTACCTAGAAATATTCCCTTAATGCGATACTGTCAAGTATCGAACATGGCGGGGGATAAACGATGGCAGCGCAGCGTGACTGGGTGTTGGGACTTGACTTAGGGTCGGACTCGATTGGATGGGCGGCGTTTGAGGCTCTCTGGGATGGAGAGCGCTGGGAAGCGAGCCGGTTGATTGATGGCGGCGTGAGGCTGTTTGAGGGCGGGCGCGATCCACAGACTTTCAAGTCCCATGCGGCAGAGCGCGGCGATTTGCGCCGGGCACGGCACCGCATCGCGGCGCGCGCTTGGCGACGGGATCGGCTGCTTGCCTTGCTGGCTGAACGCGGCTTTGTTCCCCCCAATCCTCTGCCGAACGATATTTGGACTCTGCGGCGTTTGGCCGTCGAACGGCCCCTGACCGGCTCAGAACTGGCGGCAGTCTTACGCTACTTGTGCCGTCATCGTGGTTTCAAGAGTCTGAAATTAAGCCTGCAAGGGCCGGTTAATGAGGAAGACGAGAAGGCCAAAAATAGATGGAAGGACGCTGAAACCCGCCTGGAGGCGCAGCTTGCGGCACTCGACGTTCCGATTAAGACGGTTGGGGTTCTCCTGGCGCGGCAGCTTGACGCCGGGGTTGGCTATGTTCGCGCGCGCGATGGCGTCGGCGACGTGCCAACCCGCCCGCTCATTGAGCGTGAACTGCTCGAAATTCGGCAAAAACAGGCTCCCCATCATAGTTTAACCGCCGCCGACTGGGAAAAGATTGAAGCCCTCATTTTAGAACAGCGGCCCATTTCAGCGCCGGACCGAGGCTCTTGTACGCTGATTCCGACAGAGGCGCGCGCGTATAAAGCTTTGCCAAGCGCTCAACGGGCACGCATTCGGATGGCGGTTGCAAACCTGCGGCTAAATCAAGGGCTCTTTAGCCAAGACCGTGCGTTGACCGAGGCAGAATTTCATCAGGTTTGCACTCTTTTGGAGCAAGGGGGAACCCATTCGTGGGCCTCCATCCGCAAGTTGCTCAACATTAAAGAGAAAGCGGCCAAATTCACGATTGAAACGCAACGGTCCGGCACCAAGTCAGCCGCGCGTGAAATTGACGGTGACCAGACGGCTGCACTTCTAAAACCCCTTATCCCATCCTGGGGCGACTGGTCCTTGAGCGCACAAGATGACCTCGTTCTGCGGCTCATTGAAAAACGGCGCGACCGGCGCGCGCTTCTTCAAGAGGGGGCTGCCCTGGGACTGGTTCCAGCGCAACAGCAGGAACTGGCCGACGTCGTTCAGTTCAGCTTGCCGCGCGGGACATTGAATATTGGCCTTACCGCCTGCGCGCGCATGATTGCCGACCTGCGGCCTGGGGTGACGGTGCGCGAGGTTGAAAACCGCGTGCTGCAGAAAACCGAAGCCGAACGGCAGGCGGTGCCGCGACTGCCGGAACTGCCGGACTATGAGGTGATTCTGAAGCGCAAAATCGGCAATGTCACCGCCCATATTGCCTTGGGGCAGGTCAAGCTGATCGTCAATGCCCTGCTGGCGCGCTACGGCCACCCACGGCGAATTGTCATCGAAACCACGCGGTCCCTGAAAGCGTCGGTGGAAGAGCTGAACGAAATGCGGAATTTTCAGTCCAAGCGGGAAAAGGAAAATAAACGCATTCTGGAAGAGCTGGGTGACAGCCGGGGCCAAGGCGTAACGCTGCACGAGCGCCGTCGGCGGTTTAGACTATGGCACCGTCAGAAAGGCCTCTGCCCTTATACAGGCGAGTTTATCTCGAAGGCAGATCTGGAAAGCGCTGCTTATGAAGTTGATCACATTATTCCGAAGTCAATCGGCGGAACGGATGCCTTCGATAATCTCGTGCTCTGCGTCAAGGCCGCCAACCAGGAGAAAAAGAATAAAACCCCCTATGGGGCTTTTGGCGGCAACCTAACCTATTGGAACACCATCCTCTCGCACGTTAGTAAGATTCTTCCCAAGGAGATGCACTGGCGCTTTCAGCCCGATGCGTTGGAGCGCATCAAGGCCGACGATGGCAACGCTTGGGCACCCCGGCAACTGCATGACACCAGCCTTATTGCGAAACAGACGATGGCCTATCTGCAGCCGGTGGCCGACGAGGTTTTGGCGACGCGCGGCCGGTCAACGGCATGGCTGCGCGCGGCCTGGGACCTCAACTTACCCGCCGGGCGGGTTGAGGGCGAGAAAGGCGGCAATTTGAAATGCCGGTTCGATCATCGCCATCATT
Organism: uncultured Elstera sp.; assembly: GCA_964576605.1. GTDB lineage: Bacteria > Pseudomonadota > Alphaproteobacteria > Elsterales > Elsteraceae > Elstera. Next base: position 2,481 of record CAZNVY010000020.1, on the reverse strand, counting down.
TTATCGACGCCGCCATCATTGGCGTCACCAACCGCCGCATCATCAAAGGCATGAATGATTTATCGGGGCGCTTGGGCTATCTGCCCAAAGCCGACGACCCGGAGGTTGCGCGGTTTGTGGATGAGCCTTTTTCCGGCTTTGTCGATCAAGTGACCCGCCGATGGCACGTCATTTGGCCCTCCCTGCGCCCGGACAGGTCCATAGACCCGATCACGAAATTACCCAAGATTTCGGCTGAACTGCACATCCAAACCCTGTACCGCGCGCTGCCCCACCCAGAAGCGCCGGAGAAACTGCGTCTCGCTAGCCGAAAAAGTCTGGATGCGCTGTTCGGGACCGAGGCCAAGCCCTTCGACGATAAAGCCGTGGAAGAAGCCCTAGAGCGCTTTGTTTCTCCCGGTTTTGCCAAACGGTTACGCAACCAGATGACGGTCGAGCGGGAGAGTAATCCCAGCCTCTCCCTCGCTCAGGCCGCACGCTTGGCCGCGAAGAACGGTCATTTTGGTCCGCGTGGGATTAGTCGCATTAGCGTTTGGGTCAATGCCGCCGCCCATGACCGGGAAAAACTTCTCACCTTCAAGCGCGGTAACCACCATGCCGTCACCGACATCAGCACCAATGCTTGGGTTGACATTCTCGACGTGGGCGGGCGTTGGGTCCCGCGCGTTGTTTCCAATGACCGAGCGACTGAAAATGCACCCCGTCCGCCGAATCTGGTGATGCGTCTGTTCAAAGGTGATTGCATTGCTTGGCAAGATGAGGGAGGGAGACGGCAAATTGGTTGGGTGAAGGTTATCAAGTCAGGGGGGCGTTTATTCTTATGGCCCTTGCGGGTAACGACAGATCTAGAGGGAGCCAGGGCGCTTGGGTATCCAATCGCAACGCGGGACGGAATCTCGGCGACCGCTAGCACGCTCCAAAAAAAGCACGCCCGTCCAATAACGATCACTCCCTTGGGCCGCTTGCGCGATCCCGGTTTTGGGAAAGCGCAGGCCTAATGCGGTGCCTCGAACTCACCACGCGGGGCACGGCGGTCCATCTCGATGGCTCCTTGCTCCGCATCGAGCGCCCGGAGATGCCCGCGCGAAAGATCCTCATCGAGGACATCGACCTGCTGGTCGTCGAAGCGGCGCAAGTCATGCTGTCGGGGGCCGCTTTGGCGGCGCTGGGAGCCGCCGGCGTCCCGGTTATGCTGTGCTGTCAGCGCCACTTGCCGACCGCGTGGTTGACCCCGACAGGCAGCCGTCCGCCCGTTCACCCCGACCGTGCCCGCGCGCAATCGGGCCTATTGCACCGAACGGCAGATCGGCTGTGGAAGGATATTATTGAAGTTAAAATCGCCCGGCAGGCGGATGTGCTTAAAATCTTCGGTCTTCCCCATGCCCCCGTGCAGCGGTTGGCGGACGCCGTCCTGCCGGGCGACTCCGATAACCGGGAAGCCGTTGCCGCCTCGATTTATTGGCGAAGCCTGCTGGGCGAACTTGGCACCCGGCGGGATGGCGGGCCAACCTCGCAAGCGCTTGATTGGGGCTATACGGTGCTCCGGGCAGTCACGGCGCGCGCGCTGGTCGCAGTTGGGCTGCACCCCGGCATTGCCTTGAAACACCGCGGCGAAACCGACCCCTTCCCCCTTGCCGCCGACCTTATGGAGCCGTACCGACCGGCGGTCGATCTGCTTGTGCGCGCCCTCGCGCCCGCCCTCGATAGCTTAAAGCCCCCAGAATGGAAGGCGGAGGTGGTCGGGCTTACGGAACTGCCGGTGCGGCTGAAAGGACAAACCTGGAGCCTGCGCAGCGCGATGATGGAAACCGCCCAATCCCTCGCGCGGGTCATCGACGACGGGAAAGGGGTCTTAGCTCTACCAACGCAGTTAGGGGGCGCGGATCATGCCAGACGCCTATCGGAAAATGTGGCTCCTCGTCTTTTATGACCTGCCGGTCGTCGAGACCGAACAGCGGCGACAAGCCACCAAGTTTCACGCGGGCTTGGTCGATCAAGGCTTCGACCGGCTGCATTATTCCGTTTACATGCGCTATTGTGGCAGCGTTGAAAAATTGGCAACCGCCGAGCGTGCCGTTCAGGCCATTATGCCCGATGAGGGCAATGTGGTCGCCATGCGCCTCACCGACCGCCAAATGGCAAACATGAAACGGTGGACCAATGTTAAACGCGGCAAACCCATCCTTCCCCCAGCCCAATATGAGCTTCTGTAAAAAGCCGAGGGACCGGGCAGCCCAAGAATCAGGCCTCAGCCATGCCTGGTTACGGCACCTAATGCTTTTTTGTTCACGGCCCCTTCCGTGCCGCCAAACCCAGAAAAATGCTCCCAACCCCTTACTTATCAAGGGGTTGGGAGTTTAGCGAAGCTACCGTAACCGAGGGCGTCGGGTCTACGGAACCTGAAAGGCGAGGTCGAGCGGCTGACCAAAAAGCTACCGTAACCGAGGGCGTCGGGTCTACGGAACTGCGGCTGACCGCCTG
>CAZNVY010000019.1:39418-42234 GCA_964576605.1 uncultured Elstera sp. | reverse complement strand
ACTCTTTCCCTACACGACGCTCTTCGATCATCAGCAGCGCATCGGGGGAGTTCCCTTTCCCGCCAAAACCATTATCGGTCAGAACGTAAAACAACCCATTGCCGCGCGACTGGATGCCGGAAAACCCCTGCACCGCCTGCCCTGCGAGCGGCAGCTTTACGCCGCTGGACCGCGGGGCCTTCGCATCAGCGGTAAACGTGGTGGTCGGGATCGTGCCCAGGGCTTCCACGCGCTTACGGTCCGGCGCGGTAAACTTGCCTGCGGTGGCGAAAAAAGCCCCGGCGTCGGCGGGCGGCGGGATCAACGTATCGGCGGGAACGGCGGCATGGCCCGCAAGGATCGCCGGAAACTTCGACGCGGATTGGGCGAAAGCAGAACCAGCGGCGAGCGCAAGGCCCATGGCCACCGACAGCGACAGGCGCAGCGAGACGGACGACATGGAAAATCTCCTTAAAAGTCAGCGCAATCGGGCGGTGCCCGCGCTGCCTTCGGCGGTATCAGTCTGCCGTTACCAACCCGTGACGCCGCTGTGACCGTTTTGCAGCACACAAAATTTTCGCAGTGCGAGGACTTGCGATTGTCATGAAAAACGCCGATTCTCATAGCTGATGCAGCACCGCTTCAGCGCTTCGAGAGTGGTCGCGGTTTTGGGGCCGACCAATACCGGTAAGACCCACCTCGCCATCGACCGGATGCTCGGACATGGGTCCGGCATGATCGGTTTTCCGCTGCGATTGCTCGCCCGCGAAAACTACGACCGCATTTGCAAACTAAAAGGTGCCGGGTCCGTCGCACTCGTGACGGGGGAAGAGCGGATCATGCCGCCGGGGGCGCGCTGGTTCGTCTGCACGGTCGAAGCCATGCCGCTTGACCGGAGGGTCGAATTCCTCGCCGTCGATGAAATCCAACTCTGCGCCGACTGGGAGCGCGGGCATATTTTCACCGAACGGCTGCTGCACGCGCGCGGCCTGTCGGAAACCATGTTCCTGGGCGCCGAAACCATGAAGCCGCTGATCCAGCGGCTGATCCCGGATATCGAGATTACGACGCGCCCGCGCTTTTCCTCCCTCACCTATGCCGGGCCGAAGAAACTGTCGCGCCTGCCGCGCCGGTCGGCCATCGTCGCCTTTTCCGCCACCGATGTTTACGCCCTGGCCGAACAGGTGCGGCGCACGCGCGGCGGCTGTGCCGTGGTGCTCGGCGCCCTCTCCCCGCGCGCGCGCAACGCCCAGGTCGATCTCTATCAATCGGGCGAGGTCGATTACATGGTCGCCACCGATGCCATCGGCATGGGGCTGAATATGGATCTGGAGCATGTGGCCTTCGCCCGCATCTCCAAGTTCGACGGTCAAAGCCCGCGCCGCCTGACCGCGCCGGAAATGGCCCAAATCGCCGGGCGGGCTGGGCGCTACATGCGCGATGGTTCGTTCGGAACCTTACCGGAGGTCGGTGCGCTCGACGCCGATCTGATCGAAGCCATCGAAACCCACCGCTTCGATCCCATCGAAACCCTGCAATGGCGCACAGCGAAACTCGACTTCCGCTCGCTGGAAGGGTTGCTGCGCTCGCTCGATGCGCCGCCGCCCCACCCCGCCCTAAAGCGCAAGCGCGACGCCGAGGATCACCTGACCCTGCAAGCGATGGCGAAGCTGCCGGAAGTGCGCGAGACGGCGACTAATCCGAAGGCCCTGCGCCTGCTGTGGGATATTTGCCAAATCCCCGACTTCCGCAAAACGATGGCCGAAGCCCATGTGCGGCTGTTGCAACAGATATATAGCCACCTGTCGGCGCGCGGCGGGCGGCTGCCGAACGAATGGGTGAAGGGCCAGATCATCCGGCTCGACCGGACCGAGGGCGACATCGACCAGCTTTCCACCCGCATCGCCTATATCCGCACCTGGACCTATATCTCCCACCGCCCGGAATGGCTGCGCGATGCGGGCGAGTGGCAGGACCGCACGCGCGCCATCGAAGACCGGCTGTCAGACGCGCTGCACGAAAAGCTCACCCAGCGCTTCGTGGACCGGCGCGGGGCGTTTCTGATGAAGCGCCTCGATACCCAGGAAAAGCTGCTGGCCGGGGTCACAGCGGACGGGAACGTGATCGTGGAGGGCCATCCGGTCGGGCGGCTCGATGGGTTTATCTTCACCCCCGACGAGGCGGCAGAGGGGCTTGAAGCCAAACGCCTGCTCACCGCCGCCCGCCGGTCCTTGAACCTGGAGATTCAGCGCCGGGCCGCCCTCTTGGCAGCCGCCGAAGACGAGGACCTTAGCCTAACGCCCGATGGGCAGATTCTCTGGCATTATCCGCCGGCGTGCCCCGTCCCGCTGGCGCGGTTGGCCCCCGGCCCCCGCTGGGCGCACCCCGGTCTTGATCTGCTTCCATCCGATCTTTTAGACGGGGAGGCGCGGGCGCGGGTCCTGGACCGCGTGACCCGCTGGACCCGCAGGCATCTCGCGACCGCGCTCGGCCCACTCGACGCCTTGCGCGCAGCCCCCCTAACCGGCGCGGCGCGCGGCTTGGCCTTCGAGTTGGCAGAAGCCGGCGGTAGCCTAGCGCGCGCCGCCGTCACCATCGCCGTGGAAAAACTGTCGAAGGCCGACCGCAGCGCCCTGGGGCGGCTGGGGGTGCGGCTGGGCACCGAGACCATCTATCTTGATGCGTTGCTGAAGCCGCCGGCGATTTCGCTGAAAGCCCTGCTGCATTCCATCGCCGACGGTCAGCGCGTGCCGACCGCCGCCCCGGCAGGACCGGCGGGGCCGCGCAATCCTGGCCTACCGGATGCTTGGTACGAACGCTTGGGTTTCGTCGTGCTC
>CAZNVY010000019.1:24936-39310 GCA_964576605.1 uncultured Elstera sp. | reverse complement strand
GTCTCCGCCGCGGCCTTCTTCACCATTCCCGCCGTGCTGGCCGCTTTAGGCTATCGCGGTCGCCCAGCGCCGGAAGCGGATGATGCCGCCGACCTGCGCTTCACCCGCCGTCGCCGTCGCCCGCAACGGGTACCGGAACGGCCCAGCCAAGGGGCACCCCGCCCCGACTCACCCTTCGCGAAATTAAGGGAGATGGTGCTGATCCCATGACGACGCTTCACGCCCCCACCCTCGGAATGCGGCTGGATAAATTCCTTTGGGCCGCGCGATTTTTCAAAAGCCGCACGCTGGCGGCGGGATTGCTGAAGGAGGGAAGGGTTCGCGTGAACCGAAGGCTGGTCGATAAGGCCCATGTGACGGTGCGGGTCGGCGATGTGCTGACCTTCCCGCAGGCCGACCGCATCCGCGTGGTGCGCGTCGTCGCCCTCGACGAAAAACGCGGCCCTGCCCCAGTCGCGCAAACGCTATACGAGGATTTGGGCAACGAACGGTAAGACAATGGGCCGGAACTCATAGGTTTTCTTGGACCCGGCCCATCCTATTCTTTAATCCCACTGGGGGTATCCTGGGGGAAGTGGCTTTTATTATTTACAAAATTCCGAGTGATTTTTATCGTCACCGCACACCGCGAACCTAGGATGGCCCATGCGCGCAGAAACGAGGCGTTTTTTTCGGTCAATCCTCGTGCAGACGCTCGTGGTGGTAGCAATCCTACGGCCCGATGATCTGGGCGGCTATCAAGGCTTCCTGCCGTCACAACTGCTACCCGATAAAGTGGTCGATGGGCTTGTCATCGCTTGGTGGTACGCGCTGGCCTGGAACATTACCTCTGGCCTAGAGCTTTTCCTATGGTCGCGCATTTTCGGGTCGGGGGCCGGGGGTGTGCCGCGTCAGCGCAAACTGCTGACCGATATGCTGAACATTATCATCTACGTGCTGACGACGGCGGTTGTGGCGGTGCATGTGTTCAAGCAGCCGGTAACGGGGGTTTTCGCCACCTCCGGGATCGTCGCCATCGTTATTGGTCTTGCGCTGCAAAACACCCTGAGCGATCTCTTCGCCGGGCTGGCGCTGAACTTTGAACGGCCTTTCAAGGCGGGCGATTGGATAACGCTGGAGGGCAATGTGCAGGGCATGGTGTTGGTCACCAACTGGCGCGCTACCCATATCCGCACCCGCACCGGCGACGAGATGGTGGTGCCCAACGCCGCCATCGCCAAAGCGCGACTAACCAACCATATGGTACCGAACAAAAACCATCTCGCCAATATCGAGGTGCCGTTGATCTACGGTTTCGACGCCGCCGAGATCGAGGTCCTGCTGAAAACCACCGCCGTTACAGTTCCCGGCGTGCTGACCGATCCCGGCCCGATCGTGCTGATGCACGAGATGCACAATGATGTGGCGGTCTGGCGCCTGTATTTTTTCATTAACGAGTTTGCCCGACTGGTCATCATCCGCGGGCAACTCACCCAGGCGGTCTATACCGCTTTCCGCTCCGGCCCCGCCGGGGCCTTCCTGCCGCGGAACGAGATTTGGCTGCACAAGGCCGATCCCGCTGCCCCGATCAAACCCGTTTCTGGAGAGATTGCATGAGTGCCGCCCCCACCAAAAAGAAAATCAAGCTGGCCCTGCAAGGCGGCGGCGCGCACGGGGCTTACGCCTGGGGGGTAATCGATGCGCTGCTGGAAGATGGGCGGGTCGAGATCGAAGCGGTGGTCGGCACCAGTGCCGGGGCGATGAATGCCGCGATGACCGGCTGCGGTCTGATTACCGGCGGACCGGCGGCGGCGCGCGCCCTGCTGCACCGTTTCTGGAAGAAATCGTCGGAAGCCGGCAAGAAAGGCCCGCTGCAACCGACGCCGCTGGATAAGATGTTTTCGCGCGGGAATATGGAATTCTCCCCGCTCTGGGCGACCTACGACGCGCTCTCCCGCATCTTTTCGCCCTATGAACTCAATCCAACGAACGCAAACCCTCTCCAAGACCTTATCGCCGAGGTCGTGGATTTCCCGGCCCTGCGCGCCGGGGGCGACATCTGTAAGGTCTTTATCGCCGCCACCAATGTGCTGACCGGGCGGCTGCGCGTCTTTGAACAGGCGGAACTATCGCCGGAAGCGATCATGGCCTCCGCCTGCCTGCCCTTCCTGTTCCAAGCCCCGGAAATCAACGGCGAATTCTTCTGGGACGGCGGCTATTCGGGCAATCCGCCGATCTTCCCGCTGATTTATGCGGGCGGCACCAACGATATTCTGATCGTCCAGATCAACCCGATCAACATTCCCGAAGTGCCGCGCACGGCGCGCGGCATTATGGACCGCATCAACACCCTGTCGTTCAATTCCAGCCTGATGCGCGAAATGCGGGCGATCCAATTCGTCAGCGATTTGCTCGACGGGAACGAGCTGGATGCGGCGAAATATAAGCGGGTGAACATCCATACCATCGACGCCGAAGCCGAGTTGGCGCAGTTCGGCGTTTCATCGAAGCTGAACCCCGACTGGGATTTCCTGACCTATCTGCACGGTATGGGGCGGAAGAAGGCGCAAGATTTCCTGGCGGAGCATTTCGACAAGATCGGCGTCGAAAGCTCCACCGACGTGCGGGCCAAGTTCTTCTAACCCTTGGGGAAGATCACCGTCAGATTATTCGCAGGCATCTCCGTCACCTCCGGCGGGGAGAAGCCCGCCAAGGCGGCGAGGGCGGCCACATCCTGAAGCCGCCGCAGCCCCCAGGCGGGGTTGCGGCGGCGTAGGCTTTCGTCGAAGGCGAGGTTGCTGGGGGCTGTCTCCACCCCGTCGCGGAGATAGGGGCCGTAGAGCGCCAGTTTGCCGCCCGGCGGCACGCACTCCGCCGCGCCTCGGATCAACCCTTCGGTGGCCGACCAGGGCGAGATATGGACCATATTAATGCAGAGGATCAGATCGGCCCGGTCTATCGGCCAAGTTTCCGGTGCGCTGGCATCGAGCGCAAGGGCCGGGCGCAGGTTCGACACGCCTGCCGTCATTCCGTAAGCATCGATGCTGGCCCGCGCCATGGCATCCAGGTCGGTCGGCTGAAAGATCACATCGGGTCTGGCCTGCGCAAAGAACAGGGCGTGCTCCCCCGTGCCGCTGGCGATTTCCAGCACCAGCCCGCCCGGCGGCAGATGGGGTTGAAGAACCTCAAGAATCGGCGCGCGGTTGCGCAAGGCGGCGGGGGCACTTTGTTGGGCGAGACGCGGGTCGCTCATTTTACAATTCCACTCGTGAATTGGGTTATACCGATGCCGGGCTTGTGTCCTGGGGCGGGCCGACTATGATACGCGCCGCCGATAAAGCGCATAAAAACCGCGCCTGATCCAAACTGCTCGGGAAGGGAGCCTCCCCCTCATGTCGTATATTGTTACCGACGCCTGCATTCGCTGCCGTTACACGGACTGCGTCGAAGTCTGCCCGGTCGATTGTTTCTACGCTGGCGAAAATATGCTGGTCATTAACCCCGACGAGTGCATCGACTGCGGCGTCTGCGAAGCCGAGTGCCCGGCGGAAGCTATCCTGCCCGACAGCGACCCGCGCGCCGAAGCCTGGATCGAGCTGAACCGCGAGTATAGCGCCCAATGGCCGAACATCACCCGCCAAGAAGCGCCGCCGCCCGATGCGGATGACTTCAAGAATGTCGCCGGCAAGTTCGAGAAATATTTCTCCCCTAAACCTGCGGCGAAATAGCGTCCAGCCAATCCCCCGGCTTGCCCGCCGGGGTGAGCGGCAGCGCGTCCCCAAAGGTCCAGGATGCCGGACGGGCGGGCACTGGCAACTGCGCGCGGGCGGTGACGGTCAGCTGGGGGCGCAACTCTTCCGCCGCTACCCCTGGGGCAGGCACAACGAACGCCTTTAACCGCCCAGACGCCGCCAAACGCAAGGCCAGCGCTGCCACCCCTGGCACTTGCATCAGCACCTGACGCACATTGGCGAGATCGACGTTTACCCCCGCGACCTGCACCTGCCCGTCTTTGCGTCCCTGGACCTGGAAAGACCCCGCGCCTGACCAGACCAGCCAGTCGGGCAGCGGGGCGACGACCCCGTGATCGTCGCGCAAACCGCCGTCCATGTCGCGGTGCCAGGTCGGGAGCAGGGTGAAATCCCCGGCCCCAGCCGACCGCCAGCCGACCCCAGCGGTTTCGCTAGACCCGTAGAGTTCGATGAGATCGCATAACCCCGCCGCGCGCAGGGCTGGACCAAGCCCAGCCGGACAGGGGGCCGTCGCGGTCACGCCAATCGCCCCTGGTAGCGTCACGCCCGCAGTGGCGAGCAGCCCCCACCAATGGGGATGTGCGACGATCAAATCGTCCGGATCAAGCCGCCCGGCCACCGCTCCCGGCGAGGCGTTACGCGCGTCCCAAACCGGCAGCCCGAAGCGGGCGGGAAACAGAATGGTGAAGAGCAGCCCATAAATATGGTGGGCGGGAACCAGGGCAACGACCCGGCGGCGGGGTGGAAACAAGGTCGCGACCGCCGTCACCTCGTCCCGCAGGCGCACCAGCCGATGCGAATGCCAGCGCGGCACTCCCTGACTGCCGGAGGAGCGCACCTGCAGCGTTTCCGAGTAATGCTCCAGCGACTGCCCGGCAACCTCCGCCCAGGCCCCCAGGGTCCGGCGGGCTAACAGCGCATCGTCCAGGCCGCTACGGTCGATGCGCAGCTGGGCGCTAACCGCCGTTGCCGCCGCCAGCCGGTCCAGCGAATCCGCCCCCAGCGCCGCGGCGAAATCGAAATCCTTGCCCCAAGGCAGCGGTGGCGGTGCGGCGTCGGCGGGCTCGCCGGGATGATCGAACAGAAACTGACCGCGCACCGCATCGGCCAGGAGACGGCAGAGAAGCTCCCCCTGCCGCCACCAAAGAAAACCCGTGTCAGACACGCTTAACGAAAATCCAATAGCTATCGCCCACCAGCGCCTTTTTCATGTGAACTTTCACGCGCGTCGGCACCATTTTATAGTCGAACAAATATTCAAACATCACGTTCAAATCACCTTTTCGCACCCCCTCGATGAATTTACCGCGAAACTCCGCCGTATCGGTGCAGGGGGCAACATCGGTGAAGAAATTCTGCCCGACCATTGCTTTTGGATCGCGCCCGGTGATCGCGCCTTCGGTCGCATTATAGCGCAGGATTTTGCCGGTCGCGGCCAACTCAATCGCACCAAAGGCCAGCGCATCCACATCGCTATCCGATAGTTGCGCCATTACATTCTCAATATCAGTCTTGCCGAATTCCAGCACGGTGAGCGACATTTCCCCTCCTTGAAAGTTAGGTATTCCCCGTAGTTCTGACAGGGAAATGGGGTGCCGCCGCCCCGCGACAAGGCCGCCCGCCGAGAAGATTGGCCGATCAGCCCTTCTTTGCCCGTGCGTCGGCGATCGCCACCTTCAGCGCCTCGGCATCCACGGCACCAGGGATCAACCGGTCACCGATGACGAAGGCGGGGGTGCCGGTCGCCCCGATTTCCCGGCCTTGCAGCAGCACGGCTTGCAGGCGCTGCTTCAGCTCTGGCCGATCCATATCCGCCTTCAGGCGCGGCAGATCGAGTTTCAGATCGACGGCCAGCTTCTCCAGAGTTTTTTCGTCGAGGGTCCCGCGATGGGCCATCAACGCCAGATGCATTTCGGCGTATTTGCCCTGCCGCTGCGCTGCCAGCGCCGCCAGCGCCGCCTGTACCGACGGCGGCCCCAGAATGGGATATTCCTTCAGCACAAGCCGAACCTTGCCATCGGCCTGGACGACCTTCATCAGCGTGTCGGTCACTTGCTTGCAATAGGGGCAGCGGTAATCAAAAAATTCGACGATGGTGACATCCCCTTGCGGGTTGCCCAACACCGGATCGGCAGGATCGCGTTCCAGCGCATCGCGGCGGGCGGCGATCATTTTCGTCGCCTGCGCCGCCTGCTCGGCCTGCTGCTTGCTTTCGAGCGTTTGCAGGGCTTCCAGCACCAGTTCCGGATTCTCGCGCAGAACCTCGCGCACTAGGGCCTTCACGGCGGCCTTTTGCTCGGTCGAAAGCGGCTCGGCGGCCCACGCTCCCTCGCCCCAGATCAGCCCCAGACCGACCAAGACCCCGGCAATGACCCTGCTGAAACGCTTCATTCCCGCGCCCTTTCAAACTCTTGAATTGCTTGATTTTCCAGATCTTGCGCGCGCAATTGGCCTGGCGTTCCGGCCGGCAGTAGGCGCAAGGCCCGCCGTGCCTGATCGCGCGCGTCGCGGTAGCGGCCTTCCAACATCGCCAGTTCCGCCGTCGCGAGCGCCGCTAACCCTAGATTATTTTCTCGCCCATAGGTAACCGCTAACAGCCGCCAGAGTTTGGGCGACTGCGGCTCCAGCCGCTGCACCTCCAGCAACAACGACTGAGCGCGTTTCGCGGTTTCAAGGGCGGCAGCCCCTTGCTGGGCATCGGCCACCGCCAGCAGCACCTGGGCCAGATCAATTTTTAGAATTGGAATGCCCCGGCTGAACTCCACGGCTTTTTCATAGGGAAGCTGGGCCTCCTGCGGGCGGCCATTCTCGAACAGCATCTGGCCCTTAAGCTCCCAGAAGAACGGATCCTGCGGCGCATCGGCCAGCAAGCTGTCGATGGTGCGCAGCGCTTGTTGCATATCCGGCACGCGGTAATAGGCAATGGCGCGGGCGTAGCGCGCCTCTAGGCTCGTATCCGTGGTGGGGTAGCGCTGGAAGACGGTCGCCTGCGGCTCCAGGAACCCGATCAACTTGGCCTTGATCCGCCGATGCGCCGCCACGAACTCTGGCGCAACCGGCGTATTGGACAAGGGCGATTGCGCAACCTGGGTCCGTAGAAACTCCACCCGCTCCCGCGATAAGGGATGGGTGCGGGCGTAAGGGTCTTGCCGTTCCAGCGCCAGATACTCCTGGTTCGCCAGAATCTCCATAAACTCTAAGAACCCGCGCGACGATTGCCGGGTTTGCTCCAGCAGGGCCACCCCCGCCGCATCTGCCGCCGTTTCCTGCGTGCGGGTGAAGGTGAAAAGATTGCGCATCGCCGCCGATTGGCCCCCGCCGCCAATCGTCACCGGCGTGCCAGTATTCGAGCCAGGCAGGCCGCTATCGCGGTTGCGCTGCGAGCTGGCGGCAATCACCGCCCCCATCGCCAAAACGCTCTCCAGCAGCGAACCGATCACCGCCTCGCGCACCGCCCCCGGCAGTTTCGCCAAGTGCCCGCCCTGGATATGCCCGGTTTCATGGGCGATCACGCCGATCACCTGCCCGGCATGATCGGCCCGCACCAGAAGCCCGGTATTCAGGAACAGATTCTGCCCGCCCGCGACGAAAGCATTCAACCGCCGGTCGCTGACCAATAAAATCCGCACCGCTTCGGGCCGCAGGCCTGCCGCTTCAAAGAGTGGCGTTGCCATGGCGCGGATGCTAGTTTCCACCTCCGCATCCCGGACGAGGTTCAGGCCTTGCGCCCGCGCAGGGGAAATCCCCCCAACGAGCAGCAGGGTTCCGGCCAGCGTTCCGGCCATCAGTCGCTTCAGCAAAGGCGCGCGCTTGGTCATGATGATCTTAGGTAAGCCTCTCCGTCCAAAGCGTCAATTGTACGGCGCGCTGCTTCTTTCCCTTGCGGTCCTGACCGGTTGCGCCGACGAGCCGGTGAAAACCTTGGGAAGTTCCGGCTATGTAAAAGGTTTTTTGGGCGGGGTCGCCGCCGACGAGCCGAATGCCGCCCTGGCAATGCGCGAAATCCTATCAGCGGGCGGCACCGCCGTCGATGCCGCCGTCGCGGGTGGTTTCATGCTGGGGGTGACCCTGCCGTCGGTGGCGGGACTGTCGGGCGGCGGCGTTTGCCTTGCCTTTGATAGTTTGACCAAGCGGGTGGAGACGATCAACTTCCTCCCCCGTACCGCCGCCGGTGGCGGCATGGGCGTTCCAATGACGCCGCGCGGCCTCGCGCTGCTGCACAGCAAGGGCGGGCGGCTACGCATCGAACAAACCATCGGCCCGGCCGAACAAGCCGCGCGCCTGGGTGTGCCGCTGTCGCGCGCCTTCGCAGCCTATCTGAATATCCCCGGCGTCGCCCCGATGCTGGACCCTTCGGCCCAGGCGCTGTTCTTCGCCCCCGGCGGCTTCCCGCTGCCGGAAGGCACGCCGATCCGCCAGCCGGAACTGGCGGCGCTGCTGGCCCGCCTGCGCCTCGCTGGAATCGGCGATCTCTACACCGGCCTTGCCGCGCGACAATTGGTGGAAGCGAGCAAAGCCGCGGGCGGTACCCTATCGCTGGACGATCTGCGCACCGCGCTCCCCTTGCTGGAGGCTCCCTTGCAGCAAGCGCTGGGCAATCACGTCTTCGCCGTGCCGGGCGGTGCCGTTGGGGGCGGCACCATCGCCGCCGATATTTTCGCGCAGTTGCAGCGGCTGGGCTTCACGACGCTTGCCCCCCCGGATCGACCACAGCGGTTTGCCGAAGCAACCCGCCGCGCGGTCGCCGCGCAGGTAAAACGCAGCCGGGGCGATGCCCTGCCGCCGCCGGGCACCGACGCCGCCGCGCAAGCCCTGCTGGCCGACTTCCGCCCCGGTCAGCCAACCCCCGACGCGGGCCTTTCGCTTCCCGACGGCAGCGCTCCACCGGGCGCGGGCCTGGTCGCGGTCGATCAGACCGGCAGCGCGGTTGCCTGTGCTTTCACCGGCGGCGGCAGCCTGTTCGGCACCGGTCGTAGCCTGCCGGGCACGGGGCTGTTTCTGCCACCCCCCGCTGCCGTCAACGCCTCCTTGGCCCCGGTGCTGGTGGTGAACCTGAATGCGGGTAAAACCTTCATGGCCGCGACGGGTACGGGCGGCGGCCCGGCCAGCGCGGCCGTCATGCAGGTTTTGGGCGCGGCTTTCGTCGATGGACACGACCTTGAGGAGGCGGTGATCCGCCCGCGCCAGTTTGCCGAAGGCCCGTATCTCTTCCTCGAACCCGATGCCGACGATAGTCAGGAACGGCTCAAGCAACAGGGCTATACCCCCATCGATGCGCCGGGCATGGGCCGAGTGAATGCCATCTTCTGCCCAACGGGCGTGCCCGACCCAACGCCCCGCTGCGACCAGCGTACCGATCCGCGCGGCTTTGGCTTGGCCCTGGGGCAGGCGCAGTAAACGATTACCGAAAGCAACCCGCGATGCAGATTTCCCGCCGGGGTCAAATCGACCCGTTTCTTGTGATGGAGGTCATGCGCGCCGCCGATACGCGCGCTGCGACCGGGGCCGATGTGCTGCATCTCGAAGTCGGCCAGCCGTCGACGCCCGCCCCCGCCTCGGTCCTGCGCGCGGCCCATGCGGCGCTCGATGCCGATAAGCTCGGCTATACTGACGCTTTCGGCCTACCGGAGCTGCGGGAGAAGCTGGCCGGGCATTACAAGGCCACCTATGGCGTCACGGTCGACCCGGCGCGCATCTGCCTGACGGTCGGATCGTCGGGCGGGTTCCTGCTGGCGTTTCTGGCGGCCTTCGATGCGGGCGCGCGCGTCGCCCTCGCCAGTCCCGGCTATCCGGCCTACCGCAACATTCTGCGGGCCTTGGGCATCGAGGTGGTGGAAATCCTGACCGGGCCGGAAAGCGGCTTTCACCCGACCGTCGAACAGCTCTCCGCCGTACAACCGCTCGATGGGGTCATCGTCGCCAGCCCCGCCAATCCCACCGGCACGGTCCTGTCGCGCGACGCCCTGGGGGCCTTGCTGTCCTGGTGCCGCAATCACGGCGTGCGGCTGGTGTCGGACGAAATCTACCACGGCCTCACCTATACCGGTGCCGCCACCTGCGCGCTGGAACTGAAGGAGGCGGGCGGCGAGCGGGCGATTATCGTCAACAGCTTCTCGAAATACTTCTCGATGACCGGCTGGCGGCTGGGGTGGCTGATTCTGCCGGATGATCTGGTGCGCTCGGTCGAATGTCTGGCGCAGAATTTCTTCATCTCCGCCCCCACGCTGGCGCAGCGCGCCGCCCTGGGGGCGTTCGAGGCGACGGAGGAGCTTGAGGCCAACCGTGCCCGCTATGCCCGCAATCGGGCGATCCTGCTGGAAGAACTGCCGAAAGCCGGGTTCCGCGACTTCGCCCCCGCCGATGGTGCCTTCTACCTCTATGCCGACGTCGGCCATATGACCAACGATTCGGTCGCCTTCTGTCAGCGCATCCTAACCGAAACCGGGGTGGCGATCACGCCGGGCGTCGATTTCGACCCGCAGCGCGGCAGCCGCACGGTGCGCTTTTCCTTCGCCGGATCGGAAGACGCGATGCACGAGTCCGCTCGCCGCCTGATCGACTGGTCGAAACCCCGGTGATCCTGCACGCTTTCCCGCCGCTGACCCGCGCCCGCTTGATCAAACGCTACAAGCGGTTCCTGGCCGATGTCGTGCTGCTCGACGGGCCGCGCGCGGGGGAAGAAGTAACCATCCATTGCCCCAATCCCGGTGCGATGACCGGGCTGGCGGAGCCGGATTGGACGATCCACCTCGCGCCCGGTAAGGGCACGCTGCCGTTTTCCTGGGAACTAACCGAACTGCCGGACGGGCATTTCGCCGGGATCAATACCAACCACCCGAACCGCATCGCCGAAGCCGCGATCACGGCGGGCCTGATCCCCGACCTCGGCGGCTGCACAAGCTTGCGGCGGGAGGTGCGCTATGGCGTCAATTCGCGCATCGACCTGCTGGCGGCGTCACCCGACCGGCCGCCCTGCTATATCGAAGTGAAGAATGTTCATCTGCAGCGCCGGCCGGGACTTGCGGAGTTTCCCGATTGCGTAACGGCGCGCGGGGCCAAACATCTTTTTGAACTCGCCGCGCAAGTAAAAGCTGGGGCACGCGCGGTGATGCTGTATATTGTGCAGCGGGACGATTGCGACGCATTTTCCCTGGCCGATGATATCGACCCTGGCTATGCCCGTGCCTTTGCCGAGGCGCAGGCCGCTGGAGTGGAAGCTTTGGCCTACGGGTGCACACTGTCGCCCCAAGGGGTTCGGCTGCGCCAGCGCCTGCCCCTGGTGACCGCAAACGGGGACGCCCATGTATAATGCCGACGAGTTTGAAGACGATTGGGACGACGAAACGGTGAAGAGCATTAAAATCCACACGCCCGATGATTTCGACGGGATGCGTAAAGCCGGGCGTTTGGCCGCAGAAACGCTGGATTTCATTACCCCCCATGTGGTGCCGGGGGTAAGCACGGAAACCCTTAATCAACTATGCCATGATTTCATTACGCAGGCCGGGGCCATTCCCGCCCCCCTGGGCTATCGCGGTTTCCCAAAATCGATCTGCACCTCGGTCAATCATGTCGTTTGTCACGGTATTCCCGACGAGAAGAAAAAACTGGAAGACGGCGATATCATCAATATCGACGTCACTGTGATTCTGGACGGTTGGTACGGCGATACCAGCCGCATGTTCTATGCGGGCAAGGTCGGCACCAAAGCGCGCAAACTCTGCGATGTAACCTACGAAGCCATGATGCGCGGCATTGAGGTGGTGAAGCCCGGCGCAACGGTGGGCGATATTGGCCACGCTATCCAGACGTTTGCCGAAGGGCATCGTTTTTCGGTCGTGCGCGATTTCTGCGGCCATGGCTTGGGCCGTATCTTCCACGATGCCCCGTCGATCCTGCACTTTGGCAAGCCCGGCCAGGGGCCAGAACTACGGGAAGGCATGTTCTTCACCATCGAACCGATGATTAATGCCGGAAAGTTCGACGTGAAAGTCCTGGCCGACAATTGGACGGCAGTGACCAAAGATAAGTCGCTCTCGGCGCAGTTTGAACATTCGATCGGCGTCACGGCCACCGGCTACGAGATTTTTACCCTCTCGCCCAAGGGCTGGAACGCGCCGCCCTACGCCTGATGCCAACCGAACCCGAACCCCTGCACGCCGGTCATCGGGCGCGCTTGCGCGATCGGCTGCTGACCGGCGGCGGCGAGGCGATGCCCGATTACGAGCTGCTGGAACTCGTGCTGTTCGGGGCCAATGCGCGGGGCGATGTCAAGCCGCTGGCCAAGAAGCTGCTGGCGCGCTTTGGCAGCTTCGCGGCGACGATCAATGCATCGCCGGCGCAATTGACCAGTGTTGAAGGGGTCGGCCCGGTCGCGGTGGCGACCCTAAAAGCCGTGCAGGCCGCCGCCCGCCGTCTGGCACGGGAAGAGGCGCGCAGCGCGCCGGTGCTAGCAGGCTGGCAGGCGGTTCTTGACTATTGTCGCATCGCCATGGCGCACGAGCCGGTGGAACAGGTGCGGCTGCTGTTCCTTGACCGAAAAAACCATCTGATCGGCGATGACGTGGTACAGCGTGGCACGATCGATCAAACCCCGCTTTACCCGCGGGAAGTGGTCAAGCGGGCGTTGGAGGTTGGGGCCAGCGGGCTAATCCTGGTCCATAATCACCCAACCGGCGATCCAACCCCATCAAAAGCCGATATTGATATGACCCGTGCCTTGGCGCGGGCGGCGGATGGGGTTGGGATCGTCCTGCACGATCATCTGGTCATAGGGCGATATGGTCACAGCAGCTTCAAAGCGCTGGGTTTGCTGTAAGACGAGATTCAGGTTAACAATCGCTTCCTCCCGGCCTATTGGTTGTTTTTATCATGGTTCAATCGCTTTTCCGCCGTCAGATGCTTCTGGGCTGCGCCGCCTTGGCGTCCTTCCCCCGCGCCAGCCGGGCGCAGGCCGTGCTTGCGCCGCCGCAAGGCCCGGTCTTGCTCACTGTGGAGGGGGCAATCACCCGTAGCAACGGACAAAGCGCCACGGGTGCCCCCACGGCCCTGTTCGACGCCGATATGATCGATGCGCTGCCGCAACTGACCGTGGAAACCGATACCTGGTGGGATCAAGACATTCGGCGCTATCGCGGCCCGCTGCTGCGCGATCTTTTGGCTGCCTGTGGGGTCGATCTAACCAAGGGAAGCCTGCGCGCCGCCGCCATCAATGATTTCGCCATGACCATTCCGATGGGCGATCTTACCCGCTGGCCGGTGCAACTGGCCCGCTTTATGGACGAACAGCCCTTGCCCCGGCGCACCAAAGGTCCCCTATGGATCATGTATCCCCGGCGCGGCGATCCGGATCTGGAGCGAATCAACATTCGGCACCGTTGGGTCTGGCAGTTGAATCGGATCACGGTATCGTGACCAAACCCCGTCTGTTTGCCAATCGCCGCCTTCGGATCATCCTGCTGACCTTGATGGTGGCTTTGACCCTGGGGGCGGCTGCGGTAACACATCTGGCCAATGTGGAACGGCAGACGGCGGCGCGGTTGGATTTCTCGCGCAGCCCCTGGGCCTTGGCGGCAACCGAGGTGGAAACTCTGCGGTTGGCGCAAGCCTTGGAACTGCTGGCCTACGGCCATCGCACCCCCGACCGGATCGACGAAGCCCGCCGCCGCTTCGATACAACCTGGAGCCGGGTCGATGTTCTGAAAAACGGACCGGAAGGCCGCCCACTGTTCCGCCTGCCGGGCTATCCGGAAACACTGGCAGCGTTGGAAGCGGCGATCACCGAACAAGAAGCGCTGATGGACCGGCTGGAAACCGCCACGGCGGACGAATTGCGCCGCGCTCATGCGACCGTGGATGCCGTCGTTCCCCGATTGCGCGAAGCCTTTCTGACCATGGTCACGGATTCGACCTATAATGGGTTGCGCACCAGCGCCGCGCAGGACCTGCTGGAAGCCCGGCTGTCGTTCTTGCTGGCGGCCCTCAGTGCCTTGGTCGTTGTCCTGTGCCTGCTGTTGATGTCCGAAATTCGCGAAGCCCGCCGGCTGCTGCGCCAGTCGGACGCGATGGTGACGGTGCTGCGCGAGCGGGAGGCAGAACTCGCCGCCCTGCACGCCGCTGCCACCACCGCCCGTCAGCAGGCCGAGGATGCCAATCGGGCCAAGACCGTGTTTCTCGCCCATGTCAGCCACGAACTGCGCACGCCGCTGCACTCGATCCTAGGGTTCTCCGAAACCATTAAGACCGAAAGTTTTGGCCCCATCCAACCGCCGCGCTATGCCGAATATGTGCAGTATATTCACCAAAGCGCCGAACATCTTTCGACCCTGGTCGAGGAACTTTTGTCCCTCAGCCGGATCGAAGCCAAAGAATATACGCTGAACGAAGCCCGGCAAGACCTGGGGGCACCCTGCCGCTTTGCCGCCGATCTGCTGCGCGCCAAAGCCGAGGAAGGCAGCGTCACCCTCGCGCTTCACGAGCCGGACGGCCCGCGCCGGGTGATCTTTGCCGAACAGCGCGCCCTGCGGCAATGCGTTATCAACCTCTTGAACAATGCCATAAAATTTACCCCGAAGGGCGGCACCGTTACCCTGGCCTGGGGGGTGAATGCTGCGGGCGAGCCGGAAATCAGCGTGACCGATACC
>CAZNVY010000019.1:16341-24841 GCA_964576605.1 uncultured Elstera sp. | reverse complement strand
TGGGGGTGCCGCTGGTGAAATCGCTGATCGAATTGCACGGTGGTCGGGTAACGGTGGAAAGCCGCCCAGGGGTTGGCAGCCGGTTCACCCTAAGCCTGCCGAAGGATCGCCTGATCGCCTAAGGCGCTCTCCCGACGTGCGCCGCACAAAAAAAGAGCCGCGCTAAAAGCGCGGCTGCCGAGTTTAGGGAGGAAACGCTCAAGAGCGTCAGCGGGATAGAGAGAAACTCTCGATGCCGCACTGCAAAAGTAATATGGTGCGGTGCAGCGAGTCAAGAATGAAACGCCGCTACATCCGGTCATTATGTCGCACCCCCTCACTTGCGGTCGTATGACGCTGAAAATCCTGACCCGCCGCCGCCGCAGACTCGCCCCCGGCCCTTGGATCGGCTATGGTGGCCATGCCGGGGGGACGGAAGTAACCAAAGGTCGGGCGTCTGGGCCGCCCGCAGACAGTGTGATGGCAGGCGGTGCAACGTGGGAACAAGTGCTGCACTTATTGCGCTTTTCGCTGCGACAATTGTAGCGGCGGCGGCGCTGGGCTGGGGCTTGTCCCTCAATCGCCAGATACGTCGGCTCCGCACTGCGGAACGGGCGCTGGAGGCCAAATATCAAGATTTTCTAACCTGCAGCGCCGATTGGTACTGGGAAACCGACGCCGAGGGCCGCTTTATCCGCTTCGAGCGCGGGCCGCAGTCGGCCGTGCCCGATGTGGAAGGGGTGGATCGGCTGCCCTACGGCAAGCGCCGCCAGGATCTGACCGCCGATGATACCGATCAAGCCCATTGGCGCCGCCATACCGAAGATGTGGCGGCCGGACGGCCCTTTGATAATTTTCTCTATTCGGTTCGGCGGCTGAACGGCACGCTAGCCTATGTTCGATCTTCCGGGCGACCGATCTTGGATGCGGGGGGCACGCTGATCGGTTGGCGGGGGGCCGCATCCAACCTCACTCGCCTGCGCCAGCGCGAAATGGAGTTGGCCCGCCAGACCGCTTTGTTGCGGTTGACCATCGACAATGTCGCCTCTTCCGTCCTGCTGGTAGATGAAGATCTGAAGATTCGCCACTGGAACCGGCTGCTGCATGGGATTTTTGATCTGCCGAACGGCATCATCAAGCCCGGCATGGCCTACGCCGATCTGGTGCGCTATTTCGCCAAACGCGGCGATTACGGCCCCGGTGATCCGGAAACCATCGTCCAGCAGCAGATGAGCAGCCTACCGCCCAATGGGCCAGAACGGATCGAATGGACCGTTCTATCGGACAAGATTATCGAAACCTACCGGCGCTTCACCCCCGGCCTGGGGTTTGTCTTCACCCATATCGATATTACCCATCGCAAGCGCAGCGAAGAAAAGATGCGCACGGCGATGGAAGAAGCCTTCGCCGCCAATCGCGCCAAAACCGTCTTCCTGGCCAATATGAGCCACGAGCTGCGCACGCCGCTGAATGCGGTGATCGGCTTTGCCGAGATTATGGAAGGCCAACTTTTCGGGCCGATTGGCAATGCCCGCTACCTGGATTACGCCCGCGACATCCGGGAAAGCGGCGCGCATCTGCTGGAAGTGATTAACGATATTCTCGACCTGTCGAAAATCGAATCCGGCAAGGTGGAGATGAACGAGGAGGAGTTGGACCTCGCCCGTATCATCCAATCGGTCGTCCGGCTGTTGCAGCATCGCGCCGCCCGCGCGGGTCTGTCGCTGCATACCGACCTGCCGCCGCAGTTGCCCAGCGTTTATGCCGACGGGCGGCTGCTGCGCCAGATTCTGCTGAACCTTCTGTCGAACGCGGTGAAATTTACCGACGCGGGCGGTACGGTCACCATCGGGGCCGAGGTACAGGCGAGCGGCGGCCTTGCGTTGCGCGTCGCCGATACCGGCATTGGGATGGACCCTGCCGAGGTGCCCATCGCGCTTACCCCGTTCCGGCAGCTTGATAATAGCCTGTCGCGTAAGTTCCAGGGCACCGGCCTGGGCCTGCCGTTGGTCAAATCGCTGGTGGAACTGCACGGCGGGACTCTGCAAATCGAAACCGCCCTGAATGTCGGCACCACCATTACCGTGCATCTGCCCGCCGAACGGGTTCCCGCCCGCCCGAATCTTCTCACCTCCCCCTCGTAATACCGGGCCTTTCATCCCTGTTGAAGATCGGTTGACAAGCCCCTGACACGACGGCATTCTTACCGCACAGGTTCGGCCTTTGTTCCGATTCGATTGTGGGCAGGAGGGCAGTATGGCACGGCAAGAGGCATCGCGGCAGGACGCGCAAGGATTGGCAGTCGACCTCGCCCGGTTGCCGAAGCTCTTAGCCCGGCTGGATAGCGATCAAGAGGCCGAGGTATTGGCGGCAGCGCGCGCGGCATCCCGCTTGCTGCGCACCGCCGGACTAGGCTGGGATGATGTGGTCGCCGCCGCCCCGGCACGCGGCTGGCGCAGTGTTTTCGACCTGGGCCGCTTGCTGGCCGCAGAAACCCGCCGCCGGGTCGCGGCTGAACGGGCCGCACATCATTGGCAAACCCTGGCCCGCCTGCGGGAAGCCCCGGTTAGCCGCGCCCCCGCCACTACCCCGACCGTTTCCCCTGATCCCGCCCCCCCGGCACCAGAGAGCTTCGCGGTAGCGGCAGAAGCCAGTAGCGGCCACCCGCTGATCGATGCGCTGCTGACCAGTCCGGCCCTGAATGCCGCCCAGCGAATGCGGGTAGAAGCGATTGCCAGCTGGTATCGCCGCTCCGGCGAACTGCTGGAGACGGAGATGCGGGATCTGACCGACTTCGGCCAACAGGCCGGGCTGCTGCCCCAGCCAGAGATTGCGCGCGTCGCCGCCTAAACCCACCGCATAAAAAACGGCTGAAGCGTTGCCCACGCTTCAGCCGTTTCAATATTGCAGGCACCTTTGCCCGAAAGCGCCCGCGCAATCGACCGGCGGGGAGGGGAGAAAGCCAGCCGACTGCTCTGCGGCGAATGTATCATCGCTACATTCTTCTGTCACCAAATTTCGCAAAACCGAAAATAGGGCCACTCCAACCCTATTTGATCCACAGAATTCGTAGCGAGACTACAAAGATAGCCGCGACGCGCCAAAAAAAGCGAAACTCTGCGAAAATCAGGACAGGATGATAGACGGATCGGTGTCCTTATCGATCAAATGCGTCAACGGCATTCCCTGATAGGCTTTGACCGGCTTAATCACGATATGGCTGAAGAACTTATCGATTCCCATGTCGGAATTAATCATTTTCTCGCTGAGAATCTGGTAATCACGCACATCGGCGCACACAAATTTTAGCAAATAATCGTAACCGCCGCCGATGGAATAGGCTTCGATCACTTCGGGAATTTTGGCAATTACCCCCTCGAACCGCTCGTAATCCTCACTCCGCTGGCTTTTCAGAGTTACTTCGGCAAAAACCAGCACATTTCGGCACAATTGATCGAGATCGATTTCCGCCGCATAGCGCTTAATATAGCCGGCCGCCTCTAGCCGTTTCACCCGCTCTAGGCAAGGGCTGGGCGAGAGACCTACCCGTTCGGCCAGTTTCAGATTGGTGATCCGCCCCTCGGTCTGTAACAGGCCGAGAATCTTAAGATCGGTGCGATCCAGTTTACGCGGCGATTTGACCATAGCCTGACCCTACCGAATTTTATTCTGCGGGTTTCAGGGATAGCGTAAAATGCAGGCGCTGGCGAGGGGCGTTACGCGGGGTGCGCGGCCAGAAACGCGCTGAACGCATCGACCGGCAGGGGTCGCGCGAAAAAATATCCCTGCACTTCTTGGCAACCGATTTCCTGCAGGCAGGTAAACTGCGCCTCGGTTTCCACCCCTTCAGCAACCGTCTCCAGCGTGAGGCTGACTGCCATCGACACAATCGCCTGGCAAATGGCCCGATCATCACTGCTTTCCGAAATCCCGGCAATAAAGCTTCGATCAATTTTCAGCAAATCGATCGGCAGGCGCTTGAGATAGGAAAGCGACGAATAGCCGGTGCCGAAATCGTCAATCGCGATGGTAATGCCCAGCTGCTTCAGGTCTTGCAACAAATCGACCGCCCGATCGAGGTCGCTCATCAGGCCGCTTTCGGTAATTTCCAACTCCAGGTTGGCAGCAGGCAGGCCAGAAACCTCCAGCGCCCCGGCCACCTTTTGTAGCAAACCTGCATCGCGGAACTGCCGGACCGAAAGATTGATCGCGACCTTCAAATCGGGAAACCCCGCCTGCATCCACTGCCGCGCCTGGGTGCAGGCGGTTTCCAGCACCCAATGGCCAATCGGAACGATCAGGCCCGACTCCTCGGCAATCGGAATAAAATGCGATGGCGGGATCCGCCCCATTTCCGGATGATCCCAGCGCAGCAGCGCTTCCATCCCGCGCAGTTTGCCATCGGCGGCCCCCAGGCGGGGCTGATATTCTAGCGATAGTTCGCCACGCTCCACCGCCCGGCGCAAGTCGGTCTCGATAGCCAACCGTCCAGCGCGGCGATCACGCACCCGTTCGGAATAGACAATGGTGGTCGCCCGCCCCGCTTCTTTCGCCTCATAAGTTGCCGCCTGGGCCGCCGTCAGCAGGTTCGACGGGTCGGTCGCATGATCGGGATAGAGAGCAATCCCCTGCGATAGGGAAATGAAAAGTTCCGATTGGTCGATCAGAAAGGTTCGGGCCGAGGCCTCTTCCACGCGCCGGGCCAGCCGCTCGATCGTGGCCACTGGGTCGCGGGTAGTGGAGATAATCACAAAATCATCGCCGCCGAGATGCCCCAGCAAATCGCCTTCTTCCAGATCGCCGCCCAAACGCCCGGCAACCGCTTGCAACAGCCGATCCCCCGGACCATGCCCGAAGAAATCATTCACATATTTGAAGTGATCCACATCAATGGAAACCACAACGATGGTCGCCAAAGGGGCAATCGCGATCTGGCGTTCGAGATGCTGCAACACTTTCACGCGGTTCGGCAGCCGGGTCAGCGGATCGTATAGCGCCAGCCGCTCTAACCGGGTTTCGATCCGCTTCCGGTCCGAAACGTCGCGCACGGTGACAAGATGCGCCGAACAGCCCGGCAAGGGCAGCGGCGCAATCGCGATTTCGCCGGGAAAGCTGATCCCATCGGCCCGACAGAGCATCATCGACCGGCCCGTGCCCAAGGTGCTGCGCGGCACGGCCCGGATCAGCATCTGCACCGACACTTCCGCCGGGCGGTCTTCCCCCTCGAATAAGGTTGGGGCCAGCAACGGCCATACCGATAGGCCGCGCGCCGGTTCGCGATCCAGGGCAAAGCAGCGCTGCGCCGCCTGATTAAGATCGATGATCCGCCCGTCGTCGCCCACCACCAGCACGGCATCGCTTACCGTATCCAGCAACCGCGCTAGAACCGATTGCTGGTCGGTGACCGGCCCCAGAATGCATCCGCCAGGGGCCATGGGCCGTATGGTTAGCAGCCAGTCACCAGAACGCCCCGTTGGGGCCGGGGAGACAGAAAGATCGCTCAGGGTTTCACAATCCGCCGCCCCAGCCCGTGCCAAGGTGACGCCCTGCGGGCCGTCGGCGCGGGCCATCTGCGCCAGATCCGCCGGGGTCAGGGCCGGACCGCACAGCAAGCCCGCCCAGGGCATCCCGGTCAGCGCAGCCTTGGTCTGGCCAAAGAGTTCTGCCGCCGCCGCATTCGCATAAAGGACCAGCTCGTCGCGCGCACAGAGCACGGCTAGCGGCAGCCGATCATAGGCGGCGGCAAGCAGGTCAGACGGGTCGGACACCGTCGCAAGCGAAAGGAAGGGCTGCGCGACCATAGGACTCAGTGTAGCGAAGGAACGCGGGCATTCCAGCTAAAAGCCGCGTTCATCCTGGGAAAAAACTGTCGCGCTGCGAAAGGTTTCCGCTTTCGCCTCGTAACGATGCCATCCTGAGTCAAATTGCATAAATTTCCCTTAAGAACGCCAAAGGACGGCGCAAACGCCGCCCTTTGTTTTCGCATAGCCGTTAAGCGACTTGAACGTTGATCCCTTTGGTATTCAATAGTTCGATCAACTCGCCCGATTCAAACATCTCGCGGATAATATCACAACCGCCAACGAACTCGCCCTTGACGTAAAGTTGCGGAATCGTCGGCCAATTAGTGTAATCCTTAATCCCTTGGCGAATGCCAGGATCTTCCAAAACATTTATGCCCTTGAAGGGCACATTCAGATGGTTCAACACCTGAACAACGGCGGCAGAAAAGCCGCACATCGGAAACACCGGCGTGCCTTTCATAAACAGCACAACATCGCTGCCGGTCACTTCCTGGTGGATGCGATCCCGAACGGTGGCATCAGTCATAGCGGTATCCTTTCAGCGGTAAGCGGGGTCAGGCGTCGGGGGTTGCGGTTTGCAGAGCGAGGGCGTGCAGCTCCCCGCCCATTTTGCCGCGCAGGGCCGCATAGACCATCTGATGCTGCTGCACGCGGGTCTTGCCCCGAAACTCAGCCGAGACGATATGCGCGGCATAATGATCGCCGTCGCCGCGCAGATCCTGGATGCTGACTTGAGCATCGGGTAGGGCTTCGCGGATCATCGCTTCGATGGTGGCGGCATCCATCGCCATGGTGGTTTCTCCTATTGATCGTCCGACGGATCGTCAGCGTAGAGATTGTCATCCTCATCGTCACTGCCAAGCCCGTTTTCCATGTAATCGGGCAGCCAGCTTTCGTGGATGACCATCAGATCGTCTAGGTCAATGGCATCCTCGCCGTTGACGATGATTCCAACCCCGCCGGTCATCCCTAGTTCGGTCAGCACCATGCCCGCTGCGGTCGCGTGCTTGCGCACAGCATCGGGCTGATGGGTGGTGAAAATATACCGGGCCTGGTCTTCGCCAAAAGCAATTGCATGGGCCGGGCCAGTATCGGGCAGGTCGATTTCCGCCCCGATATCGCCCGCCAGCGCCATTTCGGCCACCGCGACCAGCAAGCCGCCGTCCGATACATCGTGGCAGGCGGTTACCAGCCCTTCGGCAATCAGCGAGCGGACGAAATCGCCATTGCGTTTTTCAAGCGCCAGATCGACCGGCGGCGGCGCGCCTTCTTCGGCCCCGCAGAGTTCGCGGAGATAGAGCGAAGCACCAAGCCAGCCCTTGGTTTCCCCGACCATGAAGATGGCTTCGTCTTCGGCCTTAAAGGCGATGCTGACGGAGGTTTCGGCGTCTTCGAGCAGCCCGACGCCGCCAATCACCGGGGTCGGCAGAATGCCTTGGCCATTGGTTTCATTGTAGAGCGAGACATTGCCCGAGATGATCGGGTAATCGAGTGCCCGGCAAGCCGCGCCCATCCCCTCAAGACAGCCGACAAGCTGGCCCATAATTTCCGGGCGCTCTGGGTTGCCGAAGTTAAGGTTATTAGTTACCGCCAGTGGGGTTGCCCCCACTGCCGTTAGATTGCGCCAGCTTTCGACTACGGCCTGCATCCCGCCGCGCTGCGGATCGGCGAAGCAATAACGCGGCGTGCAGTCGGTGACCATCGCCAGCGCCTTCTTCTGGCCCGGCAGGCGCACCACAGCCGCATCGCCGCCCGGACGGATCACCGTATGGCCCCCGACGAGATGATCGTACTGTTCCCAGATCCAGCGCTTGGAGGCGAGGTCGGGCGTGCCCATCAGGGTGGCGAGCGCGTCGGTCAGCGAGTCCGGCGCCTCCACTTCCCCGGCCAGCACTTCGTCTTGCAGCGGCGTCGGCTCGTAGGGACGATCATAGAGCGGCGCATCATCGACCAGCGGCGATAGCGGCAGATCGCAGACCACGCCGCCCGACTTTTTCAGTACGATATGACCGCTGTCGGTCAGCACACCGATAGGGGCGAAATCCAGACCCCATTTTTCAAAAATCCGCCGCGCCACATCCTCCGATCCCGGCTTTAGGATCATCAACATGCGCTCTTGGCTTTCGGACAGCATGATTTCGTAGGCGCTCATCCCCGTCTCGCGGGTTGGCACCTTATCGAGATCAAGCTCGATCCCCAGGCCACCCTTGCCCGCCATTTCGACGGAGGAGGAGGTGAGGCCCGCCGCGCCCATGTCCTGGATCGCCACAATGGCGTCCGTCGCCATCAGTTCCAGGCAGGCTTCCAGCAGCAGCTTTTCGGTGAAGGGGTCGCCGACCTGCACGGTCGGGCGCTTGCTTTCCGCTTCCTCGGTGAATTCGGCCGAGGCCATCGTGGCGCCGTGGATCCCGTCGCGCCCGGTCTTGGCCCCCAGGTAGATCACCTGATTGCCGACGCCCGCCGCCGCCGAATAGAAAATCTTATCGGTCTTGGCGATACCAACGGTCATGGCATTCACCAGAATATTACCGTTATAGGCCGGGTGAAACTGGGTTTCCCCACCGACGGTCGGCACCCCCATACAGTTGCCATACCCGCCGATGCCCGACACAACCCCTGCCAATAAATGCCGGGTCTTCGGATGCGCCG
Source organism: uncultured Elstera sp. (assembly GCA_964576605.1). Taxonomy (GTDB): domain Bacteria; phylum Pseudomonadota; class Alphaproteobacteria; order Elsterales; family Elsteraceae; genus Elstera. The sequence continues at coordinate 16,409 of CAZNVY010000019.1, read as the reverse complement.
GATCGCCGAAGCGTAGGGCATTGAGGTTGGCAATGGGCCGCGCGCCCATGGTGAACACGTCGCGCATG
>CAZNVY010000019.1:561-16313 GCA_964576605.1 uncultured Elstera sp. | reverse complement strand
GACGCCGGTCGCCGCGCCCTGATAGGGTTCGATGAAGCTGGGGTGATTATGGCTTTCGATCTTGAAGATCGCCGCATCGCCGTCGCCGATATCGATCACCCCGGCGTTTTCGCCCGGCCCGCAGATGACCCAGGGTGCCGTCGTCGGCAGTTTCTTTAAGTGAATGCGGGAAGATTTATAGGAGCAATGCTCCGACCACATCACCGAGAAAACGCCCAATTCTACCAGGGTCGGCGTGCGCCCCAGGTGGGTGAGAATGCGTTGATATTCGTCGGTCTTCAGGCCGAATTCGGTGGCGTCGGCCTCGGTCGCGGGGCGCGTATCGAAGGCAAGCGTATTGGCGGTCACGAAGGGGCCTCCTTAACCGGCGATGGACTGCACGAGGCCGCGGAACAGGCCCGCGCCGTCGGTCGATCCGAACAAAGGATCGATAGCGTTTTCAGGATGCGGCATCAGCCCCAGCACGCGGCGGTTTTCCGACAGGATTCCGGCGATGTCACGCTGGCTGCCGTTGGGACTCCACCCCTCTTCCAAATCGCCATCAGGGCTGCAATAGCGGAAGGCGATCCGGTCTTCGGCTTCGAGCTTATCCAGCGTCGCATCATCGGCAAAATAATTGCCGTCATGATGCGCCACCGGCACCTGCAGCACCTGGCCCGGCTTCAGCGCCGCCGTATAGGGCGAGTTGGCGGTGCCGACCGACAGGAACACGTCGCGGCAGACGAACTTCAGCGTATCGTTGCGCATCAGCGCGCCGGGCAGCAACCCGGCTTCGGTCACGATCTGAAAACCGTTGCAGATCCCGAGGACGTGCACACCCTTCTCCGCCGCCGCCTTGACTTCGCGCATCACCGGCGACTGCGCCGCCATCGCGCCAGAGCGCAGATAATCGCCGTAGGAAAAACCGCCGGGAACGATGATGAGGTCGAGGCCCTGCGGCAGTTCGGTTTCGCCGTGCCAGACGAACTGCGGTTCGGACCCGCAAATCTGCCGCAGCGCCGCCGCAGCGTCATGCTCCCGGTTGGTGCCGGGAAAAATCACAATCGCGCTTTTCATGGCGCTTAGTCCTGCAAGGAAACGGTGTAGGTTTCGATGACGGTATTGGCCAGCAGCGTCGCGCACATTTCGCGCACGAGGCTTTCGGCCTTAGCGCGGTCGGTTTCATCGAGGTCAATTTCGATGTACTTGCCCTGGCGCACGTCCTGCACCCCGGCAAAGCCCAAAGTTTCCAGCGCCTGATGGATCGCCCGGCCCTGGGGGTCGAGAACGCCGTTTTTCAGGGTGACGTGCACGCGCGCCTTCATCGCACCATCCTTCCAAAAGCAAAAACGCCGGGGAACCCGGCTTACCAAAAAGACAAAAGCCCGCCGACCAGAGGATCAGCGGGCTGAAGCATGTTAGTTCACCACGCGCGGGGTGCGCGGGTCTTCGCCCTCGCCGCCTTCGCCCTCGACCTCGACGGGCAGAACCCCAAGGCGGCGCGCGACTTCCTGATAGGCTTCCTGCACCCCGCCCAGATCCTGGCGGAAGCGGTCCTTATCCAGCTTGTGATTGGTCTTCACGTCCCACAGGCGGCAATTATCCGGGCTGATTTCATCGGCCAGAACGATGCGCAACTCATCGTCTTCCCAGATGCGGCCGAACTCCAGCTTAAAATCGATCAACTTCAGCCCAACGCCCAAGAACAGGCCCGACAGATAATCATTCACCCGCAGGGTCAGATGGATCATATCGTCGATATCTTGCGTGCTGGCCCAGCCGAAGGCGGTGATATGCTCTTCCGAGACCATCGGGTCGCCGAGTTCATCGTTCTTATAGTAATATTCGATGATCGAGCGCGGCAGCGGTGTGCCTTCTGGGATACCCAAGCGCTTGGACATCGAGCCGGCGGCAACATTACGCACCACCACCTCAATGGGAATAATCTCAACCTGGCGCACCAATTGCTCGCGCATATTCAGCGAGCGGATGAAATGGGTGGGAATGCCAATTTCGGTGAGGCGCGTCATCAGGAATTCGGAAATGCGGTTGTTCAACACGCCTTTACCGCTGATGGTGCCCTTCTTCTGATTGTTGAAGGCCGTGGCATCATCCTTAAAATACTGCACGATGGTACCGGGTTCCGGCCCTTCAAACAGAACTTTCGCCTTGCCTTCGTAAATCTTCCTGCGTCGCGCCATCAACCGATCCTCTGGGGCCAGCCCGGTCGCGCCAACCCCAGCGGCGGCGATCCGGTCCGCGTCTCTATAGCAGCGGGGGCTAGGGGATACAATGTACCCGTCACCCCCAGCGGGCGACCCGGTTATGCGACCGCCTCATACGGCGTGGCGGCGGGCGGCCCATCGGCGTGCAAAAAAACCGGCGCCCGCCCCTGCCCCAAAGGCGGCAGCGCGATCAGACTGGCCGAGCGGGTGCCGTAGCCGTTCGGCAGATGCATCGACAGACCGTGACGCGGCTCTGCCTTATCCTCTTGCGCGAGCAAGGCTTGCCAAGCGCCCCAATCCCCTGCCGATGGGTCGGGCAGCGGCGCGGCGATGAAGCGCGGTAGATGCTTCTTAATGCGCGGGTCGTGCGGATCATTGCGGTCCCACGCGCCGAACATTGAAACCCCTTCGGGAATGGCCTCAACGATCAGCCGGGTTTCGTCAGAGCGGATACAGAACGCATCGCGGGCGTCGGCGATCACTAGATTGAAGCCGCGATAGGCGCGCGGATCGAGCGCCGCCAGCGCCGCCGCCGCCACGCGCGCATCGGCGTGGTCGAGCGCGTCCAGCACCAATTCGCCCCGGCTGCGCTTACCGTCCTGCGGCCCCAGCGTGCCATAGCGGTTAAGCAAAGCCGCCGTGACGCCGTAATCGTTGATCCCCAGCCAGGAACCGCCGGAGAGTTCATCCAGCCCCGCCCGCACGTCGGGCCGGTCGGGCCAATACCGCCCCGGCACGCGGGCAGGCCGATCTTGCATTTCCTCGCGCATCGCCGCGATCAGAACCGGCCATGCTTCCCCCGGACGACGGACCAGCAGCAGCACACACATCTCACTCTCCCCAACAAACCCGATTTTGAGCTATATCAAAGACGCGGGGTCTTGCCGCAAAGATAGTGCGCCGCCCTCACCACAGACGGGAGCAGAACAGGCCATGACGAAGTTCGATGATCGGGAGCGCGCCTTCGAGGCCCATTTCGCCCTGGAGCAGGACCAATTGTTCCGTGCCATCGTACGGCGCGACAAGCTCTTCGGCCTTTGGGCAGCGGAGCGGATGGGCCTGCCGACGGCAGAAGCCGATATGTACGCCAAAGGCCTGATCGATTACGACATCGAACATCCGGGCGACGAAGATATTCTGGAACGGGTGGCCGATGATCTGGCCGCGCGCGGGGTTCACGCCGACCTGCCGCAGCTGCGCCAGGAATTGGACCGGCTGCACGCCATCGCCAAGGCAGAAATTCTAGCAGGCTAACCATCGCTTGGGCTTGCCACCGCCGACCCGGACGCCCACCTGCTGAAAGATCGATAACCGCAACCACTTCGCGTGAAAGGATAGATGATGAGCGGCCTGAACGACCGGGAAAAAGCCTTTGAAACCAAGTTCGCCCAGGATGAAACCGTAAAGTTCAAGGTCATTGCCCGGCGCAATAAGCTGCTCGGCCTCTGGGCGGCTGAAAAACTCGGTGAGGCCGACGCCGAGGCTTACGCTAAAACCGTCGTCGCCGCCGATTTCGACCGTCCGGGCGATGATGACGTGCTGGAAAAAGTGGCCCATGATTTTGCCGCCAAGGGTATCAGCATCGGTGCTAATGAGTTGCGGGCCGAGATGGACCGGCTGTTGGGTGTGGCGAAGGAACAAATCGCAGCGGGGTAAAATTTCCGGCCTCCTGCGGGGCGGCATGGCGTTCGGCTACTTTCGATAGAAAAGCCACGCCAGCCCACCGCAGAGGGCCGATAACCCGATAAAGATAAAGCCTAACGTCGCATCGGTTTTAAGAAACGCCTCGACCGACAGCGCCGCAAAGACCCCGGTTAAAACCAGCGACCACAGCTTTCGCAGATCGACGAGCAGCATTTTGCCGTACTGGGACGTGCCCTCTATCATGGTCTCCAGCAAAGACGATGCGCCGAACGCCGTTGCCAGAACCATCGCAACAATGAAGCCCCCACCCCAGGCGAGCGCCAGGGCGAGGAGCACGTAGAGCAGAAAATCGGCCATATCGAGTCCCGTAAAACCCCGTGCCACACCTTTTGCGGATATCTTGCTTTATTCTGCTAAATACAGCCTGCGGATCGGATTAGGCCGTTCGATCAATCTGCTATCGTCAACCGGTCCGCAAGGTTATGCAAGGCTTGCGTGTAGCCCATCCGGTGCCCTGCTGCCGCCTCGGCTCCAACGAAAGAGGTGATCTGGTCGGTCAGCTTGAGGCGCGTACCACCTTCCGGAAGCGGCGAAAAGGCAAAGGTTACAAGGGCGGCGGTGAGCGTTGTGCCGCGCTCGCTCAAGATTTCCGTGAAGGTGATAACCTGACCCGCGTCGATCACGTGATAATAGGTGATCAAATCCCACTGCATATCTCCGCGCGGCCCGCACCGAGCGCGCTCTAAACCGCCTGGCCGCATGTCGGACTGGTCGATCTTGACCTCAACGCGGTCAGAAGGGGCCGACCAAATCTCGCGCTCCCGAATATCTGTAAACGCGCGGAAAACACGCTCCGGCGGCACCGGAAAATCCCGCTGGAACTCTATCGTTTCATGGACAAGAGTCATGCAAGATCGTCCTTCTCGGATTGAATAAGCCGTTCAAGTCGATGAAGACGGCGGTTCCAGAGGGCCTGACGGTCTGTAAGCCAGCCCTCTAGGTCCGCCATTGCGGCATGATTGAGGTAACAGATGCGAACGCGCCCTACCTTTTCGGTGGTGATGAGACCCGCCCGTTCCAGGATGCCAAGATGCTTGGTAAAAGCCGACAACACCATCGGATGCGCTTTGGCAAGATCACTCACGGTCTGCGGGCCACCAGAGAGACGCTCCACCACAGCAAGCCGGGTTGCGTCGCCCAAGGCATTAAATAGCGCAGGGAAACAGTTCTCCATAAAGAGAAGTTACAATTCTTGCCGGGCCTCGGTCAATGAAAAACTTCTCTGAATAGAGAAGCTTTCCGTTAGGTTTGAGAAAGACTGCGCGCCAAGATAGGTTTGCTTCTAAATGGCGTAGAGAGCGGATTACGGCGGGGTTTCTCCCAGCCAACCGCCCTACGCCACCCCCCCTTGCAACGCCCGCACCGGCGGCTGTTCGCGCTGCATCGCCACCCATAAATCATAATTGGCCTGAAGCGTGACCCAAAAGCGCGCCGTGCTGACACCTGCTTTTTCCAAGCGAATCGCCAAATCCGCACTAATGCCCGCCTTACCGTTCAGCACGCGCGACAAGGCAACCCGCGACAGGGAAAGCCGGCTCGCGGCTTCCGTAACCGACAAATTGAGCGGCGCGAAGACGGTTTCCTTGAGGATTTCGCCGGGATGGGGATGGGTGTGCATCATGGTCATGCCCCTCAATGATAGTCCTGATAATCGACGAGTTCGACATCTGAGCCAGTAAAGCGGAAGGTGATCCGCCAATTGCCGTTCACCCAAACCGACCAGTGGGTTTCGAGCGCCCCTTTCAGCGAATGAAGCCGCAACCCAGGTTGATTTAAGTCCTGTGGTTCCGTTGCAGCATTCAGCAACGCGAGAACGATCCGCAGCTTTTTAGCATGGGCTGCTTGAATACCTCGTAACGAGCCTGTGTAGAAGAACACCTCAAGGCCCTTGTGCCGGAAGCCGATAATCATAGAAATAATGTATCGCGTATCGGCACACGATGCAAACCTTCCCCTAAACCCCCTCCGGCACCCCCGCCGCCGCTAGCGCCGCCGCCTGCCGCACCGCCAGGGCCTCGGCGTCGAAATCGCCCGCCAGATCGTGGAACAGCTTATACCAATTGATCTCTGCGCCCAAATGCGTGAAGACCGACCCAAGGCCAATGGCGGCTCGATCCATAAACACGAATTCGCGCGGCGGCTTTACCCCGCCCAGGCGGCGCAATTCGGCATGGACCTTGGAGGCGACTTCCTTGCCGTATTCCGTCCCGCCCTCGTTCTGGATTAGGCGGGTGCGGTTTTCCAAGATAGGGCCGTAAAGGAAGCTGGCCCATTGGTTCAGCACATCCACCAGCTCGTGCGAGAGATTGGTGAAGCCCCAGGTTTCATAGGCCGCAATTGCCCGGTCGCGGTCGCCGGTATCGAGCGCGTGATAAAGCTCGATCACGCCATTGACGAAGCGCGCCGGGAAAACCCGGATGCAGCCGAAATCCAGCAGATTAATCCCATCGTCGGGCCGCGCGGCGTAATTGCCGGGGTGCGGGTCGCCGTGGATCACACCGTAGCGGTAGAAGGGCACATACCAAGCGCGGAAGAGGTTATAGGCCAGCCGGTTGCGCTGCTCCAGCGGGGCATCTTTCAAGGACAATAGCGGCACCCCGTCGAGCCAGGTCATGGTCAGCAGCCGCCCGGTCGACAGATCATCGATCGGATCGGGCACCGAAACCCCCGGCTCGTCGCGCAGAATATGGCGGTAGAGGTGAATGTGACGCCGTTCGCGGTCGTAATCCAACTCCTCCCGCAGCCGGTCGCCGATTTCCACATGCACATCGCCAGTGGAGATGGCCTTATCTGCCCGTTCATACAGCGCCAGCAACAGCTTCAGCTGTTTCAGATCGGCTTCGACGGCGGAGGCCATGTCGGGATATTGCAGCTTCACCGCAACGGCCCGCCCATCGGGCAGCCTGGCCTTATGCACTTGACCAAGGGAGGCCGCCGCCGCCGCCTCCTGCCCAAACTCGGCGAATTTGCTCTGCCAGCCCGACCCCAATTCCCCCTGCATTCGGCGTTTGACGAATGGCCACCCCATCGCCGGAGCGTTGGACTGGAGAGCACGCAGTTCGCGCGCATATTCATCGGGCAGCACATCGGGCAGCACGGCAATCAGCTGGCCCACTTTCATCAGCGGGCCTTTGATGCCCCCCAGGATCGCGGTAAGTTCAGCGGCGTGCTTGTCGCGATCAAGACCGATGCCGAGAAAGCGTTCCCCGGCAAGGCGGGCGGCCACGCCGCTCATTTTTGTCGTGACGGTCGCGTAGCGGCGCACCCGGCCCGTGAAGCTATTTTCTTCAGACATGATGCGCCTCGTGCAGGGCCGATAGCCCTTCCAATTCGTCGATGAAATCCGCGATCATCTGCAGGCCACGATCCCAGAAGGCCGGATCGCGCGCATCTAACCCAAAGGGGGCCAATAGCGCCGAGTGATGCTGCGACCCGCCTGCCTTGAGCAGCGTCAAATATCGGCTGGCAAACCCCGGTTCGCCCTGGGCGTAGACGGCGTACAACGAATTGACCAAGCAATCGCCATAGGCATAGGCGTAAACATAGAAGGGCGAATGAATGAAGTGCGGGATATAGGCCCAGAAATTGTGGTAACTCTCATCGAACTGCACCGCATCGCCCAAACAATCGCGCTGGGTTTTCAACCAGATTTCCGCAAGATCATCGGGCAGCAGTTCGCCCGTCCGGCGGCGGTCGTGCACGGCTTCTTCAAACGAATGCAGCGCGATCTGGCGCACCACAGTGTTCAGCATATCCTCGACCTTGGACGCCAGCAGAAAGCGCCGCTGCGCCGGGTCGGTCGCCTGCGCCAGCAGCGCGCGGAAGGTGAGCATCTCCCCGAAGACCGAGGCGGTTTCGGCCAGGGTCAGCGGCGTATCGGCCAGCAGATGCCCTTGGGTTTGTCCGGCCAGAACCTGATGCACCCCATGCCCCAACTCGTGCGCTAAGGTCATCACATCGCGCACCTTGCCCTGGTAATTCACCAGCAAATAGGGATGCGCCGAGGGCACGGTGGGATGGGCAAAGGCCCCAGGGGCCTTGCCGGGCCGCACCGGCGCATCGATCCAGGGTTTCTCGAAGAACTGCCGGGCCACCCCCGCCAGATCGGGGGAGAAAGCGTGATAGGCCGACAGCACGGTTTCGGTCGCCTCGCGCCAGGGAATCTGACGATCCGGTGCTCCCGGTAGCGGCGCGTTCCGATCCCAGGTTTCGAGATGCGGCAGGCCCAGCCAGCCCGCTTTCAGCCGGTAATAGCGATGCGCCAACCGCGGATAGGCGGCTCGAACGGCGGCGATCAGCGCATCGACCACCGCATCTTCTACCCGGTTACCCAGGTTGCGGCTGGAGATCGGGCGCGGATACTGACGCCAGCGGTCCTCCACTTCCTTATCCTTGGCCAGGGTATTGGTGATAAGGGCAAAGACGCGCACCTGATCGGTCAGGGCGGCCCCGAATGCCCGGCTGGACTTCCGCCGCACTTCCCGATCCGGAGACACCATTAGCGCCAGCACTTCGGTGGACGTCAGATCGCGCCCATCGATGGGAATGCGCAGCGCTGCCATCGTTTCATCGAACAGCCGCACCCAGGCCGCCCGCCCGGTGAGGGATTTTTCCAGCAGCAGCTTTTCTTGCGCGTCGGACAGCTGATGCGGGCGGAAGGCGCGGCTGGCCTCCACCCACGGGCGATAGCGCGCGGCGGCGGGATCAGCCAGCAGCGCGTCGACCGCCGCCGGGTCGAGCTGGTTCAATTCCAGCGTAAAAAACAGCAGATTACCCGCAATCGCGGTAATTCGTTCCTGCACCGATTGGTAGAAGCGCCCCACATCCGGGCTGCTCATATCCTGAGCATACAGCAGCTGGGCGTAGGAGCCAAGCTTGCCAAGCCGCTCATCCAAGGCTTCGTAGCGGCGCAGAGCATCGGCAAAAGCGGCGGAAGTTAACCCCGCCAGCTTACCCTGCGTCGCGGCAACCAGCGCCGCCGCTGCGTCGGTCGCCCAGGCAAAATCCGTCTCGATCCGGGGATCGTCCGGGCTGGCGTACAGATCGGATAGGTCCCAGACCGGCAAATCAGCGGCAGCGTGCATCGAAACGGACATGCGAAACTCCTTTGGTCTTGGATATAGAGCCTTCCACCGCCCCGACCAACCCCCCGCGCGCGCCGCCCCGGCCCCCGCCTGGATCGGTTTTTCGATGCGTCGTTCGCAATCATGGGGTATATCATGAACATGAATCCGCTTCTGTCCCGTCTTGCCCGCCTGCGCGGTGGGCCGCGCCGGTTGCCCCCGCCTGCCGCTCCGGGGCGACGGCGGTTCTTACCGCGCCCTAGTTTTCTGTCGGCCCTTGCCCTTATTGCAGTGCTCGCCGTCGGCTGGTGGGGTGTACCGGACTCCGCTGCCCCGCCCTGTCCCGGCGACCCCAAGCTGACCGGACCCGCCTGCGCGGTGGATGGCGATACCCTGAGCCTGGGGGGCACGCTCACCGGCCAGCGCTGCGGCGGCGGGCAGCTGGTGCGTCTCTGGGGCGTCAACGCCCCCGAAAGCGGCACCCCCGGCTACCGCCAATCCCGCGCCGCGCTACAATCATTGGTGGCAGGACGGACCGTTGCCTGTCAGCGCGTCGAGACGGACGACCATAACCGCCCCGTCGCCCGCTGCTGCACCGCCACCGCCGATCTCTCTCATGCCCAAACCCGCGCCGGTTGGGCCTGGGATTATCCCAAATACTCAAAAGGCAGTTTTGCGGCAGCGGAAGCGGCGGCCAAACAGGACGGTCTCGGTATTTGGGGAAAGGGGGAGTAATACACTGAAAACATTGATTCCTTTCAAATCCACAACCGATGATATAGGCTAACTCCTATAACGATCTTTCAGGATAAGAATAATGTCCCGCTCGCACCCCTCCTTGGCCGTTCTATCGTTCATGAAGCGGCTAATGACGATCCTTTTGGTCAGCTTGCTCCTGTCGTCAGAGGTGGCTGCACAAAATTTTTCTAAACTTGACTCACCCGAAAAACTCAAAAAAACAGAATCGATCCCAGACGATAAAAAAGATGTTATTGATTGGGCGGAAATAGTTGGATATTATACAGATCGAAAACAATTCAATAAATCACAAGAGATTATAGCACGCTGGGAAAAACTGCGGGGAACCGACCGTCTGCATCGGCTATACATCGAAAATGCTAATAGTCTTGCCTTGATGTTTCAAGAAAAGCCTGCCGAGGCCCGTGACCGGATAGCACGGGCGATCAAAAGCTTTGGGCCACCCGGCACCCCGGCGGAACGACGCGGCCTATCATCGGCCCTCTTAACCCTGGGGGGCGCACTGAAGGATCCCATCGTTCGCGACTATGAGAATGCAATTAGCGTTTATGTGCACATCTTGAACATGGGGCTTGAGAATAAAGATCACGACTTAAGCCTAAACGCTTTGCGGGCAGGATATAATGCCGGGCTTACCTATTTAGAAATGCGCCCCCCGCAATATACAAATGCGATTTATATCTACGACCAGATCATCCGGCACTTCAATTTCATCGCCGATCGCGATGCGCGTAGTATTGTTGCCTGGTCGCAAATCAATAAAGGATTTGCTCTCTTCAAAAGCAACCCCCGCGACCCAACCCTTGCGGTGATCGTCTACGATCAGCTTTTACAAGATTTTGGATCGGATAACAATCCAGAGATTGTGGAGGCGGTCGCCCTAGCGCTCTACAACATTGGCGTTATGACGGCTGCGGCTAATCCACCCTTGGTCGATCATGCGCTCAAGTTTTTTGACCTTGTCATCAAAAGATATAGTACAAGCAAGATCGAGCGCATTCAATTGTTTGTCGGAAACTCGATTTTCTTCAAAGGAAAACTCTATGAAACAGAAATTGGCGCCCATAATGAAGCCAAAAAACTATACAAGCAATTCATCGGATCCTATGAAAAATCAAAACATCCAGACCTTGTAAAACACGTTCGTGAAGCAAAGGCCCGATTAGCAATGCTGCCTTAGGAATAGCTCAATCGGCAGACAAGTCATACTTCAGACTCTGCCCTTGCGCTTCGATGGTCTTAGCCCTGATGTTTCTCTCAGACCGTGATCGCCTGGAAGGAACCACCCGATGCCGCATGAGACGCCCCTGATTTCTACGATTGTTGGGGGCTTGGTCCTGGCGTTTATCTTCGGGGCGCTGGCGCATCGGCTGCGGCTGCCTCCCTTGGTCGGTTATTTATTCGCGGGAATTTTAGTGGGACCGCACACACCAGGGTTTGTGGCCGATCAGAGTCTCGCACCGGAACTGGCAGAAATCGGTGTGATTTTGCTGATGTTCGGCGTGGGACTGCATTTTTCGTTGAAGGATTTGCTGTCGGTGCGCGGCATTGCCGTACCGGGGGCCTTGGCCCAGATCGGGCTTGCCACCCTGATGGGATGGGGGCTGGCGAGCCTGCTCGGCTGGTCGGTCGGCGGCGGGCTGGTGTTCGGCCTTGCGCTATCGGTTGCCTCCACGGTCGTGCTGCTGAAAGCCTTGCAGGAACGACGGTTGCTGGAGTCGGAGCGCGGGAAGGTCGCCGTTGGCTGGTTGATTGTGGAAGATCTGGCCATGGTCCTGGCCTTGGTGTTGATCCCCGCCGCCGCCAGTATCGCCGATGGGGCGGCGCAATCGAACGATCCGGTCGCCGCAAGCCTCAGCGCGTGGCTGGGCCTTGATCTTGGCATCGGCGGGATCATCGGGCTGACGCTGTTGAAGGTGACGGCCTTCGTTGGATTGATGCTGGTCGTCGGGCGGCGCGTGATCCCCTGGCTGTTGCATTGGATCGCCCATACCGGCTCTCGCGAGCTTTTTCGTCTAGGGGTCTTGGCGATTGCCCTTGGGGTGGCAATGGGCGCGGCGAAACTTTTCGGCGTCTCGCTCGCACTGGGGGCGTTTTTTGCTGGGATGATCCTGTCGGAGAGCGAACTCAGCCACCGGGCCGCGCAAGAAAGCCTGCCGTTACGCGATGCCTTTGCCGTGCTGTTTTTCGTTTCGGTCGGCATGTTATTCGATCCAGCGATCTTAATCGAAAACCCTTTGCCGGTCTTGGGCACCGTGTTGATTATTACCGTCGGTAAATCGTTGGTGGCCTTTATCGTGGTGCTATTGTTCCGGCATAATGTTGGGACGGCGCTGACCATTTCCGCCAGCCTGGCGCAGATTGGCGAATTTTCCTTCATTCTGGCCGATCTGGGCGTCGGGCTGGCGCTGCTCCCAGAAGCAGGGCGTGATCTGATCCTGGCCGGGGCGATTTTATCGATCATCCTTAACCCCGCCGTTTTTGCCCTCTGCGAAGCGATCCGCCCGCGGCTGGAGGCGCGGTTCGACCGCCCCGTGTCCCCCATCCCCCCCGTCCCCGCCACACCAAGCGACGCGCCCGAACCAGAGGAAGCCCCCCCAACCCGATTGACCGATCACGTCATTCTGGTTGGCTATGGACGGGTGGGCGGTTTGGTCGGAGCCGATCTTTTGGCGAGCAACACCCCGTTTCTGGTGATCGAAGATAGCGACAAACACGCCGAAACCCTGCAGGCTGCCGGGGTCGAGTTGATCCGCGGCAATGCCGCCACCCCAGCGGTATTAGAGCGGGCCAATCTTGCGGGGGCACGCAGCTTAATCGTTGCGATCCCCGATCCGTTCGAGGCTGGTCAGGCGGTCGCCCAAGGCCGCAAGCTGAACCCCGGCCTAACCATTATCGCCCGCGCCCATTCCGACGCCGAGGTCGACCATCTAAACCGCCTAGGGGCCGATACGGTGATTATGGGCGAACGGGAAATCGCGCTGGAGATGATCGCCGCGCTCAAACAGGCCGCCCCCGCCCCTATAGATCCATCACCTTAACCAGCATCCCCGTGGCGAAGACCGGCCCGGTCGGCAGCCCGCTGGGCGAGCCGCCCTTGGGTTCGCGGCTTACCGCCAGCATACGTCCCGGTTCGGTTTCAACCGCCGGGTCGATGGACAGCCCATCCTGGGCAATCAGCCCCAGGGATTTTGGCACATTATCCGGCCCGATGATCCATAGCTCACGATCCAATCCATCGTCGGGCATCGGTTTGATGAGCGTCAGGGTTAGTTTGCCGTCGGGCGCGCCTTCGCGCACAACGCACCACGGCTCCCGCGCTTCGTTCAGCATAACCGCCACCAGCAAAGGGCGCGGCGGGCTGGGATCGACCGCGGGCGGCGGATCGGCAGGTTTTTCTGCCACCACGACCGGCGCAGGCGGCGGCTGCAATAGATCGGGGCGAACCAAAACCACGCCGACCAAAGCCGCTGCCACCGCCATACCCAGCATCGTACTCGCCACCCGCCAGCGACCTAGGCTGCGGCGCAGTGTAATGATCTCGGCGGTTTGCGCCGATAGTTCGTCGGCCAAGGGCGCTGGCGTCGGGGTCACATCGGGCGAGGCCAGGTCCTCTGGCTCCACCTGGCCTCGGTCGGTGTTCCGCCGATCCGCGATCACCTCGAAGCCCAAATCGTCGGTTAGCGCGCCCCACAGATGGTCGGGCGGCGCGACACGGGGCGAAAGTTCCAGCAAGGGGGCCAGATGCTCTTCCCACGCCTGCTTTACCGCCGCCACGTCGGGGTCGGCCGCGCAGAGGGCCTCGAACTCGGTGCGGGCGCGGCCGCGCAGCGTGCCCAGCACATATTCTCCGGCCAAGACCGTCAGCGTATTGCGATCTAAGGCGCTCATACGGCAAGGCACCCTTTCAGTTTCAACAACCCCCGGCGGACCCAGCTTTTGACCGTGCCCAGCGGCGTTGCCAGTTTCTCGGACGCTTCCTCGTGGGTTGCCCCGTCGAAGAAGGCAACCAGAATGGCGCGGCGTTGATCGGCACTCAGCGTTTCAAGACAGGCGTGCAAGCGGGCCGCATCCTGCCGCCCGGCCAGCGCGGATAAAGCATCCTCCGCCGGGTCGGGCAGAGCGTCGAACTCCTCTGGCAGCGGAGCGTCCCGCCCGCGCCGCGCGATGAGATCGAGCGCCCGGTTGCGCGCCATCGTTAGCAGCCAGCCCATGGCCGATCCGCGCGCGGCATCGAAGCGCGCCGCCCCGGACCAGAGCTTGCCCAAAACATCCTGCACCACATCTTCGGCGCTGGACCGATCCCTGGTGATACGGAGCGCCACCCCGTATAGATGCGGGGCCGTATGCCGGTAGAGGGCCGCAAAAGCCCCTTCATCCCCCGACGGCACCAGGGCCAATAGCGCAGCTAGATCGACGGTCTCAGCATCCCGCATAGTGGATTACGTCCTCAAGCGACTGGGGCTGTCCTAAAACTATCCGGCCAAAGACTGCCTGCACCGATAGGGCTTCGTCTAGTCTTCTCCGATAGTGGCTGCGGGGAATTTCGATCACACCGAATTGCGCGAGATGATCGGTCTTAAACTGGGTATCCAGCAGCGTGAACCCGCCCGCCCGCAGTTGCGCGACCAGATAGACCAAGGCGATCTTGCTGGCATCGCGCGCGACCGAAAACATGCTTTCGCCAAAGAACGCGCCCCCTAAGGTTACCCCATACAGGCCGCCGACCAAAAGATCGCCTTGCCAGCATTCCACCGAATGGGCGTGACCTTGCTCGAACAACAGCCCATAGAGCCGCCGGATTTCCTCATTGATCCAACTGTCGGGGCTGCCGGGGCGCGGGGCGGCGCAAGCGGCCACCGTGCGTCGAAAGGCGGTATCGATGGTAACCGAATAGGGGGTCGTGCGCAGGCTACGCTTCAGCCGCTTTGGCACGTGAAACCCATCGAGCGGCAGAATGCCGCGCTGATCGGGATCGACCCAGAACAGTTCTGGATCGTCCCGACCTTCCGCCATCGGAAAAATCCCAGCGGCATAGGCGCGGAGCAGCAGATCGGGCGTCAGCCGCATCCCCTGCCCCCGGTACTTAGGCCGCGCCGTCCTTAGCGGCGGCGGTGCGTTCCATGAAATGTTCCAGCCAATGGATCGTATAATCGCCGGTAATGAAATCGGGATCGGCGATGATCTTCTGATGCAGCGGGATCGTCGTATCGATCCCGGCGATTACATATTCTTCCAAGGCCCGGCGCAGGCGCATCAAGCATTCATTGCGCGTTTTGCCGTGAACGATCAGCTTCGATACCATGCTGTCGTAATGGGACGGCACCTTATAGCCAGAATAGAGCGCCGAATCGACGCGCACGCCCGGCCCGCCCGGCGCATGATATTCGCCGATCTTGCCCGGCGACGGCGCGAAGGTCACCGGATGTTCGGCATTGACGCGCACTTCGATGGCGGCGCCGTTAAAGCGCACGTCTTCCTGCTTCATCGTCAGCTTGCCACCGGCGGCAATGCGAATCTGCTCGCGCACCAGATCGATGCCGGTAATGAATTCCGACACCGGATGTTCCACCTGCAGGCGCGTGTTCATTTCGATGAAATAGAACTGCCCGTCTTCGTACAGAAACTCCAGCGTGCCCGCCGATGCATAGCCGAGCGTGCCCATCGCCTTCAGGGCGATCTCGCCAATCGCCTCGCGTTCCGCCGCATTCAGCGCGGGCGACGGGGCTTCTTCCAGAAGCTTCTGATGGCGGCGCTGCAACGAGCAATCGCGCTCGCCGAGATGGATCACATTGCCTTGGCCGTCGCCAAGGATTTGCAGTTCGATATGGCGGGGACGTTCCAAGAATTTTTCAAAGAACACCGCATCATTGCCGAAGAAGGATCGGGCTTCCGACCGGGCTACCGGCAATTGCGCGCGCAGATCGGCCTCGTTCCGGCAAATCTTCATGCCCTTGCCGCCGCCGCCTGCCGCCGCCTTAATCAAGATCGGATAGCCAATGCGCCGGGCAATCTCGATGGC
>CAZNVY010000019.1:0-551 GCA_964576605.1 uncultured Elstera sp. | reverse complement strand
TTCTTCAGAGGCGACCGGCCCATCGGAGCCGGGAACGGTGGGAATGCCAAGATCCTGTACCGCCTTTTTCGCGGTGATCTTATCGCCCATAATCCGGATATGCTCCGGCGATGGGCCGATGAAGACCATGCCGTGATCCTGCACCATCTGGGCGAAATCGGCGTTCTCGGCCAGAAAGCCGACGCCGGGGTGAATGGCTTCCGCCCCGGTGATCGTCGCCGCCGAAATGATCGCCTGCATGTTCAGGTAGCTTTGGCGCGGCGCGGGCGGACCAATGCAGACGCTTTCGTCGGCAAGGCGCACATGCATGGCGTCGGCATCGGCGGTCGAATGAACGGCGACCGTATGGATGCCCAGCTCCCGGCAGGCGCGGTGGATGCGCAGGGCGATTTCGCCGCGATTGGCGATCAGGATCTTTTCAAACATGCGCTTACTCGATGATGACCAGAGGCTCGCCGTATTCAACCGGCTTGCCGTCCGACACCAGAATGTCCTTCACCACCCCAGCCCGTGGCGACGGTAGCGGGTTCATCACCTTCATCGCTTCGATA
>CAZNVY010000018.1:34761-42547 GCA_964576605.1 uncultured Elstera sp. | reverse complement strand
CCTCGGCCAGCCGCTCGACCGGCAGGGCCAGCCCCCGCGCGACCCCGAACGCCACGAGTATCAACCCGGCAGCGGCGACCAGCCCAGCCAGTCCGCGCATCACCGGGGTCCAGCGCGCCGCCCAAAAGCGCGGGCTACTGAAACTCAGCCAGCGCCCATCCGATAGCGGTAACGCTAAGGTTGCCGGCAGGCCGGTCGCGGCGATCTCGGCAGAGATTTGCGCCAAGGCGGTCTCCAGCCCAGTCCCTGCCGCCCCTAAATCGATCCGACGCCCCTCCAGCAGCGGGCGAGGCAACAGCACCCGACCCTCGAAAGGCGCGCGCCCATCATAGGCCGGGGTGAAATAATAGCGCGCATCGGCGACCGCCGCCGGTAAAGGCCCTAACGCGAATTTTAGATCGGTGATATGGCGCGTTACCAGAGCGGCATCGGGCGATCCGCCCTCGGCCAAAGCCGCCTCCGCCGTCTGCCAGAGGGCAGCCATGGCGGGGCCGAGACGATGCGCTTCCAGCCGATCCTTTTGCCGGTCCAGCGCGGCCAAGGCGGCGGCCAAGGCCAAAACCGCCGTCAGCCCCATCGCCGCCAGCAGCACCAGCAGCAGCCGGGGTGCCAACCGAGGCGGCAGCAGACGGGTCACGATCGGCGGACCACCGGCGCGGTGAACTGATAGCCCGCGCCCCGCACGGTCTTAATCAGGGTTGGATCGCGGGAGCTTTGTTCGATCTTGCGGCGCAGGCGGCTGATTTGAATATCGATGGACCGGTCGAAGGGCGCGAGCGCGTCGCCCTTATAAATATCCATCAGCTCCTCGCGCGTTACCACCCGCTGCGGGCGTTCAAGGAAGGCGGTCAACAGCTGATACTCCCCGGCGGAAAGATGGACCAACACCCCTTCTGGGGAGCGTAACTCCCGCTTTCCGGTATCGAGCCGCCAGCCCGCAAACTCCCATTCCCCCGCCGCTGGGGTCTCTGCCCCTGCCGCCTCGCGCCCGCCCGCCCGCCGAAACAAGGCGCGGATACGGGCCAGTAGTTCGCGGGGGGAGAAAGGTTTAACGATATAATCATCGGCCCCGATTTCGAGGCAGATGATACGCTCCGCCTCCTCCGCCACCGCCGTCAGCATGATGATCGGCACGTCCGACTCGGCGCGCAACGCCCGGCAGAGTTCGACGCCGGATTCGCCAGGCAGCATTAGGTCGAGGATCACGAGATCAATCGTCCATTGCGCCATCTGGCGGCGCACATCGCGGCCATCGCCCGCCGTCGAAACGCGGAACCCGTGCTTGACCAGAAAATCGTGCAGCAGCGCCTGAATTTCCCGATCGTCATCGACGACCAGAAGATGCCGCGCCCGCTCCATCCAGACCTCAGAGGCTGGGTAGCGGGTCGCGGGCCGGAGCCTCGCGCGCCACGGGCAAACGGGTAGACCGGAGATTCGTTTTGATCCGAGCCAACAGATCCTGCTTATCCGCCCCTAAGCGGAGAGCAACGCCGGTGGTCAAGACATCCACATGCACAAGATGCACAATCCGCGAGGCCATCGGCGTAAAGAGTTCGGTATCTTCCGCCGATTCGACCGCCACGGTAATATCGGCAAGATTGGCCAGCGGCGAGTTTGGGGCCGTCACCGCAACGACCGGCACCTGCTGATCGCGTGCCCCCTGCGCCGCCTCCAGTGCCAGCTTGGTGCGCCCGGTATTGGAAATGGTTAGCAGCACATCGTCCGGCCCCATACCCGCCAGTTGAATGCGCAGCATCAGCGGGTCCAACACCGCCTGACAGGGGATACCAAAGCGCGCCAGCTTATGTTCCGCGTCCTGGGCAATGGCGGCCGACCCGCCGAGGCCGAAGATCACGATCCGCCGCGCGTGCGCCAGTAGGGCTATCGCCCGATCCGTCGCCGCCACATCCAGCGCCGTGCGCGCCGCGTGCAGGGCGGTGGCTGTCGCGTCGAAAATCTTGGCGGCATAGGTCGCCGTATCGTCGCTGCTTTCCACCGCCGCCGTCACGAAAGGCACGCCAGGAACCAGGCTTTGCGCCAGCTTCAGCTTGAAATCGGCAAAGCCTTCGCACCCAACCGAGCGGCAGAGGCGGATCACCGTGGGCTGGCTGACCCCCGCGCGCGTCGCCACCACCGCCACCGGGCTTTGCAGCGTCGCTTGCGGATCGGTCAGAATCGCCTGGGCAACCGCCGCCTCCTGCCGCGACAGGCGGGGCAGGTATGAGCGCAAGACATCCAGCATATTGGCCATGCGGCGCAGTCCTCCTCCCCCTGTGGTATCACGCCCTTACGGCGCGAGGGAAGCGGCCTCCCGCGCCAGCGTCTCGATTCGGGCATAATCCCCAGCGGCCAGCGCCTCCTTCGGTACGACCCACGAGCCGCCGACGCAGGGGACGTTCGGCAGCGCGAGATATTGTTTGGCCTTGGCAAGGTCGATCCCGCCCGTCGGGCAGAAGCGGATTTCCGGCAGCGGCCCGGCCAGCGCCTTCAGATAAGTGATCCCGCCCGCCGGTTCCGCCGGGAAGAATTTCAGCGCCGTCAGCCCCCGTTCGAGTAG
Source organism: uncultured Elstera sp. (assembly GCA_964576605.1). Lineage (GTDB taxonomy): Bacteria > Pseudomonadota > Alphaproteobacteria > Elsterales > Elsteraceae > Elstera. The sequence goes on along the minus strand of CAZNVY010000018.1, from coordinate 39,990 downwards.
GCCCAGCACCTCGCTAGCCGTCACTGCGCCCGCCAGATAGGGCAGATGGGTCTTATCCATCTCATCCAGCAGCGCCGCCGTCGACCCCGGCGACACGAGGAATTTCGCGCCCGACTGCCGCGCCGCATCGGCATCGATGGGCCGGTTGACGGTGCCCGCGCCAACAATGGCGCCGGGAACGTCGGCGGCGATGCGGGCGATACATTCCAGCGCCACCGGCGTGCGCAGCGTCACTTCCAGAACCCGCAACCCGCCCGCGACCAGGGCTTGCGCCAGCGGCACCGCCTGATCGGCCTCTTCGATCACCAGCACGGGAATGACCGGCCCCAGGGCCATCAGGTCGAGCATTTGTTGATTACGGTCCATCGCTTAACGCTCCTGCTGGTCGCGCAGCCACGCCGCCGCGCCGTCGAGCGCGGGGGTATCGGCGAGAATAAGATAGGTGGGAATGGCTTTGGCATAATCCGCCATGCGGTAGCGCGCCTCGAACCGCTCGCGGAATTTGCTGGCGGCAAAGAAATCGGCAAAGCGCGGCACGATGCCACCGCCGATGAAAACACCGCCGCGCGCGCCGAACGTCACGGCCAAATTGCCCGCAAGGCTGCCGAGCAGCGCGCAGAACATATTCAGCGTATCGGCGGCCAGCGGATCACCTCCGGCCACCGCCGCCGCCGTAATATCGGCATTGCTGCGGTGCGGATCGGGCTGATAGCCGCGCGCCGTTGCCAGGCTGCGATACAGCCGTTCGATACCGCCGCCCGACAGAAAACACTCCGCCGTCACCGCCCCTTGCTCCGCCCGCAAGACCGCCGCGACCGAGGCTTCTTCCTGGGTCACGAGGGGCGCATCGCAATGACCGCCCTCGCCCGGAACCGGCACCCAATGGCCGCGCGTGTCGGGCACAATCGCGCCGACGCCAAGACCCGTCCCCGGCCCCGCCACCGCCATTGCCTGCCCGGCCACTGGCACCCCACCGCCGATCTGGCGCACCTCGGTCAGATATGGCAATGAAAGGGCCAAGGCCTTGAAGTCGTTCACAAGGTCGAGATAGTCGAGGCCGAGTTCCGCCTTGGTTTCGGCGATGGAAAAATCCCAGGCCTGATTGGTCAGCTTAAACCGGTCGCCGGTCACCGGCCCCGCGACGGCAACGCAGGCTGCCGAGGGCTGAACCGGCTGCGCGAGGGCGGCTAGATAGGCTTTCGCCGCGCTGGCCAAGGTGCGGTGTTCGGCGCTGGGAACCTTCCCAATCTGGGTAGGCGCCGCGCCAGGGGCCTCGATCAGCCCGAAGCGCGCGTTCGTGCCGCCGATATCCGCCACCAACCACGGGCGGGCGGCGGTTGGGGTCGCAATCGCCATGCTCACGCCCCCTGCCGATCCAGCAACGCGCCGAAGACATGCGCCCCGCTTTCGGCACCGCCGACGAGGGCGCGGAAACCGCCGAACAATTCGCGTCCGCAGCCGAAATCATTGCCCGATAGGTCGATGGTTTCGGCCTCGCGCCCAGCAAGATCGGCTTTGACGGTCAGGGTTCCCGCCTCCGCATCCAAGCAAATGAGATCGCCGGTGCGGATTTTGGCGATGGGGCCGCCGTCCAGCGCTTCCGGCGTCAGATGGATCGCCGCCGGAACCTTGCCCGACGCGCCGGACATGCGGCCATCGGTCACGAGCGCGACCTTGAACCCTTTATCCTGCAAAACACCGAGGGCCGGGGTCAGCTTATGCAACTCTGGCATCCCATTAGCCTTCGGGCCTTGGAAGCGGATGACCGCAATGAAATCCCGCTCCAACTCGCCGCGCTTGAAGGCGTCTTGCAGTGCATTCTGGCTGTCGAAGACAATCGCCGGGGCCTCGACGATCCGATGCTCCGGCTTCACCGCCGACACTTTAATGACCGCGCGGCCAAGCTCGCCGGTCAGCATCCGCAAGCCGCCATCCGCCGCAAAGGGGTTGGCGACCGGGCGCAGCACGGCGGAATCCTGACTTTCGCGTACCGCCGGCTTGAAGGTAACGCCGCCGTCTTCGGTTAGGAACGGGTCTTGCCGATAGGCGTCTAACCCCTGGCCGAGGATGGTTTTCACGTCGCCATGCAGCAGCCCAGCGTCCAGCAGTTCGCCGATCAGGAAGGGCAAGCCGCCCGCCGCGTGGAAATGGTTTACGTCCGCCGACCCGTTCGGATAGACGCGCGCCAGCAGCGGCACCGCGCCAGAAAGATCATTGAAATCATCCCAGGTCAGGCGCACGCCCGCCGCCGCCGCCATCGCGATCAGATGCAGCGTATGGTTGGTCGAACCGCCCGTGACCAGCAGGCCGATGATCCCATTGATGAAGGCGCGTTCGTCGAGAATCTCGCCGATGGGGGTAAACACCCCGCCCGCCGTAATCGCCACCGCCTGTTTCACCGCCGCTTTGGTCAGCGCATCCCGCAACGGCGTGTTCGGGTTGACGAAGCTCGACCCTGGCAGGTGCAGGCCCATAAACTCCATCAGCATCTGATTGGAATTGGCCGTGCCGTAGAACGTGCAGGTGCCGGGCGAATGGTAGGAGGCGCTTTCCGCTTCCAGCAGCTCCGCCCGCCCGACCTTGCCTTCCGCATAAAGCTGGCGGATGCGGCTTTTCTCGTTATTCGGCAACCCCGACGGCATCGGCCCTGCCGGAACGAAGACCGAGGGCAGATGCCCAAAGGTCAGCGCGCCGATGATAAGACCGGGGACGATCTTATCGCAAACGCCGAGATACAGCGCGCCGTCGAACATCGCATGGCTTAGGGCCACCGCCGTCGACAGCGCGATCACATCGCGGCTGAACAGCGACAGTTCCATCCCGTCCTGGCCTTGGGTCACCCCATCGCACATGGCAGGAACGCCGCCCGCGACCTGGGCGACCGCCCCGGCCTCGCGCGCGGCGGCCTTGATGATCTCCGGGAACCGCTCGAACGGCTGATGCGCCGACAGCATATCATTATAGGCCGTGACGATGGCCAGATTGGGTTTCGCGGCGGCCTTGAGATCAGCCTTATCGTCGGCGGCACAGGCGGCAAACCCGTGGGCGAGATTGCCACAGGAAAGGCGCGAGCGGCGCGGGCCTTTATCGGCGGTGGCGCGCAGACGGGCCAGATACGCGGCGCGGCTATCGCGGGAGCGCTCGATAATCCGATCCGTAACGGCGGCGAGGGTCGGATGCAGGGCCATCACTCGGCCTCCTCATTCCAGGTGCGGCCGTCGCGCTCGATCAGGGCGATTGCCGCCGCCGGACCATCGGTTCCAGCAACATAGGTCTTCGGCGGTTCAGCCCGGCGTTCCCAGGTATCGAGAATCGGCTCTACCCAGGTCCAGGCGGCTTCCACCTCGTCGCGGCGCATGAACAGGGTAGCATTCCCACGCACCACATCCATCAGTAGCCGTTCATAGGCATCGGGGTTGCGGATCTTGAAGGCTTCGGCGAAGGAGAGGTTGAGGGAGGCGGGGCGCAGCCGCAGCCCGCCCGGTCCCGGTTCCTTCGTCATCATATGCAGGCGGATACCTTCGTTCGGCTGCAAGCGCACGACCAGCCGGTTCGAATCGATCACCCCGGCATCGCCCGGAAAAATCGAATGGGGCACCGGGCGGAACTGGATGGTGATTTCCGACACTTTCTCGCTCATCCGCTTACCGGTGCGCAGGTAGAAGGGCACGCCCGCCCAGCGCCAGTTTTGAATATCGACCTTCAGCGCCACAAAGGTTTCGGTTTGGCTGGCGTGGCCCAACTCATCCAGATAGCCCGGCACACCCTCACCGCGCGAGGCCCCGGCCTTATATTGGCCGCGCACGGTATTGCTAAGAACATCGGCGGGTTTCATCGGCTTGAGCGCGCGCAGTACTTTCAGTTTTTCGTCGCGCACCGCGTCCTTATCCATCTGGCGCGGCGGTTCCATCGCCACTAGGCAGAGAAGCTGCAACAGATGGTTTTGCACCATGTCGCGCATAGCGCCCGACTTATCGTAATAGCCCGCGCGCCCTTCGACCCCAACCGTCTCGGCTACGGTGATCTGCACATGGTCAATCCAGGCTGACGACCAGAGCGGCTCGAACAGACTATTGGCGAAGCGCAGCGCCAATAGGTTTTGAACCGTCTCTTTGCCCAAATAATGGTCGATACGGTAAATCTGCTGTTCGGCAAAAACCGCGCCCACGTCATCGTTGATCTTGCGGGCGGAGGCAAGATCGGTGCCGATGGGCTTTTCCAGCACCACGCGGCTATCGGGCGTTGCAAGGCCCGCCGCGCGCAGGTTCCGGCAAATCGGACCAAAGAGATCGGGCGCGGTCGCCAGATAGAAAACCCGCACTTTGCCGCCGCCATCTGCCAGCAGCCCGGCCAGATCATCCCAACCCGCCGCCCCGGTTGCATCGACGGCAACATAGGAAATTCGCTGGGCAAAGCCCGCCCATGTAGCACCGTCGTAATCCGCGCCAACCTGGCCCTTCAGCCATTCCTGCACTTTAGCCAAATAGGCGTCGCGACCAAGGGCGCTGCGAGCCACCGCGATAATCCGCGAGGGGCCGGTAATCTGTTCGTCTTTGTGGCGATGATACAGCGCCGGCAGCAGTTTCCGCAGGGCAAGATCGCCCGTGCCGCCGAACACGACATAATCGAAAGGCGCCACAGGAATAATTTGCGCCATGCGTCCCTCCCAGGACCGGATTTTGACCTTGGCGGCGATCATAGGCGCTTCTCTCTCTGGCGTGAAGTAGTTTTATTACATCTGACCAAAAGATCAGCTTTTCTGCGCGATTCCCCGCACCGAATGACAAATGCGATATGCGACACTATGTCGCACATCAAAACGAAGCAGCGCTATAGTCACTAATACTGACCTATATTTCGTATACAAGCGATGAAGATTCCTGAAAACGCTGGACCTTTCTCCATCGCCTGACTCGCGAGGGATATTTCTGGAAGATTTCTGCCTAATTTCCATAACAAATGATTAACTTTTGGCCTTGCGTCGCAGCATAATTACGATAGGAAGCGGCAGTCTTTATGCCAAACTTCGGCTGCCACGGTGATGTGAGGGGACCAGGCCCGCGATGCAGGAGCAAATTTTAGCGCTATCGAAAGAAGTTTCGGAACTCGCCACCACCAAAGTGTCGGAGATCCAAAACGTCATGCGCACAACGAAGATCCTGGCGCTTAATGCCCTGATCGAAGCGGGCCGCGCCGGGGAATACGGCAAGGGATTTGCCGTGGTCGCCC
>CAZNVY010000018.1:0-34751 GCA_964576605.1 uncultured Elstera sp. | reverse complement strand
ATATCTCGCAGCGGATCAGCGATATTGCGGCGGCGTTAAACGACAGCATGGCTGACCGAATTGGGGCCTTGAACGAGGTCGGCAGCCAATTGATCGCCAGCCAGCGCTGTTCACGCGCCACCGATCTAGCGCTCAATATGATCGAGATCATCGACCGGAACCTGTACGAACGCTCTTGCGACGTGCGCTGGTGGGCAACCGATTCCGCCATGGTCGCCGCCGCGTCCGACCCATCGGCGGCCAATTGCCGCTTCGCCAGCCAGCGCTTAGGCGTCATCCTGGATAGCTACACGGTTTACCTCGACCTTTGGGTGCTCGACCGCCAGGGGACTATCATCGCCAATGGCCGCCCGAACCGCTATCCGGGGTTGATTGGCCAGAATTGCGCCCAGGCCCCTTGGTTTGGGCAAGCGCTGGGAACCAGGGATGGCACCGATTTCGCCGTCGCCGACATTAGCCGCGAACCCCGCCTTGGCAACCAATCGGTCGCCACCTACGCCACCGCCATTCGGGCCGGGGGCGCGACCGATGGGGCGGCGCAGGGCGTGCTAGCGATTTTCTTCGATTGGGAAAACCAGTCGCAGACCGTGGTCGATCAAGTCCGCCTAACGCCGGAAGAAAAACCGCGCACCCGCTGCCTGCTGATTGATGCCCAGCATCGGATCATCGCCGCCTCGAAAGGGTCGGGCTATACGCTGGGCGACCGCTACCGGCTGGATATTCGCCCCGGTCAAGAGCAAGGGGCCTTCGTGAAAGCCGATGGCACGATCGTCGGCTATTCCCTGACCCCCGGTTACGAAACCTATCAAGGCCTCGGCTGGTATGGGGTGATTGAGCAAAGCACGATGCTGGCCCAAGCCCCGGCCAATGGTAACCATCAACACGATAGCTGGTTGCCGCACGCGGCCCAATAATCCGGTTTTTCTTGGTTGGTAGCCATGACCTGCCCCGGTTCCTTTTGGTGCCGGGGCGCTTTTTTATCGGCGCATCAGCCAGCCGATCCCATAAACGATAGCGTGCATTCCAAAGGCGAAGGCAATGCCGTAGAGGATTGATTCCTCCCAACTGTCATGAAAGCCCGATAGCTGCGATAGAAGGGTAAAAAACACGGCGGTCATCGGCGCTTGCCGCGCATGACCGCTGATCGGTAGATCGAAAATCGACGCCATAGCCCGTCTCCCCGGCATAACCCGCAAAAAAAGGGCCGCGCCCCTGGCAAAGTACCAGAGGCGCGGCCCCCGCATCGAGTCTTTCGCTTAGAACTCCAGGGCGCGGGCCTCCACCACCTGCGGCAGACGGCGAACCTTCTCCAGCAGGACGGCGGGGATCGGCTGATCGACCTCGGTCAGCAGCACCGCTTCGGCCCCCGGTGCGGTCCGCCCCAGGTGGAAGGTGGCGATGTTAACCCCGGCATCGCCCAGCAAACCGCCCAGCGCGCCGATGAAGCCCGGCTTATCGAGATTGCGGATGAACAGCATATGCTGCCCCAGTTCCGCTTCCAGCGAGACATGACCGAGTTTGACGATCCGCGGCAGGGTGCTACCGACCAGCGTGCCCTGCAAGCTCATGGCCCCGGTATCGGTTTCCACCGTCAGCGAGACCAGCGTGTGGTAATCGGTGGCCGTGTCGCGCTTGAGTTCGGAAATCTGAATATTCCGCTCCTTCGCCACCACAGGGGCGGAGACGATGTTCACCTCTTCCAGCGCGTGTTGCAGCAGCCCAGTTAAAGCCGCCGCCGTCACCGGGCGGGTGTTGATGGCGCTGGCTTCGCCGTGGAATTCCACCGTAACGCCCGTAATCCCGGCCGTTACCAACTGTCCGGCCAAGGACCCTAATTGTTCGGCCAACCGCATATAGGGGGTTAGGCGCGGCGCTTCATCGGCAGAAACGCTGGGCACGTTCACCGCATTGCTGACCGCCCCGTCGAGCAGAAAATCGGAAATCTGTTCGGCGATCTGCAAGGCCACATTTTCCTGCGCCTCGGTGGTCGACGCGCCAAGGTGCGGCGTAACGACCACGGAATCGAGACCGAACAGGCTATTGTCCTTCGCGGGTTCCACGGCAAAAACATCCAACGCCGCCGCCGCGACTTGGCCCGATTCCAGGGCCGCTTTCAAATCGGCCTCCACGATCAAGCCGCCACGCGCGCAATTGATAATACGCACACCTTTTTTCATTTTGGCAAAAGCGGCGGCATTCAAAATGTCGCGGGTATCATTGGTGAGCGGCGTGTGCAGGGTGATGAAATCGGCGCGGGCAAAAAGCTCGTCCAGGTCCACCTTATCCACCCCCAGCGTCTTGGCCCGGTCAACCGACAGGAACGGATCGAAGGCCGCAACCTTCATGCGCAAGCCCACGGCGCGTTCGGCAACAATAGAGCCAATATTGCCACAGCCGATAATCCCCAGCGTTTTGCCGGTAACCTCGACCCCCATGAATTTGGATTTTTCCCATTTGCCCGCGTGGGTGGAACGATCGGCCTGTGGGATTTGTCGGGCGAGCGCGAACATCAGGGCGATCGCATGTTCTGCCGTGGTGATTGAATTGCCAAAGGGCGTATTCATAACCACAATCCCCGCCTGGGTGGCGGCGGGGACATCGACCGTATCGACGCCGATGCCGGCCCGACCAATGACTTTCAGCTTCTTGGCAGCGGCGATCACATCGGCGGTAACCTTGGTGGCCGACCGAACGGCCAGACCATCATATTGGCCAATGATTTCCTTGATTTCATCCGGCTTTAGGCCGGTTTTAACATCCACTTCAATACCGCGCGTCTTGAAAATTTCGACCGCGCGTGGGCTAAGGGAATCGGCAATCAGAACCTTGGGCATGGCGTACCTCAGGGGTTAGCAGCCCACCCCATCGGGCGGGCTGCAAGACAAGTCAGGGGAACCGTGCGATCGGCGTTAAGCGGCGACGGACAGATCGGCTTTCACCGCCGCATAGGCCCAATCCAGCCAGGGGGCGAGCGCTTCGATATCCGCCGTTTCAACCGTGGCCCCGCCCCAAATCCGCAAGCCCGGCGGCGCATCGCGGTAGCCGTTAATGTCGAAGGCCAGTTTTTCCGCCTCAAGCTTGGCGGCAAGGCGCTTCGGCACCTCGGCCTGGGCATCCGCGCTAAGGCCGGTGAACCAGGGATCGACGATTTTCAGGCAGATCGACGTGCAGGAGCGGGTTTCCGCAGTTTCGGCCAGAAAATCCACCCAGTCGGTCGTCTCGACCCAGGCGGCCAACGCCGCCAGATTGGCCTCGGACCGGGCGATCAACCCCGACAGGCCGCCGACACTCTCGGCCCAGATCAGCGCATCGCGGTAATCTTCAACGCAGAGCATCGACGGCGTATTAATCGTCTCGCCCTTAAAAATCCCCTCGATCAGTTTACCGCCCTTGGTCAGGCGGAAAATCTTCGGCAGCGGCCAGGCGGGGGAATAGGTTTCCAACCGTTCGACCGCGCGCGGGCTGAGGATGATGACCCCATGCCCGCCTTCGCCGCCCAGCACCTTCTGCCAGGAGAAGGTGGTGACATCGAGCTTCGGCCACGGCAAATCCATCGCAAAGGCGGCGGAAGTTGCGTCGCAGATGGTCAGACCGCTGCGATCATCGGCGATCCAATCCGCGTTCGGTACGCGCACGCCAGAAGTTGTGCCATTCCAGGTAAAGACCAGATCATGATCCTTATTCACCTGCGTCAGATCGGGCAGCGCGCCATAGCCCGCTTTAAGCGTACGGGCATCGGGCAGCTTCAGTTGCTTCACCACGTCGGTCACCCATTCCGACCCGAAACTTTCCCAGGCCAGAAGATCGACCGGGCGCGCCCCCAGCAGCGACCAGAGCGCCATTTCCACCGCCCCGGTATCGGACGCGGGAACGATGCCGATGCGATACTCCGCAGGAACCTGCAAAACGGCGCGGGTGCGGTCGATCACCTCGGCCAAGCGGGCCTTACCGGGTTTCCCGCGATGCGACTGGCCAAGAACCGCCCCCGCCAGGGCCTCCGGCGTCCAGCCGGGGCGCTTGGCGCAGGGGCCAGAACTGAAATAGGGGGATTGCGGACGAACTACGGGCTTCGTCATGATTTACTCTCCATTGGTCGGTGGCGCGCTTTCCGACCAGCTGCGTCGCGCCGACACGAACGGTAAGCGAGCTTCCGGCGGGCGTCAAATGCTGTCCGCCCAACAGGCCCCTTCCCCAGCCCGAACAAACTTCTGTTCGCCTGGGCGCGAAACTCAGGTACACTGCACTGCGAAGCATCCGCGCCAGGAAAAATTACCAAGCGCAGATTGACGCCGTTATCTTTCCGTTTTACGGTCCCTTTTTGTACCAGTCGGCACCCGCCGGGCTACCTATAGGTTGAGTGATGCTCCGTTTATCGCTGAAAGGCTTTTATCCTCGCGCGCTCCTTCCCGCCGCGCTGCTGACCCTTGGCGTCGCGCTGGCACCGCAGGCGGTCCGGGCACAGGGTGCCCCCCCCGCGCCGCCGGTCACCGCCGCGCCGCCGCTGATGCAGAAGGTGACGCAGTGGGATGAATATACGGGCCGGTTTGAAGCCTTCGAGCGGGTAGACCTGCGCCCCCGCGTGTCGGGGTATATCGACCAGGTGCATTTCCGCGACGGGCAGATTGTGAAAAAGGGCGACCTTCTGTTCACCATCGATCCGCGCCCCTATGAAATTGCGCTTGAATCGGCCAGGGCCGATGTGGCACGCACCCGCGCCCAGGTTCGGCTGAATGAAAGCGATGTGGAGCGCGCCCAAGGGCTTATCAAAAACCAGACCATCACGGGCCGCGACCTCGACCAGCGGCAAGCGGCGCTGTCCGTCGCCCGCGCCCAACTGGCCGCCGCCGAAGCCGCCGTTAAAACCGCGGCACTGAACCTGGAATGGACCCAAGTGCGCGCCCCCATCGCCGGGCGTATTTCCGATAAGCGGGTGGATATCGGGAATCTGGTGGCCGGTGGTGACGGTGCGACCCTGCTCACCACCATCGTGCGGACCGACCCGGTACATTTTCTGTTCGATGCCTCGGAAGCCGATTACATCCGCTATGCTCGCCTCGCCAAATCCGGTCAGCGCCCATCCAACCGCGACAGCAACGGCAGTATTCCCGTGCAGGTCCGCCTGGGCGATGAAACCGACTGGAAGCGCCAGGGCACGCTGGACTTCATCGACAATGAACTTAATGGCCGGTCTGGTACGATTCGTGGCCGGGCGGTTTTCGAGAATGCCGACCAGTTTCTAACGCCCGGCACCTTTGGCCGTCTGCGGCTATGGGGCGGTGAATATCAGGCGCTGCTGGTGCCGGATTCGGCCATCGTATCGGATCAAGCGCGCAAGGTGGTGCTAACGGTTGGTCCTGAAAATAAAGTTGTGCCGAAAGTGGTGACGCTGGGCGGGGTTGAAGACGGGCTTCGGGTGATCCGCGATGGTCTGGCGGGCAGCGATACGGTTATCATTGGCGGCCTCGCCAATCCTTTCGTTCGGCCTGGCGCGCCGGTAACCCCGATGCCCGGTGAAATTAAACCGGGGATGCGCTAAGGCGCGCCCCCGGCTTCCTGTTGGCGCTTTCACGTCTTAACGCCTGCGATATCAGAGTTTCCGGATAGGATTCGGCAATGCGCTTTACGCATTTCTTCATCGACCACCCGATCTTCGCCACGGTGCTGTCGATCATTCTCACCATCGCCGGGGCCATTGCGCAAACGCGCCTGCCGGTTGCCGAATATCCGGAAATCGCCCCGCCGACGGTGAATATCACCGCCAGCTATCCGGGGGCCGACGCCCAGGTGATCGCCGATACGGTGGCAACCCCGATCGAGCAAGAAGTGAACGGCGTCGATGGGATGTTGTACATCAGTTCGCAATCGACCGGCGACGGGCGGATTTCGATCAACGTTGTCTTCAAACCCGGCACGAACATCGATCAAGCGCAGGTGCTAGTACAGAACCGCGTGTCAATCGCCGAACCGCGCTTGCCGGAAGAAGTGCGCCGCTTGGGCGTGAATGTGCTGAAAAGCTCGCCCGACCTGATGATGGTCGTGCATATGCTGTCGCCGGATGATTCGCGCGATCAGCAGTATATTTCCAACTACGCCACGCTTTATGTGAAAGACGTTATTGCCCGCGTTGATGGGGTGGGCAATGTCATGGTGTTTGGCGCGCGCGACTATGCGATGCGCGTCTGGCTCGATCCCGCCAAAATCGCCGCCCGTAATCTAACCGCCGGGGAGGTGATCGCCGCCATTCGGGCCGCCAATGTCCAAGTGGCCGCCGGGGCGATCAACCAGCCGCCGGCCCAGGCGCTAGGGGCCTTCCAACTATCGGTTCGCACCCAGGGCCGCCTGTCGGACGTGGGGGAATTTGGGGCGATTGTGGTGCGGGCTGAGGCGGATGGATCCTATATTCGCCTGCGCGATATCGCCCGGCTGGAGTTGGGATCGCAGGATTACACCCTCAATTCGCTGCTGAATAATAAGCCGGCAACCGCCCTGGGGATTTTCCAGCGCCCCGGTTCCAACGCGCTCGCCACCTCCGACGCGATCCTGGCCGAGATGGAGCGGCTGAAAAAGGATTTCCCCGCCGGTCTCGACTATTCGGTCGTGTATAACCCAACTAATTTCATCGCCGAATCGGTAGATGAAGTGATTAAGACCCTGCTGGAAGCCGTGGTCCTGGTCGTGGTGGTGGTAATCCTGTTCCTGCAGAAATGGCGCGCAGCGATTATTCCGATCATCGCCATTCCAGTTTCCCTGGTCGGGGCCTTCCTTATCATGGCGGCGGTAGGGATTTCCTTTAACACACTCTCCTTGTTCGGCTTAGTGCTGGCCATTGGTATTGTGGTGGATGACGCCATTGTCGTTGTTGAGAATGTCGAACGCTACCTCCGTCAAGGGCTGACGCCGAAAGCCGCCGCCCATAAGACGATGGACGAGGTGGGCAACGCCCTAATCGCCATCGCCCTGGTGCTCTGCGCCGTCTTCATCCCGACCGCTTTCATTTCCGGGTTGCAGGGGTCCTTCTACCGGCAGTTCGCGGTAACGATTGCCGGGGCGACGCTGATTTCCGCCTTTGTTTCTCTTACTCTATCGCCTGCGTTGGCGGCATTGCTGCTGAAGCCGCATAGCGATACCCCGCACGGGCCGCGCTGGCTGCAGGTGTTGGGATCGCCGATCACTTGGTTTTTCGCGAAATTCGATGCCGCCTTCGAGGGGCTTGGTCGCGGTTATGCGCGGTTGACGCGCCGCCTGGTCCGCCTCAGCCTAATCGTTCTGGCGGTTTATGCCGGGCTATTGGTGATTACTTATGACCGGCTGCAATCTACCCCGACCGGGCTGATCCCCCAGCTGGACCGCGGCTATTTGATTACCGCGTTCCAACTGCCGCCAGGGGCGTCGTTGGAGCGGACGGATGCCGTCATCCGCCGGGCCTCCGATATTATCCGCGCCCATCCTGGCGTGCGGGATGCGATTGCCTTCACCGGGCTGGACGGCGGCACCTTCACCATCGCACCGAATGCCGGGGTGGTTTTCATCGGCCTAAAAGATTTCAAGGAACGCGCCGCCTTGGGAGTTACAACGCAGGGAATCCTGGCCGATCTACGCAAGCAGATGTTCCAACTGTCCGATGCTTTTGCGCTGGTCATTGAACCACCGTCGGTGCCCGGTATTGGGACCGGCGGCGGGTTGAAAGCCTATGTCCAAGATCGGGCCGGGCGCGGGCTGCCGGCGCTGGAAGGGGCAACCTGGGCTTTGGCCGGCCCCTTGACGCAGAACCCGAACTTCACCTCGGCCTTCACTTTGTTCAATACCCGCACGCCGCAGATTTACGCAGACATCGACCGGGTGAAGGCGGAAACCTTGGGCGTACCGGTTACCCGCGTCTTTGAGACCCTGTCGGTTTACATGGGGTCGGCCTTTGTTAATGATTTCAACATTCTTGGCCGCACCTTCCGGGTAACGGCCCAGGCGGATAACCCGTTCCGGCTAGAGCCGCGCGATATCGCCAATCTGAAAACCCGGAACCAGGATGGGCAGATGGTGCCAATTGGCGCGGTTGCCAGCTTCCACGATGTGACCAGCGCCTACCGGGTGCCGCGCTATAATCTATATCCCGCTGCCGAACTTCAGGTTTCGCTGGCGCGCGGCTATTCGAGCGGCGAGGCGATCCGAGCGATGGAAGCGCTGGCCGCCGAAAAACTGCCCCCCGGCTTTGGCTTCGAGTGGACGGAAATTGCACTGCAAGAAAAACTGGCTGGGAATACGGCGATTTTTGCCTTTATCCTGGCAGTGGTTTTTGTTTTCTTGCTGTTGGCGGCCCTATATGAAAGCTGGCTGCTGCCGCTGGCTGTTGTCTTGATCGTCCCCATGTGTATTTTGGCGGCGATGGTCGGTGTCGGAATGCAGAACCTCGACCGGAATATCCTGGTCGATATTGGGTTGGTCGTGCTGGTCGGCCTCGCCGCCAAGAACGCCATTCTGATTATCGAGTTCGCCAAACAGGCGCATGAGGAGGGAATGAGCCGCTTTGAGGCCGCGATAGCCGCCGCCCGGACCCGCCTGCGCCCAATTGTGATGACCTCGCTGGCCTTCATCCTCGGTGTGGTGCCGCTGGTCTTGGCCCAGGGGGCCGGGGCGGAAATGCGCCAGTCGCTGGGCACCGCCGTCTTTGCCGGCATGATCGGGGTGACCTTGTTCGGCCTGATCTTCACGCCGGTCTTCTATGTGGTCTGCCAGGGGTTTTCCGACCGGGCGCGGAAGCGGCGGCAAGCCGCCGTCGATCATGCCGACCCGGTGCCCGAACCCGTAACCGAAAGCCCGAACGCTTAAAAATCAAGCAACCTTGCCCTAATTTTCGAGTCGAAACCGCTCCTAGGGCAAGGCTGCACCCCGCTTCCGACATGGATTCGCCCTAGAATCGTCACAGTTCCCTCTCGATTTCACCGGAAACCTGCCCCATACTGCGACATTATGACCGAAGAAAGAGCAGGGACTGAACCCGCCGTCGGTTGGTTAGGGAGGAAGCATGACGAAGAATCGCGCCACCAAAACCGCTATTCGCGGACGCGGGCTTGCCAGAAAACTAATGGCAGCAATGGGAATTATTGTTGCAACAACCCTTGGCTCTGCCATTGTCGGGGTTCTGTTCGTTCGTGACTTCGCCGATACCTTCCGCAATCTGACAGAAACCCAGGTACCCGCCGTCACCTATGCCGGGGAGCTGTCGGAATCCGCCAGCGCCCTGGTCTCCGCCGCAGGTCTGATCGGCAATGCCCGAAACGAGGGCGATCAAGAGATGGCCTTCACGACCTACGAGGCCGCCTACGCCAAACTGAAGAATGCCTTGGGGCAACTGAAAGGCTTGTCAACCGAAACCGAGACGCTGCAAGCAATCGAACTTTATACAGACCGACTGCGCGAACTCATTGAACTGCAAAATGATCTGACCGTGCAACGGCTAAAGTTGGCCGATCTGCAGACCCAGCAGATGAACGAGCTACGCAGCAAGCACAGCAAGCTGCTCGATCTCTTGACGGCACCAATCGGCTTCTCGACCCGGCAGATGAGCATCGGCATGGCCGAAATTGCCCAACGGCTGGAGGATTTGGGCCGTACCCCGGATCAAGATATTCGCGCCAAGCTGACCACCGCGCAGACCGAGATTAACGAGCACCTCGAAATCATCGAGAATTACAGTTTCGGTGGGTTTCGCCGTTATCTAACGGCGGTTTCCAACGCCAATCTGTTCGTCGGCTATATGGCGGAAGCGGCCAATACGCCGGACGGGGGCCGCCTGTCGCTGATTAAACTGCGCACTGACCCCCTGGCCGCCGAAATGCGCGGTCTGGCCATGCGCCTGCGGAGCGATCCAACCCTGGGGCAGTTGGGTACAGCCGCCTCGCAGGCCATCGAAGATATGCTGATCTATGGGGCACCGCCGCAGGGCCAAACCAATGCGGTGACGATCCTCAGCCGTCGCCAGGACGAGTTGCGCGCCCGCACCGATGCCGAAGTGGCCTTGGGGGAAACCACCTCCTACGCCCGCGCCCTACAGTCCGCCGTTACCCGGTTGGTTGGCGATGTGCAAGCCACCGTCAAAACCAAGACCGATGCCGCGAACGACGATAGTCTGCGCGCGCAGACCGTGCTGATCGTTCTGGGGGCCGTGGCCCTGGTGGCGGCGCTCTTGATCGGGTGGCTGGTGGTGTTGCGCTCCATCGTTGGGCGTCTCAGCCGCCTATCGGGGGCGATGCGCCGGTTGGCCGATGGCGATCTGACCGTCGAGACGCCGAAAAGCGGCACCGATGAAATTGGGGCCATGGCGGCAGCGATGGAAGTCTTCCGCGCCAACGCCCTGGCCGTGAAGGAGGCCGAGCGGCACGCGGCGGAAGAAAGCGCCCGCGCCGCCCAGGAACGCCGCCGCGCCCGCTTGGAACTGGCCGATACGTTCGAGGATACGGTAAAGACCGTGGTCGATCAGGTGGCCAATTCTGTGCACGCCTTGCGCGGCACCGCCGATAGCGTCTCGCGCACCGCCGATGAAACCCAGCGCGAGGCCGGGGAAGCCGCCACCCTGTCGCAGCACGCCACCCATAATGTGCAGACCGTGGCCGCCGCATCGGAACAATTATTGGCGTCGATCCGCGAAATCTCGCGCCAGGTCAACCGCTCGTCCGATGTCACCCGCGCCGCCGTACGCGATGCCGAACACACGAATACCATCGTGGAAGATCTGAATAGCGCTACCAGCCGCATCGATGAGGTGGTGCGCCTGATTAACGATATCGCCGGACAGACCAATCTGTTGGCCCTGAATGCCACCATCGAGGCCGCCCGCGCCGGGGATGCCGGCAAAGGATTTGCCGTGGTTGCCTCGGAAGTAAAATCCTTGGCCGGGCAAACCGCCAAAGCCACCGATGAAATCCAACGGCAAATTTCCCAGGTGCAAACCACTACTAGCGGCGTGGTCAATGCCATTCGACAGATCGTGCTGACCATTCAGCAGCTCGACGAAATCTCCTCGGTTGTCGCGACCGCGGTCGAACAACAGGGGGCCGCCACCCAGGAAATCGCCCGCAATGTCTCGGAAGCCGCCACCAGCACGGGCGAGGCGCTGGAGCGGATCACCACCGTGACCGAAGCCGCCGTTATGGCCGGAAAATCGGCAGGAATCGTCCAGCAAGCGACCCATGCAATGGCGCAGAATACCGATATGCTGTCGGAAGAAGTACAGCGCTTCCTAACGCAAATCCGGGCGTAACGCTGGATCAAGTCTCAAAAAAAGGCGGAAGGGACAGCTTCCGTCTTTTCTATTGTCCTATTCGCTCTCCTTGCCGTGATGCCGCCGAATGCGCCGCACGGTGAGGGCGACCGCGGCAACAATGGGCGGCACGGATAGGGCGGTGCCCATCGTCGGATCGAGCGGCAAGCCCGCTTCCTTCAGCCCTTTGAACACATAGGCCGCTAACGACACGACATAATAGGCAATGGCGGCAATCGATAGCCCCTCCACGGTCTGCTGCAGGCGAAACTGCTGGCGGGCGCGCAGGTTCATCGCTTCTAGCAAACTGCGGTTCTGCTGTTCGATGGCAACATCGACGCGGGTGCGCAACAAATGCGCCGACCGGGCAAGCTTACTGGCCAGGGTTTCCAGCCGATCTTCCAACATGGTGCAGGTGCGCATCGCCGGCGCAAGACGGCGGGCGAGAAAGGCCCCCAGCGTTGGGTAATCCCCCGCCGGACTATCGCCCAGGGCCGCCAGGCGTTGCTGGATGATCCCATCATAGGCGCGGCTGGCGCTAAACCGGTAGCTGGCGCTATTCGCCTCCGCCTCAAGTTCGGCGGCGAGCAGGGTCAATTCATCCAGCAAGGCATTGTCGGAGACTAGGTCGCGGGCTTCGGCCATCGCGCGGGCGATGCGCGTCAGATCGCTTTCAATCCGGCGCACGATCGGTCCGATGCGATGCGCCTCCGGCAAGCCCAGCAGCGCGAACAATCGATAGGTTTCTACCTCCAGCAGGCGCTGCACCAAGGCGCCGGCGCGCGGCGGCGTCAAACCGCGATCCTGCACTAATAGGCGCACCACCCCACCCCCGGCCTGGAGTTGCCCATCGGCCCGAAAATCGGTCGCGACCAAGGCCATACCCTGGTCTACGGACGAAACCGCCAACGAAGCCGGATCGAAAATCCGGGTCAGATCGAAATCCGGTTGGGCGGGCACAATCTGCAAATCCACCGCCACCAACAGCGGGCCGGGCGGCGGTAGAATGGCCTGAAACCGCGCCCAAGCCGGGCAGGGGGAGAAGATTTCGCCGCTCTCGTCGGCAAAATCCAGCGTGTAGGTCGTGAATTCCGAATGTTGTTCCCAGCGGAGGCCGCCGCCCCCCAGGGTTGGCGGCAGGGCCAGCCGGTGATGCTTGGCATCGGGCAGGGGGGCCGCCGATCCCGCCGTGGCGCAAAGCGCCAGCAGCTTTTCCCGGTCGGCCCTAGCGGCGGCCTGATCGGTGAAGCAGGCGAAATGCAGCACCCGGCGCGGCGGCATCAGCGCCCCGAAGGGCCGGGCGTGAACCTCGCCCAGAACCGAGTCGCGCAAGAAATGAACCGGCATAAGGAAACTCGCGACAGAATAAGTCGTGGCATAGCGCCGAAACGCGGCGTTCCTGTCAATCGCAAAAATGCGACATTCTGCCGCGACAGGCTTGTCACAGGCACTTGACCTTGTGCGGCGCAACCGCCTAGGGTCCTGCATGAGCAAGCGCCACGCCCGGCTTCTGTTGCACTGCCACATCGCCCGCCGCCCTGGTTTTCCGGCGGCCAAGGGGGCGTAATGGCGATTGTGCCAGAGGGGCGGCCGGGGCCGCGCAATGCAATCACCGATGTGCCAGGCCTAAGGGTTGGCCAGGCGGCAGACCCACGGGCCTGGACCGGCGTTACCGTTATTCTGCCCGATAGCCCTGCGGTGGCGGCCTGCGATATTCGCGGCGGCGGCCCTGGTACCCGCGAAACCGATCTGCTGGCCCCTGAAACCTTGGTCGAGCGGGTTCACGCGCTTTGTCTGTCGGGCGGCTCGGCCTTCGGGCTGGATGCGGCAAGCGGGGTGATGGAGCATCTGGTGGCGGAGGGTATCGGTTTTGCCGTTGGCACCGCGCGGGTACCGATCGTTCCGGCGGCGATTCTCTTTGATCTCCTGAACGGTGGCGACAAAGCTTGGCAGGAACCGCCCTATCGTACCCTGGCCCGGCAAGCCTGCGCCAACGCCGGGCTTGCGGTGGCGCAGGGCAATGCCGGGGCGGGGTATGGGGCGAAAGCCGGGCGGCTGAAAGGCGGCCTTGGGACCGCCTCGCTGCGGGTTGGGGATGATTGGGTCGGGGCGCTGGTCGCCGCCAATCCAGTCGGCTCGGTCTTGCATCCGGGCACGATGAGCTTTTGGGCTTGGCCCTTCGAGCGCGACGGCGAACTGGGCGGTCAAATCCCACCGGGCGCGCCAATCCCCGACCTTGCCGCCTGGACCGACGCGGCCCTGCCGCAGCTCGGCACCAATACCACCTTAGCCGTCGTCGCTACCGATGCGCCCTTAAGCAAGGCCGACGCGCGGCGTTTGGCGATCATGGCCCAGGATGGCATTGCGCGCGCTATCCGGCCTGTGCATACGCCCTTCGACGGCGATTCGGTCTTTGCTCTGGCAACCGGCGATGGGTCGGGCGTCGATCCCCATCGCCTGGCCCGCCTGGGCCAAGCCGCCGCCGACTGCGTTGCCCGCGCCGTCGCGCGGGGGGTTTACGAAGCGGAGAGCCTGGGTGGCTTCCCGTCCTATCGGTCCTTACATCATCAAAAAAACACCTAAAAGGGAGGGGAGAATGCCTCGGCATCCCATGTTGGTTTCGACCCTGGCGGTCCTCGCCGGGCTGCTGGTTCCAAGCGCGGTGGTGGCCCAAGCCGGCGGCCCCGGTACGCTAACCCTGGCTATGCCCATCGAGCCGCCAAACCTGGACCCGACCAGCGCGGCGGCGGCGGCAATCCGCGAGGTCACCTATCGGAATATTTTCGAGGGGCTAACCCGCATCGACCGCAGCGGATCGGTGCAGCCCGCCCTGGCGAAACGCTGGACCATCACGCCCGATGGGCTGACCTATACCTTCACGCTAGAGGAAGGCGTTCGCTTTCACGACGGCAGCCCCCTGACCAGCGCGGATGTTAAATTCAGCCTAGACCGCGCCCGCGCCCCGACCTCGACCAATGCCCAAAAGCAGCTGTTCGAGCCGATTGCCGAGGTTGCCACCCCCGATCCGCTCACCGTGGTCGTGACCCTAAAACGCCCAACCGGCCTATTCCTGTGGAACCTCGGCTGGGGTGATGCGGTGATTCTGAGCGAGAAAACCGCCGCCACCAATACCACCCATCCCATCGGCACCGGGGCGTTTAAGTTTGCGACCTGGACACGCGGCGACCGGCTGGTCCTCGATAAGAACCCCGATTATCGCGCCGCCGCCACGGTGGCGCTGACCAAAGTCACCTTTCGCTTTATCGCCGATGCCCAGGCCCAGGCGGCGGCGCTGAAGGCAGGGGAAGTGGATGCAATGCCCAACCTGGGGGCACCAGAACTCTTCGAGGATTTCCAGAAGGACCCCCGCTTTAAGACCGTGGCGGGTAGTACCGAAGGCGAAGTCATCGCCGGATTCAATAATGCCCGCAAACCGCTAGACGATGCACGGGTGCGCCGCGCCTTAACCCAAGCGGTGGACCGCAAAGCGCTGATCGAGGCCGCCTATAATGGCATTGGGCAACCGATTGGGAGCCATTTCTCCCCCGGACAGCCCGGTTATATCGATCTGACCGGTCGGCTACCCTATGATCCGGCGGCGGCGAAGGCGGCTTTGGCTGCGGCGGGCTATCCGAGCGGCTTTAGCCTAACGATGCGGGTGCCGCCGATGACCTATGCACGCCGCAGTGCCGAAGTTTTAGCGGCGATGTTCCAGGATGTTGGCGTTACCCTGAAGCTAGAGCCAATAGAATTTCCTGGCCAGTGGCTGGATCAGGTCTTCAAGCGGACCGAGTATGACATGACCTTGATCGCCCATACCGAGCCACTCGACATCGGTATCTATGCGCGGGATAGTTACTACTTCAATTATCAGTCTGCCGAGATGAAGAAACTTATGGCCGAGGTTGCGGCAAGCACTGATCCAGCGCAGCGACTGGCGCTGCTCGGCCAAGCACAAATCCGCCTGGCCGAGGATGCGCCCGCGCTGTTCTTGTTCCAACTGCCCAAGCTTGGCATTTGGAATGCGAAGCTAACCGGCCTTTGGGAAAATCAACCGATCCCGGCAAATGATGTCGTCGAGGTGCGCTGGCAATAGGGTAAACTCCAGGGGTCCTTCCCCCGGAGCCGCCGCGCGCTATGCTTCGTTCTGTTCTAACCCGCCTTGGGAGTGCTGCCCTAACCCTGATCCTGGGGTCGGGACTGTTGTTCCTGGTGCTAGAGGTTCTGCCAGGCGATCCGGCGGCGGTGATGCTTGGGCTGGAGGCCCGGCCCGATACCCTGGCAGCGGTTCGGGCCGAGCTGGGCCTTGATCGCCCGGCCCTGCTGCGCTACTTGGCCTGGGTTGGCGGAATGCTGCACGGCGACTTCGGCACCAGCTATACCTACCGGGTGCCGGTCGCGCAGTTGATCGGCGAGCGCCTGGGTCTGACCCTGCCGCTGGCGGTGCTCGCCATTGTGCTGGCCACCGCCCTGGCCTTACCGCTCGGCACACTGGCGGCCGCCCATCAGGGGCGGGCCATCGATACGCTGGTCATGCTGTTTGCGCAGGTGGGGGTGGCGGTCCCGAACTTCTGGATCGGATTGCTGTTGATCCTAGGCTTCGCCCTGACCTGGCCCTGGTTCCCAGTGGGGAGTTTTCCCGGATGGCAGCACGGGCTTGGCCCTGGTTTGCACGCGCTGATCTTGCCCGCCTTGGCCCTGGCCCTGCCGCAGGCCGCCATCTTGGCACGGGTCACCCGCGCAGCGGTTTTGGATGTCTTGGGCGAAGATTTCATCCGCACCGCCCGCGCCAAGGGGCTATCCGATGGGCGGGTGCTTAGTCACCATGCCCTGCGGGCCGCCCTGGTGCCGGTGATAACCATTTTGGGGCTGCAATTCTCCTTCCTGATCGCCGGGGCAATTTTGGTGGAGAATATTTTTGCCCTGCCCGGTCTAGGGCGGCTGCTGTATCAGGCAATGAGCCAACGCGATTTGATCGTGGTGAAAGATGTGGCAATGCTGCTCGCAGCGGGGGTGGTTCTGGTTAATCTGCTGGTCGATCTGGCCTATCTTTGGCTGGACCCGCGCCTGCGCCGCCCTGGATGATACCCCCCGGATGATGCCCCGCACGCCCGCGCTTTGGATCGGTCTTGGCTTGACGGGGAGCACGCTGCTGCTGGCGCTGCTCTCGCGCGTTTGGCTGCCCGCTGATCCGTTGCGCCTGCGGATCGGCCAGCGACTGCAGCCCCCCTTTGGCGGGGCGGGCGGCTTCGGCACCGATGCCATGGGGCGGGATATGGCCGCGCAGTTGATGGTCGGGGCGTGGAACTCGCTGACGATTGCGCTCGCCGCCGTTGCCCTGGGACTGTTCTTCGGCACCGCCTTCGGGGTCTTAGCGGCGGTGCGGCGCGGTTGGCTGGAGCGGCTGGTGCTACGATTGACTGACTTACTTTTTGCGTTCCCCGCCGTGCTCTCGGCTATCGTGCTGGCCGCGCTGTTGGGGGGTGGGGCCGGAACGGCGATCCTGGCGATCGGCCTGTTCAATGTGCCGGTCTTTGCCCGTGTTACCCGTGCCGCCGCTTTGGGGGCCTTAACCCAGGATTACATCCGGGCCGCCCGCCTAGCGGGCAAGGGGGATTTCAGGGTGGCTTGGGATCATCTTCTGCCGGTGATCGCCGGGGGCTTGACTGTTCAGGCCAGCATCCAGATCGCCTTGGCGATTTTGACCGAGGCGGGCCTATCGTTTTTGGGGGTTGGCATCGCCCCACCGAACCCCAGTTGGGGACGGATGCTGGCCGATGCCCAAACCTATTTAACCCGCGCGCCGCATCTGGCCCTTTTGCCGGGGGCGGCGATTGCCCTGGCCGTTCTGGGCTTCAACCTGCTGGGCGATGGATTGCGCGACTGGCTCGATCCGAAAGGGCGGCATTGATGCTGCTGGCCGTGACCGATCTGACCATCACCCTGCCGCTCGGCCCAAGGGGGGCTGCCGTTCCGGTGCTGGAAACGGTCAGCCTGACGCTCGACCGGGGGGAGCGGCTGGGGATCGTCGGTGAAAGCGGCTCCGGCAAGACTCTCCTCGCCCTGGCGTTGCTGGGGCTACTGCCGCACGGGGCGGGGGTTTCCGGCGCGATCCATTTCGACGGCTGCGAGCTGCTGACTTTGCCGCCCGCCGCCCGCCGCGCCTATCGCGGGCGGCGCATCGGGATGGTGTTTCAAGAACCAATGACCGCTCTGCACCCGATGCTGACCGTTGGCTATCAAATTGGCGAGGCGATCACCCTGCATCGGGGTTTGCGCGGCGCGGCGCGGCGGGCGGCGGTCTTGGACCTGCTAGCGCAGGTGCATCTGCCCGACGCGGTCCGACGCATCGATGCTTTCCCGCACGAACTCTCTGGCGGACAACGGCAGCGCGTCGGTCTGGCCCTGGCGCTGGCGGGTGCCCCGGATCTCTTGATCGCCGACGAGCCAACCACTGCGCTGGATGTGACCGTTCAGCGTGCCATTCTGCGGCTTTTGCACGAATTGACCGATGCGCGCGGTCTGGCCTTGCTGCTGGTCAGCCATGATTTGGGCGTGGTCGGCCATTTAACGCAGCGGTTGCTTGCCCTCTATGCCGGGCGCGTGGTGGAAGCCGGGCCGACGCGCACTGTGCTGGCCCAACCCCACCATCCCTATCTGCGCGGTCTGCGGGCCGCCATCCCCTCTATCGGGCAGGTGCCGGTGCCGATTCCGGGAAGCCTGCCGCCCCCTATGGCGCGCGGGCTGGGCTGCCGTTTCGCGCCCCGATGTCGAGAGGCTAGCCCCGAATGCGCCGTGTCGCCGCCGCTGCGCCCGATCACCGACCGCGAGGTCGCCTGTTGGCACGCGGGGGGCACATGACACCACTGCTGCGCGTCGAGGCGATTAGCCGACGCTATCCCCTGCCCCGCCCCCGCCTTTTCGGCCCGGTGCCGATATTCACGGCGGTCAATCACCTGTCGTTCCACCTAGCCGAGGGCGAGTGCCTCGCGGTGGTCGGTGAAAGCGGATGTGGAAAATCCACCCTGGCACGGCAGATCGCCGGACTGGAGCCGCTCGACAGCGGGGCCGTGCATTGGTCCCCCACGCCTGCGGGCCGAGTGCCCGTACAGATGGTATTCCAAGACCCCTTTAGCTCCTTCAATCCGCGCCGTCGGCTGGGGTGGAGCTTGCTGGAGCCGCTGCATCGCAGCAATTTGCCCCGCGCTGCACGCATGGCCCGTATGCACGATCTGCTGCGGGAGGTCGGCCTGCCCCCCGACGCGGCCGATCGCTACCCGCACGAATTTTCCGGTGGTCAGCGGCAGCGATTGGCCCTGGCGCGGGCCTTGATGCCGCAGCCGCGCCTCTTGATTGCCGACGAGCCAACCTCGGCCCTCGACGTTTCGATACAGGCGCAAATTCTGGCGCTTTTAGGCGACCTACGCCGCCGCCACCAATTGGCCATTCTCTTCATTTCCCACAACCTCGGCGCGGTACGGGCCATTGCCGACCGGGTTCTGGTCATGGCGGGCGGGCAGCGGGTAGAGGAAGGGCCAGTCGGCACGATTCTAACCAATCCTACACACCCAGTTACGCTGAAATTGCTGGACGCCGAATTAATACTACCAACTTAATCTAAAATCCCGAACGTTTGATTTACCGTTCGGTAATTGATCTGTGGGAGCATCCGAACAAGGGAACCGAGAAGCGGCGGAACAAACCGTCCCTGGTCCGATAGACTTGGAGGCTGGCATGACGGACTATCCTTTTTTGGTGCGTATTCCCGAAACGGCTGCGGACGAAACGACCTTGGGCGAATGGCTGGAAATCCGAAACGCCCAATACGTCAGCCGCGTCGATGTATCGCCGGCGTCAGTAACCTATGAGTTCAGCTTTGCGTCAAAGCAACTCGCAGACGAATTTGCCCGTAATTTCGTGGGCTAATCTTGCCGCCGACAGCGCCCAGCACGCCTTCGGCGATTGACTCCCGCCCGGCGGGTCTGGTGATTCGGCGGGCGGAACTGAGTGATTTTCCTGCCCTGGCCGATCTTTATTTAGACGTTCGGCAACAAAGCTTTAGCTGGCTTCCCCCTAGCCTTTTTCAGCGCGAAGATTTCTTCCGCGATACTCAGGGCGAAGTGATTTGGCTGGCCAGCGAGGCGGGACAGATCCTCGGCTTTGCGTCGGTCTATCTTGACAGCGCGTTCCTGCACGCATTGTACATTAGCCCCAAGGCGCAGCGCCGGGGCGTTGGATCGCGGTTACTCGCCCAGGTCATCCGAACCACCCAGGGGCGGGTTACGCTAAAATGCCTAACCTTCAACCGCGCCGCACAGGCCTTTTATGCGGCGCGCGGCTGGTCGGTCATCGGCAGCGGCGAAAGCGCCCACGGCCCCTATCTGACGTTTGAAGCGCCGATTTAACCTAGACGCTCGGCAATGATCGGCCCACGCACCGGTGCCGCTTCCCCGATCACCATTGCCGCCTGCACCATCGCCGTTGCCCGCGCCGCCTGGGCTTCATCGCGCACATGCAGTTTGGCGAGCGGTTGCCCTGGGCCGACCGCCGCCCCCAGCCCCACAATGTCCGTCAATCCCACCAGAGGATCGACTGGATCGGCCGAGCGCGTGCGCCCGCCGCCGATGGCAACCACCGCCAAACCGATTGCCCGCGTGTCGATTGCCGTCACCACCCCGGCGCGCGGGGCGGGAATATCGACGCTTAAGGCGGGAAGCGGCAGATACTGGGCCTGCTTTTCCAGCAAATCCTGAGGGCCGCCAAGCGCCACGACCATGCGCGCAAAAATCTCCGCCGCCGCGCCAGAGGTCAGCGCCGCCTCCGCCTTCGCTTCCGCCTCAGCCAGATCGCCCGCCAACTGGCTCGCCAGCAGCATATCGGCGGCCAAAGCAATCGTGACAGCGTGCAGCCGCGCTTCCCGCCGCTTGCCGGTGAGGTAGTCGAGCGCTTCCACGACTTCGACGGCATTACCCGCCGTCGTGCCGAGCACCTCGTTCATATCGGTCAACAGCGCCCGCGTCGGGCAGCCCGCGCCGTTTGCCACCGTGACGATGCTTTCCGCCAGCTCGCGCGATTTTTCCAGCGGCCCCATGAAGGAGCCGGAGCCGAATTTCACGTCCATCACCAGCGCATCCAGCCCTGCCGCCAGCTTCTTCGACAGGATCGACGCAGTAATCAGCGGGATCGATTCGACCGTCGCCGTCACGTCGCGGATACCGTAGAGCCGTTTATCCGCCGGGGCCATCGCGCTGGTCTGGCCGATGATGGCGCAGCCAACCTCTTTCGTCACCTTGGCAAAAAGCTCCGGCGAGGGAACGGCGTTATAGCCGGGGATCGCTTCGAGCTTATCGAGCGTGCCCCCCGTATGCCCGAGGCCCCGCCCGGAGATCATCGGCACCGCCGCCCCGCAGGCGGCAACAATGGGCGCCAGCATCAAGGACACTTTATCCCCCACCCCGCCGGTCGAATGCTTATCGACCACCGGCTTGCCGAGGGCATGGGGCTTCCAATCCAACACCGTTCCCGAATCGCGCATACCGCAGGTCAGAGCGATGCGCTCGTCCATGCTCATGCCTTGGAAGAAGACGGCCATCGCAAAAGCGCCCACCTGCTCGTCCGCCATCGCACCGCTGGTGATGCCTTGGACGATAAAGGCGATTTCAGCGGATGTCAGCGTGCCGCCGTCGCGCTTCTTGCGGATCAGCTCTTGGGGAAGGAAGGTCATGGTATCACTTTCAATAACTTACGGTCGCATCATCCAAAATGACGCCGATGAATGCAATGGATCATCCATGCTTAATCATCGGGATGCGATAGATCGCTGTTTGACAGAAGGGCGGAAATTCCGCACTTTTCTAGCGTGCATACGGTCATCGAAACGCCGGCCTATCTGGCCTCGGCCAAAGACGAAGCAGTCACCGAGGCAGAACGTCGGGAAATCGTGACTTTCCTCGCGCAAACGCCAACGGCAGGCGTGCTGATACCGGGATCGGGCGGCGCACGAAAGCTGCGGTTTGCCGCGCGCGGTCGGGGGAAACGCGGGGGATATCGGATTATTACCTTCTATGCCGGTCAGGATATCCCCGTGTTCCTTTTGGACATTTACAGTAAGGACACGCAAGCGACCTTATCGCAGGCGGAGTTGAACGAGTTGCGCACCCTTCTGACCGACCTACCGACCGTATGGCGGGCGGCACGGACAAAACGGAGACCCCAATGAGCCAAGCCGGGAAACGCATTTTACAAGGAGCACGCGAAGCGCTTGCCTATGCTGCTGGGGAAGCAGATGAAACCCAATATGGTTATCATCTGCCTACCACCGTCGATGTACGCGCCATCCGCCAGAAATTAGGCCTGTCGCAAAAAGCCTTTTCTGTCCGCTATGGTTTTTCCTTCGGGCGCATCCGCGACTGGGAACAGGGGCGATCCCCCATCGATGCGCCCTCTCGCTTATTGCTCAAGATGATCGAAACTGAACCCGAGGCGGTCG
The DNA here is from genome assembly GCA_964576605.1 of uncultured Elstera sp. Taxonomy (GTDB): domain Bacteria; phylum Pseudomonadota; class Alphaproteobacteria; order Elsterales; family Elsteraceae; genus Elstera. The sequence continues at coordinate 13,008 of CAZNVY010000018.1, read as the reverse complement.
AACGAGTGTTATCCCGACCGGCTCAATAGGAAGCGCGCGTCGGTTCCGCCGAGGTCGAACCGTGGCCGAGGGTTTTCAGCAGGTCATCCAGCAGGGAGGAGGCCCCGAACCGGAAGGTTTCCGCCGTCGCCCACTCCGGCCCCATGATCTCGTCGGCCACGGCCAGATAGGCGGCAGCATCGTCAACGGTGCGCACCCCGCCCGACGCCTTGAAGCCAACTTCCGGGTCCATATCGTGAATGACCGACAGCATGATGCGCGCGGCCTCTAAGGTCGCGCCTACGGCGGTCTTGCCGGTGGAGGTTTTGAGGAAATCAGCCCCCGACAGGATCGCCGCTTCCGAGGCTTCGCGGATCGCCGTTGGGCTGGCGAGCGAGCCGGTTTCGAGAATGACCTTGAGGATCACCCCGGTCGGGCAAACGGCGCGCGCCGCCGCCACAATGTCGCGCGCCAGGGTGCGCTTGCCCGATAGGAAAGCCTGCCAGGGGAACACCAGATCGATCTCGTCCGCACCCGCGTGCAGGGCAGCAATGATGTCGGTCTCGATGGTCTTGCGGTCCTGGGTGCCTTCCGGGAAATTCACCACGGTCGCAAGGCCGATGCGCTGATCCAGCAGCCCATTGGCCAGCGCCACAAACGGCCCATAAATGCAGATCGCCGCCACCGGCCCCGCCGGGGTCACGGCCTTGGTACAGAGGCTGCGGACCGTCTCCTCGGTATCGGTCGCATTCAGCGAGGTGAGGTCCAGCAGGCCCACTGCGCGCTTGGCGGTATCCGTCAGGCTCATGCTCCGAAATCCTCCAGAAAACCGATGACCAGCCGGGTCAAATCCTGCCCCGCCTGCCCGGCCAACGCCAGCGTATGATCGTGACTAAGCGGTGTATCGCTCAAGCCCTCGCCTAGATTGGTGATGGCTGATACTCCAGCCACGCGCAATCCGCAATGGCGCGCAAGAATAACTTCGGGAACCGTGCTCATCCCCACCGCATCGGCCCCTAAGCGCTGGAAGGCCCGAATTTCCGCCGGGGTCTCAAAACTCGGACCGGTCACAGCGATATAAACGCCCTCTTGCAGCGGAATCCCCAGGTTTTCCGCCGTCTTGCGGAACCGGCCGCGGATCGCGGCGTCATAGGCGTTGGCCATCGGCGGAAAACGCGGGCCGACCGTTTCATCGTTCGGGCCGATCAGCGGATTGCCATTCATCAGGTTGATGTGATCGTCGATCAGCATCAGCTTGCCGGGTTCAAGGTCGCGCCGTAGGGAGCCTGCGGCATTGGTCACGATCAGCAGCTCCGCCCCCAGGGCCTTCATTGCCCGTAGCGGCACCGCCATGCCCGCCAAACCTTCGCCCTCGTACACATGCTTGCGGCCCTTGAAGCAGGCGACCGCGACCCCGCCGAGGGTACCCAGCACCAAGGTTCCCGCATGGCCAACAACGGTGGATTTCGGGAAGCCCGGCAAATCGCCATAGGGAATGCTGACCGCCCCCTTAATCTGGTCAGCCAAGCCCCCCAGGCCCGACCCCAGAATAATCGCGACCCGCGGCGTAAAGCCGGGGGCCTTAGCGCGGATCGTTTCGACGGCGGCAGAATGGCTCATAGCACAGGCTCCTCGAACGGATGGCGGCCCTGGCGGTCCTCGATCTCCACGACCCAGAGGTCGGGGTCGCGGCGGCGGGCACGGGCAATGGTTTCTTCAGCGTCGGCTTCGGCAATCGGGGTCTCGCCGCTGACGCGCAGCCACGCAGGCTCCCCGTCCAGCGTGCGGGTTTGGCTGAGGATCGTGCAGCCGTCCGGCCCCTGGTTGATCACGACCATCACCGCCCCGGCCTGGGCTTCGCCCTTATAGCGCACCAGCATCGGGATCCCGCGATCGTTCCAACGCTTGATATGCGCCTTCAGCCAAAAATCGGTGGCGAGCCGGTCGCTCATGCGTCGGGCAAATGGTTCGGCCCGAAGGCGCGCGGCAGCAAATCGCCGATGGTCACCACCTCGTAGCGCCCATCCGCCGCCGCAATGGCGACCGGAACGGACGCATCGCCGAACTCGAACAGCCGCTGGCGGCAGCCGCCGCAGGGGGTGCAGAGATCGGGACCGGAACCGATGACCGCGACGGCCTTCAGCCGCCGCTCGCCGCCCGCGATCATCGTACCAATCGCACAGGTTTCGGCACAGGCGCCCTGCGGGTAAGCGGCGTTTTCGACATTTGCGCCGACGAAGACCTGCCCACTCGGCGTTAGCAGCGCCGCGCCGACGTGATAGTTGGAATAGGGCGCATAGGCGCGGTCACGGATGGCTTTGGCCGCCGCCACCAGGGCGTCGAAATCAATATTGCTCATCGGGATTTCACATACGGAAGGCCGATAGCCTTGGGCGCGACGGCTTTACCGACGAACCCAGCCAGCAGCAGGACGGTAAGGATATAGGGGACGGCCTGGATGAACTGCACCGACACTTCGCCGACCACCGGCAGCGGCACGCCCTGAAGACGAACCTGCAACGCATCGGTAAAGGCAAACAGCAAGCAGGCGAATAAGGTTGGCCAGGGTTTCCATTTGCCGAAGATCAAGGCCGCCAGCGCCAAATAGCCCTTGCCCGCCGTCATATCTTGCAAAAAGCCGCTCGACTGCGCGACCGACAGATAGGCCCCCGCCATGCCGCAGAGCAGCCCATTGCAGGCAAGCGCCAGATAGCGGGTGCGGGCAACGCTGATCCCGGCGGTATCCACCGCGTGCGGATTCTCCCCCACCGCCCGCAAGCGCAGACCAAAGCGGGTTCGATAGAGAAGATAGGCGACCAGCGGCACGATCAGCGCCGCCAGATAGACCGGCGCGGTATGCCCCGATATGACATCACTATATAGGCTGCCGATGACCGGCACGTCCGTCAGCGTCTCCGCCAAGGGAAGATCGATCGGTCGGAAACGCCCCTCGGTCGGCAGTACGGGGGTCCGCCCGCCTTCGTGAAACCAGGCGGTTGCCAAGGTCGGCGTAATCCCCGCCGCGACGATATTGATCGCCATGCCAGAGACCATCTGATTGCCATTGTGGGTAACACAGGCAAAGGCATGGACCATGGATAGGAATAGCGCCGTCAGCATCCCCGCCAGCAAGCCCGCCCAGGGGTTCGCCAGCAGAAACGCGACCGTTCCCCCGGCGAAGGCCGCCGCCAGCATTTTACCCTCAAGCCCGATATCGACAACCCCAGACCGTTCGGAAAATAGCCCGGCCAACCCCGCCAGGACCAGCGGGGTCGCCACGCGCAAGGTGGCATCGAGCATGGAAATCATCATGTCCATCGCGGGCCTCCTTATGCGGTCTTCGGGCGGAAGAGGGCTTCTAACGGTGCCCGGAACAGATTCTCCAACGCCCCACAAAAAAGGATTACCAACCCCTGGATGACGATAATCATCTCGCGGGTGATGGCCGGGATCTCGAACGCGAGATCCGAGCCGCCTTGGTACAGCGCGCCGAACAGCAGCGCCGATAGGGCAATCCCAACCGGATGGTTCCGCCCCATCAGCGCCACCGCAATGCCGACATAGCCGATGCCGCCGGTCCAGTTCATCACCAGCCGATGCTGGACGCCCATAACTTCATTGATCGCGGCGAGGCCTGCAAGCGCGCCAGAAATCACCATCGCGATAACAATCAGGCGCGGAACCGGCATTCCGGCATAGACCGCCGCCGTTTCGTTGGTGCCGACGGTCCGCAGAGCATAGCCCCAGCGCGTGTGCCAAATGTAGAGATAAACCAGTACCGCCGTCAGAATCGCCAGAAAGAATCCAAGGTTGAGCGGCATTCGGGGAAGATCGATCCCAAGCAGCGCGCCCATATCCTGGATTGTGGGCAAATGAGTCGAGGGTGGAAACGCCGCCGACTGCGGGGCCTGCTGCCCATCGGCGCGGATTACATCAACGAGCATCCAGGTCATAAAGGCGGTGGCCAGAAAGTTAAACATGATCGTGGTCACGACCACATGGCTACCGCGCGCCGCCTGAAGATAGCCGGGAATGATTGCCCAGGCGGCCCCGCAGCCAATGGCCGCGATCATGGCGCAAGGCAATACCGCCCACCAGGGCCAGCCTGGCATCGCAAGGCAAACCAGCGCCACGCCCAAGCCCGCGATATAGGCCTGCCCCTCGCCGCCGATATTGAACAGCCCGGCATGAAAGGCCACGGCTACCGCAAGGCCGGTGAAAATAAAATTCGTGGCATAATGCAGCGTATAGCCAATCGCCTCTGGATAGCCGACGGCCCCATTGACCATAATGGCCAAAGCCTCGAACGGGTTCTCGCCAATCAGCGCAATCACCAGACCGGATACAATCAGCGCCGCCAACAGATTGAGCGCGGGCAATAGCCCAAGATCAACCCAACGCGGCAGGCCGGTCACCCGAACCGTGCTCATGCGGCCTCTCCCGCGCGGGTGCTTTCCCCGGCCATCAACAGCCCCAGGCGGCGTTCGTCGGCCTCGGCGCGCGGTAGAATGCCGGTGATCTTCCCCGCCGCCATGACAATAATTCGGTCGGCGAGCGACAGGATTTCATCCAATTCCACTGAAACCAGCAAGACCGCTTTGCCCGCATCACGCAATTGTACGATCCGGCGATGAATAAATTCAATCGCCCCAATATCCACCCCGCGCGTGGGTTGGCCGATCAATAGCAGATCAGGGTCGCGGTGAATTTCCCGCGCCAGAACGATCTTCTGCTGATTACCGCCGGAAAACAGCGATGTGCGCAACAGCGGATCGGGCGGGCGAACGTCGAACTCCCGCATAAACCCTTCGGTTCGGGCGATCAGGGCTTTGCGGTCGAACAACAGGCGGTGCAGGCCGCGTTTGCCCTGCAGCTCGGCATCCTGATGATACCCTAGAATGGCACTTTCGTAGGCGGGAAATGGTTTAACTAACCCCATGGTCATGCGGTCTTCCGGCACATGGGCGATCCCCAGCGCCCGACGGCGGCCGGCCTCCGTGCCCGACAGCGGCGGCAGCGGGCGATCATGGTAGAGCAAGTCGCCAGAGGTCGGGGCACGAATTCCCGATAGAATATCGAGAAGTTCCGACTGGCCGTTGCCCGATACCCCGGCGACGCCAACAATCTCCCCGGCCCGCACGGCAAAAGATAGGTCATGCAGCAGGGGCACCCCGCGCCGATCGATCAGGCCGACCGACCGCGCTTCCAGAACCACCGCCCCCGGTTCGCGCGCGGCTTTTGGAATGGTCAAATTAACCTTCCGACCGACCATCATTTCCGCCAGTTGAGCTTTATCGGTCTCAGCGGTTTTCACCGTACCAACCACCGCCCCCTGGCGCATCACCGTGACGGCATCGGTCACATCCATGATTTCGCGCAGCTTATGGGTAATCAACAAAACGGTTTTCCCTTCCGCCCGCAGCGTGCGCAGAATGCGGAAGAGGTGATCGGCCTCCTGCGGCGTCAGCACGCCGGTCGGCTCGTCCAAAATCAGAATTTCGGCACCGCGATACAGGGCCTTTAGAATTTCAACGCGCTGCTGCAAGCCGACCGGCAGGTTGCCAACCAGGGCATCCGGGTCCACCTCCAGCGCATATTCAGCGTTCAGCCGTTCAAGCTCGGTCCGCGCTGCTGCCAGCGAGGGGGCGAGGCGCAGGCCGTTTTCGATCCCTAGGATCACATTTTCCAGCACGGTCAGCGTATCAACCAGCATAAAATGCTGATGCACCATGCCGATGCCCAGGCGGATGGCATCCTGGCTGGTGCGGATCGCTTGCTCGGCCCCATGCACCTTAATTTGGCCGGAATCGGCCTGATAAAAGCCATAGACAATACTCATCAGGGTCGATTTACCGGCCCCATTCTCGCCCACAATTCCGTGGATCGAGCCGGCGGCGACGGCGAAAGACACGTCCCGATTAGCGTGAACGGCCCCAAAGCGCTTGTTGATGGCAATGAGATCAAGCGCCGCAGGGCGGGCGACGGGGTGGGTCATCGGCGGTCAGACATCCCCAAGGCGAAGTGCAAAGACAACGCCCGGACGATTCATATAATCATCCGGGCGCGGCCCAGGTGGTTACAGTCCGTCGTTCAGCTTCAGCTGACCGGGCAGGAATTGTTATTGGAACGATAATCGACCGGCTTAATCTTACCGGCAATAATATCGGCGCGGATTGCCTTAACCTTGGCTTCCATATCGGCGGTCACCAACTTACGGTTATTGTCGTCCAGCGCCCAATCCACCCCTTCTTCTTTCAAACCTAGGGAGATGGTCCCCGGCTTCCAGGTGCCTTTTTTCACATCGGAGAAGCTGTTGTAGACGGCATTATCCACGCGCTTCAGCATCGAGGTCAGCACCGTGCCGGGCTGCACATGGTTCTGATTGCTATCAACACCGATGGCCAGCTTGCCCTTATCCTTAGCGGCCTGCATCACACCAATGCCGGTGCCGCCCGCCGCCGCGAAAACCACATCGACGCCGCGATCAAACTGGGCGATGGCCAATTCGGCCCCTTTGGCAGGATCGCGCCACGCGGTGGGGGTGGTACCGGTCATATTGGCGATATATTCAGCGCTGGGATTGACATATTTCGCCCCCTGCGCGTAGCCGCAGCCGAAAGCACGGATCAACGGAATATCCATGCCACCGATGAAGCCGAGCTTGCCGGTTTTGGAGGCCATGGCCGCCAGCGCCCCGACCAGGAAGGAGCCTTCTTCTTCCTTAAAGATAATCGACTGCGCGTTCGGCGCATTCACGACCGAATCGATAATCACGAACTTCACGTTCGGGAACTGCGGCGCAACCTTTTCAACGGCCGCCTGCTGGGCGAAACCGACCGAAACGATCACCCCAACGCCGCGCCGGGCAAGATTGGTCAGCGCCTGCTCGCGCTGGTTTTCGTTGGTGATTTCAAACTCGCGATAAGCGGTGCCGGTTTCCTTTTTGAACCGTTCCGCACCGTTATAGGCGGCTTCGTTGAAGCTCTTATCGAACTTGCCGCCCATGTCGAACACGATGGCGGGGGTGGTATCCTGCGCGAGCGCCGTCGCGCCCATCAGGCTTGCAATCATCCCGGCCGCGTAAGCCGCAATCTTCAAACGGGTCACGATTAAATCCCTCTCGTTCCGAAGCCCTAACCGAAGCCTATTCCAGGTTCTTGTCGCACCAGCGAACTGGCGCATTGGTCAACTATGGCAAGGTGCAGGCTGGGTTGCACGCGGATTCTTTGCGGAATCTTCCGCATCCCGTTACAGAGAAGAGGGGGCCTCTCCCGGTCCCGTCTGCTGCAAAGGAAGCCCCGTGTCCCAGGTTCGCGCTCTTTTGTTTGATATGGACGGAACGCTGGCCGCGACCGACCATCTGCACGCCGATATATTCGCCGAGGTGCTAGCCCCGCACGGGTTTACCGTCGACGCCGATTTCTATGCGCAAAAAATCGCGGGGCGCACCAATCGGCTTATTTTCCAAGAGCTTTTCCCCGGCATCAGCGATGCCGACGCCGATGCAATGAGCGAGGCTAAGGAGGCTGCCTTCCGTGCCGCCCATCCGCAGCTTACGCCGCTGCCTGGATTGATCGATTTTATCGCAGCCGCGCGGGCCAAGGACCTATCGATTGCCCTGGTCACCAACGCGCCACGCGCGAATGCCGATCACGTGCTCGCCGCCCTCGATCTTCGGCCACATTTCGCCGAAATCATTTCAGTCGATGCTGTCCTGCGCGGCAAACCGCACCCCGATCCCTATCTAGAAGCCTTGCAGCGCTTCGGGTTATCGCCGCAGCAGGCGATTGCCTTCGAGGATAGCCCGACGGGCCTGCGCGCCGCCCTGGCCGCTGGGATCGCCACCGCCGGGCTGGCGACCAGCCTTCCCGTCCCAGCGCTGCGCGCTTTGGGGGCACGCTGGGCTTTCCCTAATTACCAGGGTGTCTCGCTGGATCACTTATTGGCCGAGGCGGCTTAGGCCTCGGCAATCCAGCGATAGCCGAAACCTGGGTAATTATGGATGGCGGAAAACCCCTTATCCGCTTCTTTGAACTTTTGACGGATGCGCTTGACCATCGCGCGGACGTTGGCGCGATAGCCATCCGTCCCGGTCCCCGCGATGAAGCCGACGCCCTTCACCGTATCGTAAATATCGCGGTAGCTGGCGTCCTGCCCGGCCCGGTCTACCAGCAGCTGTACGACGCGGAATTCCGACAAGGTTAGATCGACCCGTCGGCCACGCCATTCAATGCGGGCGGCCGACCCATCCAGCGTTAAATCGCCGATTTGGCGCAGAGAGCTTGGCTCTTGCCGCTGGCCCGACATAGCCCCCATAGCCCGCAACGACTGAGACAAAACCCCGCTATCGGTCCGGGAGCCAGGCACCAGCAGCATCGGTGTTTCCGGGCTAACCGCCTGCAAATCGGCCAGATCGAGACCAGAGACCGATTGGCTATCGACCACCATCAGCGCGATGTCCGGCGTTCCGCCAGGGGTCGCCGGTTCGTCAGCGAAAAGCGGCGCGACCGCATAGCCCGCGTCGGTCAGGGCCGAGGCCCAGGCCAAGCCCTGATCGGGCAGATCGCAGATCATCGCAACACGGGGCGGCGCGCTGTCGCGGGGGGCCGGGGTGGCAGGAACAGCGCGGGCGGTTTCGGCGGTTTGGCCATGGGGGGTAAGCATCGGGTTTTTCTCCTGCATTGCGGCTCTCAAGCGGAAAATATCGAGTCGAGTGAATATAAACATAGGTATGACGGAAGGGCAAGGGATTCTGAAACCATCTCGTCACAGTGCCGTGCCAAGGCTTTCAAATCTTGCGATTTTGTGCATATTTGATCGATATTCCACTCAAAGGCTTTCGCGTTGGCCCGACTTGCCGAGGCGCAATGCCGCCCTAAGCTTCAGAAAAAGACTGAAGAATCGGGCGGGCTATGCATCAGGTTGTTTGGTTCAAGCGGGACTTACGCGTGACGGCCCATCGACCGCTGGCACGGGCGGCGGAACAGGGGCCGGTCATACCGCTTTATATTGTCGAGCCGGGCCTGTGGCAGCAGCCGGATGTTTCGGCCCGTCATTGGCGGGTTCTGAAACCCTGTCTGATCGATCTTGATCGCGCGCTGGCAGACCGGGGACACCCGCTGGTGCTGCGGGTGGGGGAGGCCGTTCCCGTGCTGGCCGCCCTTCGGCAGACCCTCGGCCCCTTCGCTCTCTGGAGCCACGAGGAAACCGGAACGCTCTGGACCTACGCCCGTGATCGGGCCGTGCTGGCCTGGTGCCAGGCTGCGGGCGTTCCCTGGCACGAATTGCCGCAAACCGGGGTGATCCGCCGCCTGCGCGATCGCGACGGCTGGGCCGAACAGTGGGAAAGCCGTATGGCCGAAGCGCTGCCCGGCGCGCCGTGGCTCACCCCGCCGGCAGTCGCCCTGACCTCCGATCCGCTCCCCGACAAACTTGGTCGCCCGATTGGTCCGGTGGATGGCGGCGGGGAACAACCGGGTGGGCGGGCAATGGGCCTAAACCTGCTGGAAAGCTTCGCCACCCGCCGGGCCGCCCGCTATGTGAAGGGCTTGTCTAGTCCCGTGACGGCCTCGCAAGCCTGCTCCCGCCTTAGTCCGGCCCTGGCGCTGGGGACGGTTGCAATGGCCGAAGCGGTACAACGGTTGCAACGGGCACAGCAGCAGGAACCGCGCGCCCTGGCCCCCGGCCTCCGCGCCTGTCTAAGCCGCCTCGCCTGGCATTGTCACTTTATCCAAAAGCTAGAGGACGCGCCGGAAATCGAAATCCGCTGCCTGCATCCGGCTTTCGAGGGGTTGCGCGGCCATGATCCGGGGCGCTTTGCCGCCTGGGCCGCTGGTGAGACTGGGTTTCCCTTTATCGATGCCTGTATGCGGGCGTTGGTTGCCACCGGCTGGATCAATTTTCGGATGCGGGCGATGCTGGCCGCCTTCGCCGCTTATCAACTTTGGCTGGACTGGCGTGAACCGGCGCGGCACCTGGCACGCTGCTTCATCGACTATGAACCGGGTATCCATTACCCGCAGGTACAGATGCAGTCGGGGACCACCGGCATCAATACGCTGCGGATTTACAATCCCGTGAAACAAGGGATGGATCACGACCCCGACGGCCAGTTCATCCGCCGCTGGGTGCCAGAGCTGGCAGGCCTGCCGGTCCCGCTTCTACACGAACCCTGGAAAGCCGACGCCCCCCTGCTGCGCGCCGCCGGGGTGCGTCTCGATAGTCGCTACCCACGCCCAATCGTTGCGCTGGATGCCGCGGCCCGCCACGCACGCGATACGCTTTGGGCCGTGCGCCGTGCACCGGAGGTTCGCGTCGCCACCGCTGCCGTCGCCGAAAAACACGGCAGCCGCAAAAGTCGCCGTCCTCCGTCACGGGAGACCAGGGCAACAGGCGCGCAGGGCGATCTATTCGATCGTCTTTAGGGCGGCGCTACCCATCCACGGCGATATCGAAATGCAGCGGCTCTTCCCGAAGGCCCAACCGCTCATAAAGGGCGATGGCAGGCGTATCTTGCCGATCCGCCTGCACGAAAATCACCCAACCGCCGCACTGTCGGGCGATCGGTTTCAAGGCCTGGATGAGCGCCGTGGCGATCCCGCGACGCCGATAGGCTTCGGCCACCGCCAGATCATAGAGATAAACCTCGCTGCGGGCTTGCTCGATCTTCCGTAGCACATAGGCGGTCAGCCCGCCGACAACCGCCCCCTCAACCTCGGCGACCAGGGTAATAATCTCTGGCGCGGCCAGCACCCCCTTGAGATAGGCATCGTCGGCGGGGGCACGTTGGTAGGTTTCTGGCTCGTCAAACGCCGCCTGATAAACCGCGAGCAGCCCCCGCAGACTGGCAAGATCATCCGCCGACAGCCGCCGGACCTGGTAAAGCATCGTTATCTTTCGGCCCCATCCGTACCGTTACTGCACCACCACGGTCACGCGCCGGTTCCGGGGTTCGGCAACCCCATCAGGGGTTGGAATCAACGGATTGCGTTTGCCATGCGACGAAATGGCCACGCTGACCTGCGCTAGGCCAGCGTCGCGCAGCAGCTGCGCGACGGTCTCTGCCCGTTGCTGCGACAGGCTCAGATTCAGCGCATCCGACCCGGTGGCGTCGGCGTGACCAGCGATCTCCAGATGCGGGAAGGGTCGCCCGGCCAGATCGGCGCGAATTTTTGGCAGCAGCGCCGCCGATTCGGCGGTTAGAGTTGCGGTCCCGCTCTCGAAATACAGGCTATACTGCAGGGGTGCCGGCGGTAGCGCCGCCAGGGCCGCCCCCCAGATCTCTTGCACCTTGGCGTCGGACAAGAGGGTCGGCGGGGTGGGGGTTCCATCCTTGGTTGCAAAAACGGTGGCTTGCCGGGGCGCATCTAACACCTGGGTAACGCCCCCCGCCGAGACGCTGACTTGACCGACCCGCCCGTCCGCCTCTGGCAGGAGCGCCACGCTGGTTTGCCCAGCGCAACCGCCCAGCAGCAGCAGGGCAGCAACCCGCAGGAGTTTATTCATCATCCACCTTCACTACAAATTTTGTACCGCGAATGCCGATAACGGCACTGAGGGTGGAAAATTCCGTGCGCTCCGGGGCTAGTCGGGCGATCTGGCCGGACACAACCGCCAACGTGCCGCGGGTTAGCTTCGCAGCCAGGCCAAGACGATCCGCCGCCGGGTCGAAGACAAACCGATCCAGGCTTACTTCCGCCTTCGGGCCGAGCGACAGGCTGGTATCGTCGCGCAGGATCAAGCCCAGGCTCGCGCCGTCGCCGGTTGTTAGCCGATCTCCCTGGTACAGCACTTGCCCCGGCACCACTGGCTCGGCCTGTCCGGCCCTGGTGAGCATGGCGCTGCCGGTTAAGGTCTTCACTTGCCCGGCAACGGGCTGCTGGGCGAACGATGGCCCAGCGAGCGAGAGCGCCGCCCCACCGAGCAAAACAAAAAAAGTCCGCCGCATTGCTATCCCCGCGTGATCTGGCGAAGAGTTTAGCAAATCTAACGGACGGGTGGTAGGTGCGCCTACTCCCCGGTCAGGCCGGAGAAGAAATCATTGCCCTTATCATCGGTGACGATGAAGGCCGGGAAATCGACGACATCGATCTGCCAAATCGCTTCCATGCCCAGTTCGGGATATTCCAGCACCTCGACCTTTTTGATGCAGTCCTGCGCCAGCCGCGCCGCCGGGCCGCCGATGGAGCCGAGGTAGAAGCCGCCGTACTTCTGGCAGGCGTCGCGCACGGCTTTCGAGCGGTTGCCCTTGGCCAGCGTCACCAGGCTGCCGCCCGCCGCCATCAGCACATCGGCGTAAGAATCCATGCGCCCGGCGGTGGTGGGACCGAAGGAGCCGGAGGCATAGCCTTCCGGCGTCTTGGCCGGTCCGGCGTAATAGATCACCTTTTCCTTGATGTACTCCGGCAGGCCCTGGCCCGCATCCAGCCGTTCCTTCAGCTTGGCGTGCGCAATGTCGCGCGCCACAACGATGGTGCCGGTCAAGGACAGGCGCGTCTTGATCGGGTACTGCGACAGGATCTTGCGAACCTCCGCCATCGGCTGATTAAGGTCGATCTTCACGACCTCGCCCGCCGTATCCGCCTCCGTCACCTCCGGCAGATACTGCGCCGGGTCGGTTTCGAGCTGCTCCAGAAACACCCCATCCGCCGTGATCTTGCCGAGGATCTGGCGATCCGCCGAGCAGGAGACGCCGAGGCCAATGGGGCAGGACGCGCCGTGACGCGGCAGACGGATCACCCGCACATCGTGGCAGAAATATTTGCCGCCGAACTGCGCGCCGATGCCCATCTTGCGCGTCAGTTCCAGCACCTGCGCTTCCAAGTCCCGATCCCGGAAGGCCTGGCCGAACTTATTGCCCTCGGTCGGCAGATCATCGAGGTAGCGGGCGGAGGCAAGCTTGACCGTCTTCAAGCAGGTTTCTGCCGAGGTGCCGCCGATGACGATGGCGAGATGATAGGGCGGGCAGGCGGAGGTGCCAAGGGTGCGGATTTTCTCATCGAGGAACTTCAGCAGCGCCGCCGGGTTCAG
>CAZNVY010000017.1:0-43577 GCA_964576605.1 uncultured Elstera sp. | reverse complement strand
AGGGCGAAACTGCCGAAGACCGCAAAAAGGATGACGACGATACCGGCGATCTTCAGCATGGACCAAACTCCGACGTTCTGTTCCGATTGTCCAAGTCGATAAGGCGGGGGCTTGGCGCGCGCTTTACCCCCATTACTTCCTTATAGGGTTTACCAGCCAGGGGATACCCCGTCAAGGCAAGCAATGAAATCTATACGTATTACAATGGCTTGGCAAAAGGACATAAGATCGTGTTAGAAGCAAGCGTACTACGCCCGCCTACCGATAACCGCGAGGGTCAGTCGATGGATGCCTTTGTTAGTCCGGAATTTACCACACGTGCCTTCCGCGACGTGCTAGGCAATTTTGCCACAGGCATTGCGATCGTGACCACGCGTGATACCGACGGGCGGCCGGTGGGCTGCACGATCAATTCCTTTGCATCGGTTTCGCTTGATCCGGCGTTGGTTTCCTTCTGCATCGACCGGCGTGCGGGAACTTTTGCGGCCTTCCAGGCCCACGGGCATTTTGCTCTGCATTTCTTAGCAGCGCATCAGGAGGAGGTGAGCCGAAGGTTCGCCCGCCCCGGTGAAGATCGATTTGGCGAGGTTGCCCCGACGGCGGGGATCGGCAATGTGCCGCTGTTGTCTGACTGTCTCGCGCATCTTGAATGTTCGGTTTTTCAGCGGATCGATGCCGGGGACCATGTGCTGATCTTGGGGCGGGTGGAAAAATTTTCGGCGCGGGGCGATCTCCCGCCGCTGATCTATTTCCGGGGGCAATATGCCCATCTCGCGGTCGATCCCCCTGCCGGTTCATGACGGGGAATTAACACGGAATTAAGCTGCTGTCTTTTACACGGCGCGGTAGAGGAAAGGGGCCGTTTCCCTGCCCTGGATCATCGATCATGCGCGCCTTTGCTCTATTATTTCTGCTTCCGCCCCTGCTTTTGGCGGGGTGTCAAACGCTCGATCAGGAGTTGGCGGAATACCGCTACACCTGTGCCAAGATGGGCCACCGCCATGGCTCGGTGGAGCATACTGCCTGCGTTGAAGGGCTTTACCGCGATACCCGTCAGCAAGATGCAATCCGCGATGCCGCCCGTCCACGCCCGCAAACCTGCCGGGAAGAAAAAGATAAGAAAGGTCGGAAGACCACCTATTGTTACTAATCGGTCAATAGCCGCGACGGGAAGCCCGCGTCATTCAGGGCTTCCAGTATATCGCGCACGTGATCGGCCCCGCGCGTTTCCATCGTTGTATCGATTTCCGTCTGTTTGATGGGCACGTCTAGAAACATGCGTTGGTGGTGCACTTCCACGATATTACCGCCCGCCCGGCCAATCACGTCAGAATAGCGCGCCAGAGTGCCCGGTAGATCCCCTAATTCAGACCGAATCCGCACCAATCGCCCATCGCGCACCAGCCCCCGCATGAGAATGGACGAGAGCAGGCGCGCATCAATATTGCCGCCACAGAGTAGCGTACCGACGGTCTGGCCCGCGAAGCGGGCGGGATCGGCTAGCAGCGCCGCCACTCCGGCGGCTCCGGCCCCTTCGGCGATCAGATTCTGGGTTTCCGCAATGGTTTGCACGGCTTGCTCGATCTGATCTTCCTCGACAGTTATGATGTCTTCCACAAGATCGGCGATTACGGCGCGGGTTAGGAACCCCGGCGTTTTAACGGCGATCCCTTCCGCCAGGGTCATTCCGCCCGCCGGTTGTGGTTCGTGCCGCAATTGTCGGCGCATGGCATCGAACCCCTGCACTTGCACCCCGATCAGGCGGATCGACGGTTTCAAATGCTTTGCCGCACAGGCGATTCCGGCCAGCAGCCCGCCGCCGCCAATCGGCACCACGAGGGTTTCGATGTCGGGCCGGTCGGTTAACATTTCAAGGCCGATGGTGCCTTGGCCTGCCATCACCCCCAAATCATCGTAAGGATGCACCAGGGTTAGGCCGCGCTCTTTCGCCAATCGGTGCGAGGCGGCCTCCGATTCGGAAAAATCCTTGCCGATTAGTACAATTGTCGCCCCAAAGCGGGCGGTCTTGGCGACTTTCACAAAGGGCGTATGGGCGGGCATACAAATAGTAACCGGAATCCCCAGGCGCTGGCCATGATAGGCGAGGCCCTGGGCATGATTGCCCGCCGACGCGGCGATAACCCCTGCCGCTTGTTCCGCTTCGGTTAAACTCCGCAGTCGGTTTAGGGCACCGCGCTCCTTAAAACTGCCAGTTTGTTGCAGCGTTTCCAGCTTTAAGGCGATGGAGAGGTCGAGCCTGGCCGAGAGGGCCAGCGCGTTGATGGTCGGCGTGTGTAAGATTGCGCCGCGCAAACGGTCGGCGGCGGTGGTGATCGCGTCGAAAGTCAACGTCATGCAGGGGGCGATCCTGGGCAGTTACGGGGGGGTGAGGGTGAGCAAGGCCGCCCCGTCGCGGGCCAGGGCGCTGGGGGTTCCAGTCAGCGGACGCAAAATACCGTCGCGGGCACGGGTTAGGAAACGGTCATAATAGGGCGATAATCGATGACCGGACTGGCCGGTGCCGATGATAAAGCCCGACCGTTCCAGATCGGCCAAATCATAGACGGCGCGATAGCCCGCCCCATGGGCTGCCGCAAAACTACTGCCGCGATAGGCCATGCGCTGTAGCGTATCATTCCCACCGTCGGCGGGTAAGGACAGGCTGAACAGCCGCCCTAGTAGAGGGATACGACCAAAGACCGGATGGTCGTGCCGGACCGGGTGCGCATCCCCCCAGACAGCCGAGGCGCTATGGGCTTGCTCGGCCTCCCGCAAAGCGCGGGTGATCTGATCGCGGCACGAATCCACGCCGGGGGTTGTCTTATCGTCGCATAAAGCCGAATCGGTCCGGATTAAAGTCAGCAAGACCCCCGCCCGCGGTTGCCAGGACCGCCGCTGTTCGCCGCCTTGGGCGAGGGGGGCGAGATCATCGCCCAAAACGGCCGTCATCAGGCGGTTACTAAACTCGGCAAACAGCAGCGGCTCTCGTGCATCGCGCCGCATGTGTTTATCCCAGTGTCGAAGGGCGGTTAGCGCTTTAGCCGCCTCTGGCGCGTCGGGCGTCCAACCGTCCAGTGCGGCGATTAACTGCTGGGCGAAGGGGGAGAAATGATCCATCTGCACGGCGGCCTCATCGGCGACCCGGCGATCGCGTGCCCCCTCCAACAGATCCGCCAGCCGGTCGCCGCGGAACGAATCATCCCAGCTTTGGGCGATAAGCACCGGATAATCCGGGGCTACGACCGGATTATTGGCGTTGGCCACATAGGCTTGCGGTGGATCGCGCCACTGCGGCAGCAGCGCAACCGGGGAAAAGCCGGTCCATTCGCCCTCCCGCTCCCAACCGCGCGCGGGCAGCCAGCCGTCGTGCTGGCGGCGCAGGGGAATCTTGGCGGCGGCGATCATGCCGATCGTGCCTTGGTCGGTCGCCACGATGAAATTCTGCATTGGTGCCCCAAGGGCGCTAACGGCGGCGGTGAAGCTCCCCCAGTCGGACGCGAGACCAAGGCCAACCAGCGCATCGGCGGATCGGTCGCCGGGCATAAGAAAGGTGGCCCGCAGGGCAACCAGGGTTTTGGCATCGCCAAGACCAGGGGTTAGGCCCGGCAGATCAGAAAGAATGGGACCGTTAGACGTGCGGCGCACGGTGAGGGTTTCGTCACTCCCCCAGCGAACCCGAATGACTTCGGTGCGAGTCTCCATCGGTTCCGGGTCGCCGAAGGGCCGTTCCACCCGGTCGGGGTGATCGGCGGAAACCCGCTCCAGCACCAGATCCTGCGTATCGGCCCCGGTGGTGGTCATGCCCCACGCGATTTTGCCATTATGGCCCAGAACGAGGAAGGGCACGCCCGGCGCGGTTGCCCCAACCAGGGTGCCGTCACCCGTCACGATCCGAGCGAGATACCAGAGCGCTGGGGCTGTTAGCCCCAAATGTGGGTCGGACGCCAGCAGCGGTTTACCGCTCGCCGTTCGGCTGCCCGCCAAGGCCCAGGCGTTGGAGGCCGTGCGCGGTTCGGCGACCGGGGGGAGGGCCGCCAATATCCGCGCCATGGCCGGGTCCAGCCGCTGCCAGAAATTGGGGTCGGTCGCCGCGGCTTGCGACGGTTTCTGCGTCACCCGACCGAACAATAGATCCACCGTCTCGGCCGGCATTGCCTGCGCCAATAGCCGGGCACGCAGGGCCTCGTCGCGCCAATTCCCCGATAAGCTCATACCCATCAACTTACCCCAGAGAAGACTATCGGTTGGGGTCCAAGGTTCTGGGCTGGGGAACAAAACATATTCAGGCGGCAGCGCCCCTTTGCGGTGATAGAGGTAACTATTCACCCCTTCGGCATAGGCGATCAGCGCCGTACGGGTTTCGGCGGAAAGATCGACGAAATCCCGCGCGGCCAAGGCCCGCAGGCCCAAGGTGCGCATGAACCGGTCGCTCTCTAGTCCCAGCCCGCCGATGGCTTCCGACAGCCGACCAGAGGCGAGACGGCGCATCAGGTCCATCTGGAACAGCCGATCTTGCGCGTGCACATAGCCAAGCGCCCGATACCCATCGGCGGCGGTTCGGGCAAAAATATGCGGTACCCCGTCGCTATCGCGGTAAATCCCCACCTCGTGCTGAAGCCCGGCGACGGCGACGCGCCCCTCCGTCTCTGGTAGGCCGGTCCGCAGGTAAAGCCAAAGACCGAACAGCAGAACAATCGGCAACAGCAGCACAGCCAAAAGCCCGCGCCGCCAATACCGTCGCCGGATACGGACCGTTGCTCGACCATAGGCAGGGCGTGCCATGCTTTCCTTCCCTTGTTTCACGCTTGTCCTATAGCAGAAACCAGGACTGACTTCCGCTGATTCCGGCACCCCTAACCGCATTTGCTATCATTAACGAAAACGGAATGTCAGGTGAGTATCGGTCTGCCAGTTTGTATGTATTCGAGCACATCACGATCCGGTCATATTTCAATAAAATGTTTCCGTAACTATACATTTGGTTAACCTTTCGCTTCAGTTTGCGTAACTATTTGTTAAGTGGAGTGGGATTAAATAGTCGGGTCGCGTTTAGGAGGAAAACTAACATGCAAATGCTTCGCAATCTGACATTAACCGGAAAACAGATCGTGGTTTTGAGCGTTATGGCGTTCATCACGCTGCTCATTGGTCTTTTCGGTGTACAGTCGGTCCGCACGGGGGAGCATCTTGCGCACCTGGCGAGCCGACAGGAACATATCGCCCTTAAGGCCGAAACCGCCAATCGGCTGATTACCGCCGTGGTGATGGATAGCCGGGGTATTTATATGTCGGCAACCAAGCCAGAAATGGAAAGGTTTGCCGCGCCGCTGCTGGTGAATATCGGCAAGCTGGAAGAAACCGTTAAAGACTGGCGCAGCCTAACCGTCGGCAGCGAGCAGGCAGAGTTTGATAAGGTTTCCGCTCTAATTGCCGATTTCGCCAAATTCCGCCGCGAACTGGTCCGTCTGGCGCGGGAGGTGGGCCTGCCCGAAGCCCGCAGTTTTGGCGATAACGACGCCAACCGGCAAAACCGCCAGGCCCTGAACGCCGAAATCGATCGGCTGACGGCGAAGGCCGATGCTGCAGGGGATCAGCAGTCGGCGGCCCTCGAAACCTATTTTGCCGAACGGGTGGTGATCTTCATTGTCTTGATTGTTCTTGCCATTACCCTGGGGTTCACGGTGGGCCTGCTGATGGTGCGCCGCCAGATTATTTCGCCGCTGAAGCAATTGACCGACCGTATGGTGGCGATGGGCGATGGCACCCTGGATCAGCAAATTCACGATGGCGGTCGCCGCGACGAAATTGGGGCAATGCTTCGGTCGATCGAAGGGTTCCGGCTTGGGCTGTTGCGTTCCCAAGAACTCGCCCGGCAGCAGCGGGAAGCCGCCGAAGCCGAAGAGCGCCGCCGCCTTACCACCGACCGGGCAACCCATTCTTTCACGGGAACGATTGATGCAATCCTGGTGAACCTGGGGAAAGCGTCGGACCGGGCCAATGATATTGCCCGCACGATGCGGGATTATGCCGACCAGACCGCGCAGCAGTCGCAATTGGTAGCAGGAACCGCGCGGCAAGCCTCGGCCAATGTGCAAACCGTAGCCACCGCGGCGGAAGAACTATCGGCATCGATTGCCGAAATCGGTCGCCAGGTGGAACAATCGGCAACCACGGCGGAACGGGCCGTGCACGAAGCGCAGCGGACCGATGCGATTGTGCAGAATTTGGTCCAATCCGCCCATCATATCGGCGAGGTGGTGACCATCATCAACCAGATCGCTGGGCAAACCAACCTCTTGGCCCTGAATGCGACCATCGAGGCCGCCCGCGCGGGCGATGCGGGTAAGGGCTTTGCCGTGGTTGCCTCGGAAGTTAAAGCCCTGGCCAATCAAACCGCACGGGCTACCGAGGATATTAGCCAGCAAGTGACCCAGATCCGGCAGGCCTCGGACGAGGCGGCGAAGGCTATTCACGGGATCGGCGAGATTATTGCCGAGGTTTCCAGCATCGCCGGGGCCATCGCTTCTGCGGTCGAAGAGCAGGGGGCAGCCACCTCGGAAATCGCCCGTAATGTGCAAGAAGCGGCGCGGGGGTCGGAACTTATGACCAATACGATCGGCACCATGGCTAAAGCGGCGCTCGAAACTGGCTCGGCAGCCGAAATGATGCTGGAATCGGCAGGGGAACTGCGCGTTGCGTCGCAGAATATCGAAGAATCAGTCGTCACCTACGTGCAGGAAGTGAAACAAGCAGCCTGATCGCTCACGTCTCTCAGTCTCCTCCCACCCTTCCCCGCAAGAGCGCCTCTTGCGGGGTTTCTTTTGTCTAAAAAGCAAAAAACCGCCCAAATCGGCGGCGTTTTGTCGAAAAAAAGCGGTTGGCGGAAGGGATGAGATTCGAACTCACGGTACGGTTTAACCCGTACAACGGTTTAGCAAACCGTCGCCTTCAGCCACTCGGCCACCCTCCCGCCGGAGATACAACCGCTTTGGTCGAGCTGAAAACACACGACGTATGCAAGGGACTGTCTAGCTGCCGGAGGGGGGAACTGTCAACCCGTTTAGCTTTCGGCACTGCTAAGGCGCTGGCGCTCGGCAATCCAGGCGCGCACGATATAAAGGTCGTCCATCACATGATGGGCCACGGTGCGCAGGCTGTCGGTCGGGGCGATCAGGTCGGGCACCATGATGACGGTCATGCCAGCGGCACGGGCGGCGCGCAGACCGTTCGGGCTATCTTCGAGGGCAAGGCAGCGGGTCGGGTCCACGTCCAGCAGTTTAGCAGCCTTGAGATAGGGATCGGGGGCGGGTTTGCCCGCCGCCACCTCGTCGCCGCCGACCAGCCCGTGGAAGCGGTCGAACAGGCCGACCTTGGTGAGCTTATGGATCGCATTCCGCCGGGCCGTGGAGGTGGCGACGGCGCGCGGAAAGGCGTGGGCCTCTAGATGATCGAGCAGTTCACCGACGCCGGGTTTTAGGGGAATAGCGTCATGACCGCCGATGGCGTGCCAGTGGTGATCGATGCGATCATTCAGCGCTTCGTGATCCCAATTCGGTCCGTAATGCTCTTTCAGCCGCGCTTCCGCCGAGCGGCGGTTGAGTCCAATCAGCGAGAGGAACACCGCGTCGTTCATCTCAACGCCCAAATCCGCCGCCGCCAATTGCCAGACGGTGCGGAACATCCGCTCGCTATCCAGCAACAACCCATCCATATCAAAGATCACGGCGTCGAACGGCATTACGTATTCCTAACTTGGGACCCACTCGGAAACGCAGCGCGGCAGTCCCACCGCGCCGAGAGCGGACGCTAGCAGGGGTTCCTCCTCGCGACCCGTGAAAAAGGCGCAGGACGGCCCGTCGTGCCAGTCGGGCACCACATCGCGTACCCGCCGGGCGATGGCGGCACCGCTGTCGAGAAACCGCACCGTGGGGGCGGCAGCTTCCAAGGCGGGGCGCAGGAGCGGGAAATGGGTGCAGCCCAGGATGATCGTATCCAGCCCCGTGACGGTTGTGAGCGGTGCAAGCTCGGCGGCTATCGCCGCAGGATCGGGGAGGATGCCGCGCACGGCAGCCTCGGCCATCAGCACCAGCTTGGCCGACCCATGCCGATGCAGCGTCACGCCTTGGCCGTAACGCGTCATCAAGTCATCGATATAGGGCCGGTTTACCGTTGCGGGAGTGGCGAGCAGGCCGATGATTTTGCGGGCCGAGGTTTCGCAAGCCGGTTTGACCGCTGGGACCGTACCAATCACGGGAATCGTTAGCCGATCCCGCACGGCGGGTAGGGCAATCGTACTGGCGGTATTGCAGGCAATTACCAGGGCACAAGGGTCGAGCACGACGCAAGCGGCCGTTAGAAGATCTGTAATGCGGGTGAGTAACAGAGCGTCGGGCTTGGTGCCATAGGGCAGCCAGGCGCTATCGGCGAGATAGGCGATAGCGCCGCCTGGGCGGCTTTCCCGCAGGGCTTGGACCACCGAGAGGCCGCCCAGGATCCAGGCCTGAATCGAAGACGAGCAGGGGGCGCGTCATCCTAATCGGGAGGTCGGGGGCTTTGCCCCCGACGGTCCCTAACCCTCCAGTTTCGAGCGCAGCAGATCGTTCAGCATCCCTGGGTTGGCCTTGCCGCCGGTGGCTTTCATCACCTGACCAACGAAGAAGCCGAACAGCTTGTCCTTCCCGCTGCGGAACTCCGCCACCTTATCGGCATTCTTCGCCAGAATATCGTCGATAGCGGCTTCGATGGCACCAGTATCGGTGACCTGGCGCAAGCCGCGTTTCTCCACAATCTCCGCCGCGCTTTCGCCGGTTTCCAGCATGATCTGGAAAACGTCTTTAGCGATCTTGGTAGAGATGGTGTTGTCGGCGATCAGGTCGATCAGCCCGCCCAGGGCTTCCGCCGAAACCGGCGGTTCCTCGATGGTCTTGCCGAGCTTATTGAGCGCGCCGAAGAGTTCCACGGTCACCCAATTGGCCGCAGTTTTCGCATCGCGGCCTTTGGCCACCGCTTCAAAATAGAGCGCGGTTTCCTTTTCGGCGACCAGCACGCTGGCGTCGTAGCGCGACAGGCCGAGGGCCATGTAGCGGTCGCGGCGGGCGTCCGGCAGTTCCGGCATGGCGGCGCGGGCGGCGTCGATCTCGGCGGGGTCGATCTCAAGCGGCAGCAGGTCGGGATCGGGGAAATAGCGATAGTCATGCGCCTGTTCTTTGGAGCGCATGGCGCGGGTTTCGCCCTTGGCACTATCCCACAGCCGGGTTTCCTGGCGGATCGAGCCGCCGTCTTCCAGAATTTCGATCTGGCGGCGGGCCTCGTAATCAATCGCCGCCGCGACAAAGCGGATGGAATTGACGTTTTTGATTTCGCAGCGGGTGCCAAACTCCGCGCCTGGACGGCGGACGGAGACATTGGCGTCGCAGCGCATCGAGCCTTCTTCCATATTACCGTCGCAGGTTTCAAGATAGCGCAGAATGGCCCGCAGCTTCTTGAGGTAGGCGGCGGCTTCTTCCGACGAGCGGATATCCGGCTCCGACACAATTTCCATCAGGGCGATGCCCGACCGGTTCAGGTCGATGTAGGACAGGCGCGGGTCTTGATCGTGAAGCGACTTACCCGCGTCCTGTTCTAGGTGCAGACGGGTGATGCCGATGCGCTTTTCCGTACCGTCCGCCAGATCGATCATCAGATGCCCATCCGACACGATCGGCTGGGTGAACTGCGAGATCTGATAGCCCTGCGGCAGATCGGCGTAGAAGTAATTCTTGCGGTCGAAGACCGACAGCGTGTTGACCGTGGCGTCGATGCCAAGGCCGGTCTTGATCGCCTGCTCGACGCAAACACGGTTAATCACCGGCAACATGCCCGGCATGGCCGCATCGACGAAGGAAACCTGCGCATTCGCATCGGCCCCGAAAGCCGTTGCCGCGCCAGAAAACAGTTTGGCTTTGGAAATCACCTGGGCGTGGACTTCCAGCCCGATGACCATCTCCCAAACACCGGTTTTGCCCTGAATGAGGTTCTTGTTTTCGGTCATGCTTTACGCTCCCTGGCCGAAGCTGGGACGGGCGCTAAACTGCGCCGCCGTTTCCAGCACGCCGCCGACGCGGATCAAAGTTTCTTCATCGAAGGGCTTGCCCAGTAGTTGCAGCCCCAGCGGCAGACCATCACCCGACAGGCCCGCCGGAACTGCGAGGCCCGGCAAGCCGGCGAGGCTGGCCGGTACAGTGAAGACGTCGTTGAGGTACATGGCGATCGGGTCGTCATTCTTCTCATTCAACCCGAAAGCCGGGGTCGGCGCGGTCGGGGTCAACAGCACGTCACACTGCTCGAAGGCTTTCTTGAAGTCGTCGGCAATCAGCGCGCGGACTTTTTGCGCCTTCAGGTAATAGGCGTCGTAATAGCCCGCCGACAGCACGTAAGTCCCGATCAGGATGCGGCGCTGCACTTCATGGCCGAACCCGGCAGCGCGGGTGTTTTCGTACATTTCGTCCAGCGTATTGCCCGGCACGCGCAGCCCAAAGCGCACGCCGTCGTAGCGCGCCAGATTGGCGGAGGCTTCGGCGGGGGCGATGATGTAATAGGTCGCCAGCGCGTATTTGGTGTGCGGCAGCGAGACGGAAACCACCTCCGCCCCCGCCTGCTTCAGCCAGTCGATCCCCTGATCCCAGAGGTTCAGGATTTCGGGATTGGTTCCTTCCACGCGGTATTCTGCCGGAATACCGACCTTCAGCCCGCGAATATCGCCGGTTAGGGCTTTGCTGAAATCTGGCACCGGAAGATTGGCACTGGTCGAATCCTTGGGGTCGAACCCGGCCATGCTGGTCAGCATTAGCGCGGCATCTTTGACCGAGCGGGTCATCGGCCCGGCCTGATCGAGGGAGGAGGCGAAGGCGACGATACCCCAGCGCGAGCAGCGACCATAGGTCGGCTTCAGCCCGACAATGCCGCAGAAGGCTGCGGGCTGGCGGATCGAGCCGCCCGTATCGGTTCCCGTCGCGCCCATGACGCCGCGCGCCGCGACAATCGCCGCCGACCCGCCGGAGGAGCCACCGGGGACCAAATCGACGTCCGACCCCGTGCGCTTCCACGGCGAAATCACCGGCCCGTGGTAGGAGGTGCCGTTGGACGACCCCATGGCAAATTCATCGAGGTTCAGCTTGCCGAGGCTGATCGTCCCGGCGGCCTTCAGCTTGCCCGAAACGGTCGATTCGTAAGGAGGGACGAAGCCATCGAGGATATGGCTGGCCGCCGTGGTCCGCACGCCTTCGGTGCAGAACAGATCCTTGATCCCAACGGGAATACCGTCCAGCGCCCCTGCCGTGCCGGCCGCGCGCCGCGCGTCGGAGGCTTTGGCCGCCTCGCGCGCCAGATCGAAGGTTTCGGTGATATAGGCGTTCAGCGGGCGGGCGGCTTCCGACGCGGCAATATGCGCCTCGGTCAGTTCAACTGCCGTGAACTGCTTGGCCGCCAGACCGTCCAGGGCCTCGGCAATGGTCAGATCGGTCAGCTTGGTCATTATTCAACCACCTTCGGAACCGTGAAGAACCGGCCTTCCGCCGACTGCGGGGCGTTTTTCAGCACTTTTTCGTGCTGGTCCGGTTCGGTCACCACATCGTCGCGCATCGGCAATTTCATATTCACGACGCGGGCGAGCGGGGCCACGCCGTCGGTATTCACTTCACCCAATTGCTCGATCCACCCCAGGATCGCCGAAATTTCGGTGGCCAGCGGGGCGAGGTCTTTTTCCTCGATCTTGATGCGTGCCAGAGTGGCGACGCGGCGTACCGTGTCTTGATCCAAGGCCATGACGGGCGCGACCTTCCTGCAAACGAAACTAAAACAACCGGGTGGATTGCTAACACCCCAGGCGCGGGCGGCGCAACAGCGGTGCGTTTATTTTCAATAGACGGCCAGGGTTCGCGCGGCTTGCGCCAGCGTCCACAGGCCAAAACCGGCAAGACCGAGGGCCGCGAGGGCGTTTAGCAGTGCCAGACGGGGCGGTGATAGGCGCGGGCGCAGCCATCCCGCCGCCAAAACCAAGGCCAAAAGGGTGCCGAAGGTGCTCGTGACCAGCCCGGCGGCCAGGGCCAGCCGGTCGCTTAACCCGGCGTCCATCCCGCCGAGGGAGGAAAACAGCCCACCGAAATAAAGAATGGTCAGCGGGTTACTGAGGGTCAACGCCATAACCGTCAGAACGTCACCGAGAAAACTAGTCTCGGCCACAACATCCGCCGCGATCCGCTGCTTGGCGCGGCTGCGCCAGGCGGCCCAGGCCAACCAGAGCAGCAGCAGCCCGCCGCCGAACTGCACGGGCAGCGCCACGATCTGCACCCAGGTGCCCAGCGCCGCAAGGCTGAACAGGGCGATCAGCGCATAGGTGGCATCGGCGAGCGAGGCCCCCAGCGCGACGGCGAACCCGCGCCGAAAGCCGCCTTGCAGAGAGCGGTCAAGGCAGAGCAGCGCAATCGGCCCGACCTGAATCGCCAGCAGTAGCCCCAGGGCGAACCCCTGGCCGTAAAAACTCAGCATCGCCTATGCCTCCGGCGGTACGGGCAGCGGCAGGGCCAGGGTTTCCTTTGCGGTGGAGAGCGCGATCATCGTATGGCTGCGGATAATACCGGGTAGGCGCTTAATGCGCTCGGAAATCAGCGCCTCTAGTCCGGCTACGGTTCCGGACCGTACCTTTAACAGATAGGACCAATCGCCGGTGATATGGTGGCACTCCAGCACCGCCGGTTCCGCTGCCATCGCCGCCCGGAACCCTTCGTCCCGCGTCGGGTTATCGAGGGCAATGAAAATAAAGGCCAGCAGCGTTAAATCGACGGCCTGCGGGTCGGCCTGCCCAACGATTTTCAATGCGCCGCTGGCAGTGAGCCGCTTTAGCCGTTCGTTCACCGCCGATTGGCTAAGGCCGGTGCGGGCGGCTAGGGTCGCCTGAGGTAAGCGACCATCCTGCTGCAGCAGCGCAATAAGATTTCGATCAATAAGGTCCATGCGCCGATCTTAAATCGGCTTATTGGCTTTATCAACGATATTTTACCGATGTTCTGGGCTTTTTGCCCGTCGCCCGCCGGGCAGCGGCTGCCGCCAAATCAGCCCAGGGCATCAATTGGTCCGGATGGTGCCAGGCGTCTGGAATCCGGTAATAGGGCATGGTGACCAGGGTGCCCTTGTCGTTCGTATACTCGAACGGTAAAAAACCCGCATCGGCAAAGCTGGACCTAGTTTCCGCATCGACCTTTAGAAACAAACCATCGTAGAGCCAGAGGCCGAAGATTTTATCGTCGAGATAAAAGCCGTAACCGCCAAACATGCCGCGCGGGCGCACTTCGCCCTGATCGGCTAGGCAGACCTGAAGTAGCAGAACGGCGGCGGAAACCGGGGCGGGAAGGGGTTTGGCCATGATCAGCGCCTTAAAACCTGGACGGTATTGCCCCGCAAGACGGCCGTTCCCACCGGGCGGAAGTCAAGTTTCTCTGCGACCCGCAGCGAGGGGTGATTTTCGGGATCAATAATGC
Source organism: uncultured Elstera sp. (assembly GCA_964576605.1). GTDB lineage: Bacteria > Pseudomonadota > Alphaproteobacteria > Elsterales > Elsteraceae > Elstera. Next base: position 30,063 of record CAZNVY010000017.1, on the reverse strand, counting down.
AGAAGGCCGGGGGCAGCCCCTGCGCCTCGGCCCAGGCAAAGACCGCCTGCATAGCTTCGGTCGCATAGCCCTTGCCCTTATGCTCCGGGTGAATGGTCCATCCGGCTTCCGGTTCGCCGTGGAACGGCGGATCCATCTCACGCCGATAATCCCCCAGCCCGGCACTGCCGATGAAAGTGCCGGTCGCTTTATCTTCAATCGCCCAATAGCCATACCCGATGGCGGCCCAATGGCCGATATGCCGAAGAAGGCGGAACCAGACATCATGACGCGACCCGATGACGCCGCCGCCAATGTGGCGCACCGTTTCGGGATGGGTCCAGAGCGCGGTCATCGCTTCCCAATCATCGGCGGTATGCATCCGCAACCGTAAACGCGGGGTTTCGAGCGGTGGGGCAAGGGTGAGCACGCAGCGGATCCTCCGGCATTGTTTTACGGCGGCTACCAGTGCTAGGACAGGTTATGGCTCTTGTCGATCTTTCCGAACTTGCGGGGGTTCTCGCCGCACGTCGCCGCTTACTGGGGCTTGACCTTGGCACCAAAACTATCGGGCTTGCCATTTCCGACGGTCTCGGCTTGTCGGCCACCCCGGTTGAAACCATTCGCCGGACGAAGTTTACGGCGGATGCCGACGCGCTGTTGAAGCTCTGCACAGCCCGCGAGGTTGGCGGGTTGGTGTTCGGCCTGCCGGTGAATATGGATGGATCGGAAGGGCCGCGCGCCCAATCCACCCGCAGCTTTATCGATAATCTGTCGGAAAAGACCGGTCTGCCGATGGCCCTATGGGACGAACGCCTTTCAACCGTCGCCGTCACCCGCTTGATGTTGGACGCCGATCTGTCCCGCGCCCGGCGGGCCGAGGTGGTCGATAAGATGGCCGCGGCCTATATCCTGCAAGGGGCGCTCGACCGGCTGCGAGCGCTACGCGGGGGGTCGTTCCTGTGAAACTGCTGTAACGATCATGATTTATCGATTGATATAAATAGCTATTTGTCTTAGTATGACAGGAGCTTCCGAGGGAGGGGCACCATGTCTATTCTGACTTCGATCACCCCCAAAACAGGGAAACCGCTGCCCATCCGCCGCCCGCGTCGGGATAATCAGCGCATGGTCGCGCCGCGCCTTAGGGTAAGAATCCAGGGGCATTATTACGAAACATTGGACTGGTCGTATGGGGGCTTGCGCCTAAGCCTGCCGCCGTCCAGCGCCGTTCCGCAGTCGCCCCTGCTGGGCATCATCATCGGCCCCGAAGATGATATCGGCGTTTTCGCGGGCATCGTCGCGCGGGTTGACGCTGGGGAACGGTCGCTGTCGGTCCGTTTTACCGAGGTCAGCGATCATACCTATGATCTGCTCGACCGGCTGGTTCGGGAAAAGCTGGTCGCACCGGAACTTTAGGGTTAGCCCCTCAGATCGGCCCCCAGGCTTAGGCGGCCACGAACAGCCCGCCGCGCACGGTCAAGGCCACGCGCGCCCCCGGCGTCGGCACTAGGTCGATGGTTGGCCCGCGGGGGACTTCGATATTTAGGGATTGGCCGTCGTCGGTCTCCACCTCCACCCGCAGCATTGCCCCTACCAGGGTCACATGCTTGACCACTGCCGACCCAGCGGGATCGGGGGCAAGGCTTAGAAGATGGGGCCGCACGAAGAGGGTGCCGTCGCCTTCCACCCCGCGCGTGACCAAGTTAATATGCGCGGCATCGGCGATGGGCGTGTCTTGCACTTTCACTCGCCCGGCCTGCAAGGATGCCCGCAGCTCGTTGGCTTCCCCCAAAAATCGATAGACGAAGGCATTGGCGGGCGCATCATAGAGTTCTTGGGGTGCGCCGATCTGCTCAATCCGCCCCTGGCCCATCACCACCACCCGGTCGGCCAGATCCAGCGCCTCCTCCTGATCGTGGGTAACGAAGACCGTTGTCATGCCTAGGCGACGGTGCAGGTCGCGCAGCCAGCGGCGCAGTTCCCGCCGGACTTTGGCGTCAAGCGCGCCGAAGGGTTCGTCGAGCAGCAGCACCTGCGGTTCGATAGCTAGCGCCCGCGCCAGGGCGACGCGCTGCCGTTGGCCGCCAGAGAGTTGCGTCGGATAGCGATCAGCGAGCCAATCAACTTGGACCAGAGTCAGAAGATCATGCACCCGGCGGCGGATCTCGGCCTCTGGCGGGCGGGTTTTCTTCGGGCGGACGCGCAGGCCGAAGGCAACATTCTCGAACACGCTCATATGCCGGAAAAGGGCATAGTGTTGAAAGACGAAGCCGACGTCGCGGTCGCCGGGCAGATTGCCCGCTACATCGCGGGTACCGAAGCGGATACTGCCGGCATCCGGCTGCTCCAGCCCGGCTAAAAGCCGTAGCAGGGTGGTTTTCCCCGATCCGGACGGGCCTAGAATGGCCAGCAACTCGCCGCTGTTGATCGTCAGATCCACACCGTGCAGGGCGGTAAAACTGCCGAAACCCTTAATCAGACCGCTAACGGTAATATCCATGGCGGATCACTCCTGGCGTCGGGGGTTAAGGTGCGCGCCCCTCGCGCCGTTCCAGAACGGCATCGAGCAGGCTTTTTGCGACCAGCGTCACCAGCGCCAGCAAAGCCAGCAGCGAGGCGACGGCAAAGGCCCCCGTGAACGCATATTCGTTATACATGATTTCGACGTGTAGCGGCATGGTGTTGGTTTCCCCCCGAATATGGCCGGAAACAACCGATACCGCCCCGAATTCCCCCATAGCGCGGGCATTGCACAGCAGGACGCCGTAGAGCAGCCCCCAACGGATATTGGGCAAGGTCACCCGCTGGAAGATCTGCCAGCCGGAGGCTCCAAGAACGCGGGCCGCCTCCTCTTCCTGTCGTCCTTGTTCCTGCATCAACGGGATCAATTCGCGCGCAACGAAGGGAAAGGTGACGAAGATCGTCGCCAGGATGATGGCAATCGGGGTGAAGAGAATCTGAATATCATTCTCGCGCAGCCAGGGGCCGAACCAGCCCTGGAGGCCAAACAACAGCACGAAAATCAGGCCCGCAATCACCGGCGAAACGGAAAAGGGCAGATCGATCAACGTAATAAGCAGGCTCTTACCCTTAAAATCGAACTTGGTGATCGCCCAGGCCGCCGTCACGCCGAAGATCAAGTTCAACGGCACGGCAACGGCGGCGGTCAGCAAGGTCAGCTTGATTGCGGCCCAGGCGTCGGCGTCGGTGAGAGCCGCGAGATAGGCCCCAACCCCTTGCCGCAGCGCTTCGGCAAACACCAGTACCAGCGGCAGAACTACCAGCATGGTCAGAAACCCAAGGGCGATGGCAATAAGGCCGAGGCGTACCCAGCGCGGTTCCGTCGGCGGGGCCATTACGACGCCTCCTCATACCGGCGGGACCAGCGCTGTAGGCCGTTCAGCGCCAGCAGCATCAGAAAGGCGAAGCCCAGCATGATGGTTCCGATGGCCGTTGCCTCGGCATAGGAAAATTCTTCCAGCTTGATAACGATCAGCAGCGGTGCGATTTCCGATACCATCGGTAAATTCCCGGCGATGAAAATCACCGACCCATATTCCCCAACCGCACGGGCGAAGGCCAAGGCCGCCCCGGTTACCAAGGCGGGGAAAAGCGATGGCAACAGCACGCGCCGCACGGTTTGCCAGCGGTTGGCCCTCAGACAGAGGGCTGCCTCTTCAATTTCTGGGTCAAGGTCAGCCAGCACCGGCTGCACGGTACGCACAACAAAGGGGAAGCCGACGAAGATCATCGCAACAATCACCCCTAGCGGCGTATAGGCCACCTGCAGTCCCAAGTGCGCCAAAGGTGCGCCCAGCCAGCCGTTTTCGGCAAACAGCGTGGTCAAGGCGATCCCAGCCACGGCGGTTGGCAGGGCGAAGGGAATATCGACCAGCGCATCGGCGATCCGTCGACCGGGAAACCGATAGCGCACCAGCACCCAAGCGATGATCGCGCCGAAAACCGCATTCACCACGGCGGCGATCAAGGCCCCGCCCAGACTGAGGCGCAGGGCCGCGAGCACGCGCGGGGTGCTGATCGCGTTCAAAAAAGCGTCCCACCCCAGGGTCGCGGTTTTCAGGATCATCCCGCCAAGTGGAATGAGGACAATCAGACTAAGCCACAGCAGCGATAGTCCCAAACTAAGGCCAAAGCCCGGCAGGACAGACGGTTGTTTCCACCGCCAGCGCCGCCGATAGGGCAGCGGCGCGGGCAGGGACGGCGTGGTCACGGTCGGCGGCAGAGTGGTCATTCGGCTACTTTATGATCTCGTCGAAGGTCCCGCCATCGGCGAAATGCGTTTTTTGTGCCGTGCGCCAGCCCCCGAACTGCTGATCGATGGTCACCAAGGTTAGTTTTGGGAATTTATCGGCGACTTTTTCGGCCACCGAGATTAGGCGCGGCCGATAATAATGTTTCGCCGCCAGCTCCTGCCCTTCGGGCGTATAGAGGAACTTCAGATAGGCTTCGGCCACCGCGCGGGTGCCGCGCTTGTCCACCACCTTATCGACAATCGCGATGGGCGGTTCGGCCAAAATCGATAGCGACGGGATGATGATATCAAACTTATCCTTGCCCAACTCGTTCTGAGCGAGGAAGGCCTCATTCTCCCAGGCCAGCAGGACATCACCAATATTGCGCTGCACAAAGGTGATGGTCGAGGCCCGCGCGCCACTATCCAGTACCGGGACATTCTTGTAGAGCTTGCGCACAAACTCCTTAGCCGTCGCGTCGCTGCCGCCCGGCTGGCTTAAAGCATACGCCCAGGCTGCCAGATAGTTCCAGCGCGCCCCGCCCGAAGTTTTCGGGTTGGGCGTGATGGTTTTAACGTCGTCGCGCAGCAGGTCGTTCCAATCCTTCACCCCCTTCGGGTTTCCCTTGCGTACGAGAAAAACGATAGTCGAAGTATAGGGCGACGCATTATCCGGGAACTGCTTCTGCCAATCTTGGCGCAGTAAGCCTTTATCGGCAATTTCATCGATGTCATAGGCCAGTGCCAGGGTGACCACATCTGCTGCTAAACCATCGATCACCGACCGGGCTTGTTTGCCAGACCCGCCGTGCGAGGTTTTGATCGTTAGCGTGTCACCGTTTTTCGCTTTCCATTGGTCGGCAAAAACTTTGTTTGCCTCGGCGTAAAATTCGCGCGTCGGGTCGTAGGAGACATTCAGCAGGGAAATATCTGCAGCGGCGCTGGGCAAGGCGGTTAGGGCAATCGCCCCCACCAGAAGGGTACGGCGAAATAGGATCATCGGAGCCTCCGTCAATAGGTCATGTCTTAGATATAGGCAGGACCGAGAACATAGTTCTCGTGGCGGCGGGCGAATTGAGCCTGCGCATAGGTTAGCAGCATATCGGTCGCATCCTCCAAACTTAAAGCGGAGGTATCGAGCCGAAGGGCTGGGTCTTGCGGCGCTTCATAGGGCGACGAGATGCCGGTGAAATTCGGGATTTCCCCGGCCTGGGCGCGCTTATAAAGCCCCTTGGGATCGCGGGCGATGCAGGTTTCGAGCGCGGCATCCACAAAAATTTCGTGGAAGGCATCGCCGATGATTTGCTCCGCCAAATCCCGATCCGCCTGGCGCGGCGAAATCAGGCTTGCGATGACGATCAGCCCGCTATTCGCGAGCAGTTTGGCCACTTCCGCCGTGCGGCGTACCTGTTCGGCACGGTCTTCGGCGGAAAAGCCAAGGTCACGCGACAGACCGAGGCGCAGCGTATCGCCATCTAGCACCGTGGCGAGGCGGCCCTGGTCGGTCAGCTTGCGCAGCAGGCGCTGGGCAATGGTGGATTTGCCGGAGCCGGAGAGGCCGGTTAGCCACAGCACGCCGCCGCGATGCCCATTCAGGGCGGCGCGTTCTTCCGGCGTTACGCTGGTTTCGGGGGCGGAGAGAACGACTTCGGCTAAATCTTCGACGATACCGCCGCCGACCAAGCGATAGTCGCGCGCCAAGACGGCACGGCCCAAGCGCGGATTATCGGCAAACCGGTCACCGATGATCGGACGGCGGCTGTGCAGGGTGACGCGGGCGATGCCGCCGCTCTCCAGCTTTCCAGGGCCTTCAGATTGATTGAGGGCGAGGCTTTCAAGGTCCAGCGCCTCATCAATCCGCCGCACGGTGACTTCGTTGGACGCCGTGCCAAGCCGCAAAGTCAAGCGGTCGCCTTCGTTGAGGGCCGACCGGTCGAGCCAGAAAATCCGCAGGGTGATGACATGGCCTTGCCGGGCGCTGGTGTCGCCTTCGGTGATCAGCGCGCCACGTTCGACGAAGACATCTTCATCGACCGCCAGCGCCACGCTTTCCCCTGCAATGGCTGAAAGCTTCGGCACGGTCAGGTTCCAGCCCTCAAGCCCGGCGACTTTCACCGTGCGGTTGCCCGGCAGCAGGCGAATGGTATCGCCGACGCGCAGGCGCCCGGTTTCGATGCGCCCGACGACGATGCGCCGCTCGCCCCGGCGATAAAGGTCTTGCACCGGCAGGCGCAGCGGCTGCGCCGATAGGCTGGGACGGCCCGCGAAATTATCGAGCGCTTCCAGCAGCGACGGGCCTTTGTACCAGGGCGTCTGCGGGCTGACCGCGATGATACCGTCGCCATGCCGGGCCGATAGCGGAATGAGAGCGGTCGGATTGATGCCGATCGACCGCAGATAGCCGCCAACGTCATCGACCACCTGGGCGAAGCGCGCTTCGTCATGATCGATCAGATCGATCTTATTCACGGCGACCGCCACTTGGGTAATCCCCAGGAGACGCAGCAAATAAGCGTGACGGCGGGTTTGTTCGGCCAGCCCGGCGCGCGCATCCACCACCAGAATGGCGGCATCGGCGGCGGCGGCCCCCGTCACCATATTCTTCAGGAATTCCTTATGCCCCGGCGCGTCGATAATGACGTAGCGGCGCTTCGGCGTCGTGAACCAGACCTGCGTGGTGTCGAGCGTAATGCCCTGGTCGCGTTCGATCTGGAGGGCGTCCAGCAGATGCGACCATTCAAACACCGATCCGCGCTTGGCGGAGGAGGCTTGCAAGGCTTCGACCGCGCCATCGGCAATCGCGCCGGTATCATGCATCAACCGGCCAACCAGGGTGGATTTCCCATGATCGACGTGACCGACAATGACGATGGGGAAAGCGGTTGTCTGGCTCATAGATACCCCCCGGCGCGCAGGCGTTCAAACACGTCTTCGGATTCATGGTCCATCGTGCGGCCCGACCGTTCGGACGTGCGGGTCGCGGCGAGTTCGGCGATAATTTCGTCGATGGTCGCGGCCGTGCTATCGAACGGCTCGGTGATGCCCTTTTCCCCCAGCGACCGATAACGCTTGCCGTTCTTGGCAAAATAAAGCTCGCAGACCGGGATGCCTTCGCGGCGGATGTACCGCCAAATATCCAGCTCGGTCCAATGCAGCAGCGGATGAATGCGGATGTGCGTGCCGGGCGGGAAATCGGCGTTGAACTGGTCCCAGAATTCCGGCGGCTGATCGCGCACGTCCCAGGTGCCGTCAAGACCGCGCGGACTAAACACGCGCTCCTTCGCGCGGGTTGCCTGCTCGTCGCGGCGGATGCCGGCGAAAATCCCGGCGAACCCGTATTTATCGACCGCTTGCGCTAGGCCCAGGCTCTTGCGCGCGGCAACGCGGGCGCCGGGCGGCAGCGTCGGATCGGTCGCTTCAATCGGCGGGCAGGCATCGGCAATCAGGTTAAGGTTCCATTCCTTCGCGTAGCGGTCGCGGAAGGCATAGGTTTCGTCAAACTCCAACCCGGTATCGAGATGGGCGACCGGGAAGGGCAGTTCCCCCAGGAAGGCTTTGCGCGCCAGCCAGATCATCACATTCGAATCTTTGCCCAGCGACCAGAGCAGGGCGAGGGGGCGAATGCGGGCAAAGGCTTCGCGGAAGATGAAAATGCTCTGCGCTTCCAGCGCGTCGAGGTCGGTTAGCCGGTCGGAACTATTGGCCGGTTCGAGAACCGGCGGTACGGGCGAGGAATGGGACACCGAAGCACCTGATAGAACGGGAGAAACTTGGGGCGGAAGAGGCGTCGTGGGGGCGGGGACCAGCGGAACAACGGGCGTGGCGCGGTGCAGACCGCATTCGGTCTTCTCGCGCCCACGCCAGCGCCCGGCGCGGGCATCCTCTCCCTCCAGCACGGGGGTGGTACAGGAGAGGCAGCCAATCGACCGATACCCCTGTTCTACCAGGGGATGCGCGGGCAGGCCATGCGTTAGCCGATAGGCCTCCACCTCCGCTTCCGTCCAATCAGCAAGCGGGGAGAGTTTCAGGCGACCGTCTTCCGCCTCGACGCGGGCAATCCCCTGGCGGGTTTGCGCCTGATCGCGGCGGCGGCCTGTCGCCCAAACCGTATAAGGGCGCAGGGCGCGGGCCAGCGGCTGAACCTTGCGCAGATCGCAGCAGGCATCCGGGTCTTGGTCGAACAGCAGCCCGACCGGATCGTGCGTGGCGACCGCCTCCGCGTCCGGGCGGATCAGGCGGACGTTGGTCAGCCCCAGCACCTTGGTCAGCGTATCACGGTAGCGATGGGTGGCCGGAAACAGCTTCTGGGTATCGAGCGTCAGCACCGGAATGGCTGGATCGACCTGGGCCGCGAGGTGCAGTAGCACCGCTGAGTCGGCACCGAAGGAGGAAACGAGGGCGAATTTCTCGCCGTGGGCGTCCCACGCGGCGCGGATCAGATCGAGCGCCGATAACGCCTGCCAATCCGACGGGATCGTCGGGGCTTTGGAGTGGATCGTCGCAGCATCGGTTACACCCGACATCGGCATCATTCCTTGGCGCGCGGGGCAGGCCCCTCATTCTGGCTGAACCGAAATTACTGTTTCCGATGATCGAATGTCCAGATAAAACATTTTACGATTGTAAATGTAAAATTTAATATCACGCGCCTATTCTGTTTTATACCGCCTTCCGCCCGAATTGACCATCTGCGCACGCCGCCGCTATAAGCAGCCGTTCAAGTCAGAGTGCCCCATGCAGATCACCGAAACCCGAATCCCCGCCGTAAAGCAAATTGTTCCGAAAAAACATGGCGATGCGCGCGGCTATTTCATGGAAACCTTTTCCGCCCCGATCTTTGCCGCTGCCGGTATTACAGAGAGCTGGGTGCAGGATAATCAGTCCCTGTCCGGGCCGAAGGGCACCGTGCGCGGGCTGCATTTCCAGATCGCGCCTGCGGCACAAGCAAAGCTGATCCGCGTCATCCAAGGGGCGATCCTCGATGTCGCCGTCGATTTGCGTCATGGCTCGCCGACCTTTGGCCAGTATGTCGCCGTGGAATTGACGGCTGAGGGCGGGGAACAGCTTTATGTACCCGTCGGGTTCGCGCATGGGTTCTGCACACTCGCGCCCGATACGGCGGTAGCTTATAAGGTCAGTCACGTCTACGCGCCCGCCGAAGACAAGGGGCTGCGGTGGAACGACCCCGCCCTTGGCATCGACTGGCCGGTCACGGAAGCCGAAGCGCTACTGTCGGCCAAAGACCGCCAGCAGCCGCTGCTAGCCGATCTGCCCGCCTATTTCACTTACGCCTAAGCCGGAGGACGCTTCCCATGCGCACGATCATCGTTACCGGCGGCGCGGGCTTCATTGGCTCGGCGGTCATTCGGCATATCCTGACGGAAACCGACGCCAGCGTCGTTAATCTCGACAAGCTGACCTACGCCGCGAACCTCGATAGTCTTGCTAAGTTGAGCGATACCCCCCGCTATCGTTTTGAGCAGGCGGACATCACCGACCGTGCGGCGATGGACCGGATTTTGGCGACCTATCAGCCCGACGCCATCATGCATCTGGCGGCAGAAAGCCATGTAGACCGGTCTATCGACGGTCCGGCGGCCTTCATTCAAACCAATATCATCGGTACCTTCACGTTGCTGGAAGCGGCACTCGCCTATTGGCGGACCTTGAGTGCCGAGGCCCAGGCGGCTTTCCGCTTCCACCATATCTCGACCGATGAAGTTTACGGCACCCTGGGCGACGACGGGCTGTTCACCGAAGAAACGCCCTATGCGCCCAACTCGCCCTATTCGGCCAGCAAGGCCGCGTCGGACCATTTGGTGCGGGCGTGGCATCATACCTATAAGCTGCCGGTGGTGACCTCCAACTGCTCGAATAACTATGGGCCGTGGCAGTTCCCGGAGAAACTCATTCCGCTGATGACCATCAACGCGCTGAAGGGCAAGCCGCTGCCGGTCTACGGCCAGGGCACCAATGTGCGCGACTGGCTGTATGTGGAAGACCATGCCCGCGCGCTCTGGACCATCCTGAATACGGGGGTGCCGGGCGAAAGCTATAACGTCGGCGGCAATTCCGAGCGCAAGAATATCGACGTGGTGACGGCGATCTGCGATCTCGTCGATAAGCTGGCGGGGCCGCTGGCGTCCGGCCAGAGCCGCCGGTCCCTGATTGCCTATGTGACCGACCGTCCGGGCCATGATGCGCGCTACGCCATCGACGCGAGCAAGATTAAGCAGGAACTGGCGTGGGAGCCGCAGGAAACCTTTGAAAGCGGGCTTGAAGCAACCGTGCGCTGGTATCTCGACAATCCCGAGTGGTGGGAAAAACTGTCGAACGTCTATGCCGGGGACCGCCTCGGGCTCAAGAAAGCCGCGTCATGACCGGCGCGGTCCTGATCTTCGGCGCCAATGGGCAGGTCGGGCGCGAGCTGCTGCGCGCGGCTTGGCCGGATGGGCTGACGCCGGTCGGCCTGGGGCGGGCCGAGGGCGATATTACCGATCCTGCCGCCATTGCCGCCGCCATCGCCACGCATCGGCCCGTCGCTCTGGTGAATGCCGCCGCCTATACCGCCGTCGATAAAGCCGAAAGCGAGGCGGAGACCGCCTTTGCCATCAACCGCGACGGGCCGCGCCATCTGGCGGATGCTGCGGCGCGGGCTGGGATTCCGCTGCTGCATCTCTCGACCGATTATGTCTTCGATGGCAGCAAAGCCGGGGCGTATGCGGAAAGCGACCCGGTGGCCCCTCTGGGCGTCTATGGCGCGTCGAAAGAAGCGGGGGAGCAGGCGATCCGGGCGGCAACGGATCAGCATATCATCCTGCGCACCGCGTGGGTTTTCGGGGCGCTTGGGCATAATTTCGTGAAGACGATGTTCCGTCTCGCCATCACCCGCCCAGAATTGCGCGTCGTCGCCGATCAGCGCGGCTGCCCGACCCCGGCGGCGGCGATTGCGGCGGCATTGGCGACGATCACCGGCGCGCTGCTGCGCGGCAACACGGCCTATGGCACCTATCATTTCGCCGGGGATACCCCCACAAGCTGGCATGGGTTCGCCGAAGCGATCTTCGCGGCAGGGCACCGCTACGGTTGGCCGGTGCCGAAGGTCCACGCGATTGCAACGGCGGATTTCCCCACCCCAGCGCAGCGCCCGGCTAATTCGGTGCTGGACTGCGCCAAGCTGACGGCCGCTTTCGGCATCCCCGCCGCCGACTGGCACGCGGGCCTCGCCGCCATGCTGGCCGAGTGCCGGGCAGAAATCGACGCAGGCTTTTCGGCCTTGATTGAGGAAAAGCGATGAAGGGCATTATTCTCGCGGGCGGTTCGGGCACGCGGCTCTATCCCGTCACGGTTGCTGTCTCGAAACAGCTTATGCCGATCTACGACAAGCCGATGATCTATTATCCGCTGTCGATCCTGATGCTGGCGGGCATTCGCGAAATCCTGGTCATCACCACGCCGCACGACGCGCCGCAGTTTGAAAAACTGCTTGGCGACGGCAGCCAATGGGGGCTGAAGATCGCCTATGCCCAACAACCCTCGCCGGACGGGCTGGCGCAAGCCTTCCTGATTGGGGAAGAGTTCATCGCGGGCGACCGCTGCGCCCTGGTGCTGGGCGATAATATCTACTTCGGCCACGATCTCGAACCGCTGCTGACGGATGCCGTTGCCCGCCAGAGCGGCGCGACCGTCTTCGGCTATCACGTCCGCGATCCTGAACGCTATGGGGTGGTGGAGTTCGACGCGACGGGCAAGGCAATTTCCATCGAAGAAAAACCAAAGCAGCCGAAAAGCAATTACGCCGTGACCGGCCTCTATTTTTACGATGCCGACGTGGTGGCCCTCGCCAAGCAGGTGAAGCCGTCCGCGCGCGGCGAGCTTGAGATTACCGATCTTAACCGCCTCTATCTCGAACGCGGTGCCCTAACCGTCGAACGGATGGGCCGGGGCTATGCGTGGTTCGACACCGGCACGCACGAAAGCCTGCTGCAAGCGGGCGAATTCGTCCGCACCGTCGAAGAACGCCAGGGCCTGAAAATCGCCTGCCCGGAGGAAATTGCCTGGCGCAAGGGGTTCATCTCCTCAGAACAAGTGCGCACCCTCGCCGCGCCGATGGCGAAAAACGGCTATGGCCAATATCTGCTGCGGATGATCGAGGGGCGGGGGCAATAAGGCGGGGCTTTGCCCCGGACCCCACTTAAGGGACTACCGCCTCTAACGTCATACCAATTTCGCTCGCCGCTTGATCAGGGCCAACGGACTCCAACTCAGCACGCGGGCGATCCGGAACGTTCCGACACGGGTTTTCTGAAGCTCTGCCCGATCCGCCCAGAAGGGCGCAAGGCCGGTTAGACCGTCGAAGGTCGCCTTCAGCACCACCCAAATCATGCCTGGCCGCTTCAGCAGCAGGCAGCGCAGCAGCAGCAGCGGCAGATAGGTGAGGATCGTTAGCGGCAGGATCGGGCCGGGCATATTTTTGGCGATCACCCAGATCTGATTGCGGTAGCCGTGATAGAGCGAAAAACTGCTGTGCGCCCCGCCGGAGGTGGCGGAGCCGACGTGCGCCACCCGCGCCCGGTTCGACTGCCAGATGCGCCCGCCCGCGAGCCGCAGACGGAAGCACAGGTCTACGTCCTCGCCGTAGCAAAAGAAACGCTCGTCAAAGCCGCCGAGTTTTTCAAACCAGTCGCGGCGGATCATCATAGCGGCGGCGCAAGCCGCGAAACTTTCCCCGGCAGGTATGGGAACGGGCAGGGGCTTACGGCAACCGCCGCGCCAGGCAAATCCATAGGGGGAGAAGCAGTCGCCTAAACCATCGGCCTTACTGGGATCGGCACTCATCACCTGGGTCGAGCCGAAAGCAACGCAGTCGCCGTGCAGGGCCGCCTCATCGAGCAGCCTTTCCAGCCAATCGGGGGCGGGGAAAGCGTCGGGGTTCAGCATCACCAGCCAGGGCGTTGCGGCACCGGCGGCGGCTTGATTATTCCCGGCGGCGAACCCTAAATTCTTGCCCATGCGCAACACTGTGACGCGCGGATCGGCGGGCAGCCCATCGAGCGACCCATCGATTGAACCGTTATCGACGATCACCGCCTCGAAATCCGGCATCGTCTGCGCCATCAGCGCTTCGACACAGCGGGCAAGGTCGGTGCCGCCGTTATAATTGACGATCATCACCCGGATGGGCGGCGGCCCGGAGAGGCTAATCGGGTCATTGGTCGTCGGAAGGGAAAATTCAGGATCAACCGACGTCACAGGATTCCTCGTGGCACCAATGCGGTCGCGCATCTTTCCTTTTCACGGCGGCCCGCGCAAGATCGTTCGCATATGTTAACGGGGGAAACCAATTCATGAAGCTGGTGCGCTGGGGCCTTGAGGGGCAAGAAAAGCCGGGGATTTTGGATGCAGAAGGGCAGGTGCGCGACCTGTCGGCGGTGATCCCGGATATCAGCCATTCGGTTTTATCGGACTCGGGGCTGGATGTGCTGCGCCGTCTCGACCTCAGCCATCTGCGCGTCGTGCCAGACTATGTGCGCCTGGGCGCCCCCGTGGGGCGGGTCGGCAAGATCATCGCCATCGGCCTTAATTACGCCGATCACGCCGCCGAAGCAGGGCTGAAGCCCCCCGCGGAACCGATAGTGTTCCAGAAAGCCACCTCCTCGCTCTGCGGCCCTTATGACCCCATCGAAATCCCGCGCGGGTCGGTGAAAACCGACTGGGAAATCGAGCTTGGCGTCGTCATCGGGCGCCGAGCCACGTATATCGCAGAGGCCGACGCGCTGGACCATGTTGCGGGCTATTGCACCGTCAACGATGTTTCCGAACGGCATTTGCAGACCGAGCGCGGCGGGCAGTGGACAAAGGGCAAGAGCCACGACACCTTCTGCCCGGTCGGCCCCTGGCTGGTGACCAAGGACGAAGTGCCCGACCCGCAAGCCCTGCCGCTCTGGTGTTCGGTCGATGGGCAGCGGTACCAAGACGGTACAACGACGCCGATGATCTTCACCGTCGCCCATATTATCGCCTATCTCAGTCAGATGATGACCCTAGAGCCGGGCGATATTATCGCCACCGGCACGCCCCCCGGCGTTGGTATGGGCATTAAGCCGGACCCGATCTTCTTAAAGCCGGGGCAGATCGTCGAATGCGAAGTCGTCGGCCTCGGCAAGCAACGCCATCTGACCATCGCGGCCTGAGGCGATGAAATCTGCGACGTCGTTTGATCTTGCGCTTCCGGTGCTGACCGTTCTGCTGTGGTCCGGTAATACAGTTGTCATGCGCGCTGCTGTGGGGGTGATCGAGCCTGAAGCGATCATGGCCTGGCGCTGGGTGCTGGCGGCGCTACTGCTAACGCCGTTTCTGGCCAAACCGCTCTGGCAGCACCGCAAGATCATCCGCCAGAATATTGGCAAGCTGGCTGGGCTTGGGCTGCTCGGCATGGTGCTGTACCAGGGCTGCGCCTATTATGCTGCCCAGACGACGACGGCAACCAATATGGGCATCATCGCGTCGCTAGTGCCGTTGATAACCTTTTGTCTGAGCACCCTGCTTTTAGGGGAAAAGCCCGGCTGGGCCACGGCGGCGGGCGGCGGGCTATCCTTGATCGGCCTCAGCGTGTTGATCGGGCAGGGGCAGCCGCTGGCAATCCTTGACGGCGGTTTTTACGCAGGCGATGCGATTATGTTATTCGGGGCAATCTGTTATGCCCTATACAGCGTCATGCTACGCCGTTGGCAGATACAACTTCCGGTTTGGCCGTCGCTTTACGTGCAAATTGTGACCGCGATCTTGGTTTTGGTGCCGTTCTATCTGGTGACGCCAACTGCGCCGGTCACGATGCAGGCTGCGCCAATCATTCTCTATTCCGTGATCCCAATTTCCATCATCGCGCCCATGTTGTGGATGACCGCCGTCGCTCGGCTGGGGGCGAACCGCAGCAGTATCTTCATGAATCTGCTGCCGGTTTTTACGGCAATCATCGCTATGCTGGGCTTGGGGGAGAGGCTGCACGTCTATCATCTGGTCGGTGGGCTGCTTACTTTGTCAGGGGTGATCTTGGCGCAAGTGGCCCGCGCGCGGTCAGCGTAAACGGGTGGACCGGAGCGCGGGCAATCGGCACCGTCAGTTCGCGGATCAGCTTTTGCCGGATTGCTTGGGTAAAATCGGCGTAATCGGCCGCGCGCAGCACGAAAGCATCGGGTCCGCCGATCAGGGCGGTGCGGTAATATTCCTCTAGATCCGGCTCTTCATTCACGATGGCGAGGCCGTTGAGTGTGATCCCCGCCTTTAGGGCCGTTGCCCGCACGGGGGCCAGCGCTCGCCCTAGATTCTGCGCCCCATCGCCGGAAATATCGATAATCTTACGCTCGGCCTTCACCGGCGCGGTTTGGAGCAGGCGCACCGCCACCGATAGGGCATTGCCCAGCGCGGTGCCGCCACCGTCGATCAGGCGCGGTGTTGTATCGATTTCATCGGCCAGTTTTGCCGCATCCTCGGCGGAGCGCAGAATGCGCCAGGGAACACCAACCCGCTGCCAGCTAGGGTCCGACCATTCCAGCAAGGTCACTGCAACGGCCCGCCGCGGACCGCTCGTGATCGCCGCGTGCACATCGGGATCGCGGAAGGCGGCGGTTAGCCCTTCCATCTGCAGGGCGAATTCGGCACGGTTAACGCTGCTGGAACTATCGACGGCCAGCACTAGGGCCGCATCGACCTCTGGCAACGGGGCGGCGACGGCGGGCAGGCTACCCAGCAGCGCAACAAGACTAAAAATACGCCAACCCGGCACCTGCATCTCCTTCCCCATGGTTCAAAGCCGCAGCAAACCCTTGCTTCGCGGCAAAATTAGGATCGCACCCCTTGCCCCGCGCGCGAATCTTTTCATCATAGGGCGATGGATTTCGATCTTCTCAGCGTCGCGCCGCCGCCAATCCCGTTGGACCTGCTGACCCCGGCGCAGATGGGGGCCGTGGATGCTGCTGCGGCGGCGTCGGGTCGCGCAATCGCCGATCTGATGGAACGGGCCGGGGCCGGGGTTGCACAGGCGATCCGTGCGCGCTGGTCGCCGCGTCCGGTGTTGGTTCTTTGCGGTCCCGGTCAAAATGGGGGCGATGGTTGGGTCGTGGCCCGGTTGCTGGTCGAGGCGGGGTGGCCGGTGCGGGTGGTGACTCTGCTGCCCGTTGAGCAGCTGCGCGGGGCTGCCGCTACGCACGCCGCGCGCTGGAGGGGACCGGTTTTGCTATGGACCGGGGCCGGACCGGACCTTGCCGGGGATAAACTGATCGTCGATGCCCTCTTCGGGGCGGGGCTGACCCGCCCGCTGCCGCCGCCGGTTCGCCGTTGGTTGGCGCGCGCCGCCGGGGTACCGCTGGTCGCGGTGGATGTTCCATCGGGGCTAGACGGGGCGACGGGTGTGCCCTGCGGTTGGGCACCCCAGGCGGCCTTGACCGTGACCTTCCATCGGGGCAAGCCGGGGCATTTTATCATGCCGGGGAAAGCCTTATGCGGCGACTGCCACGTCATCGACATTGGCATCCCGCCGGAAATTTCGTCGGCGGTCCGAAGCGAAACGAGGCTTAATCATCCAAGCCTATGGCACGCCGCGTTCCGTGCCCCGCTGCCTACCGACCATAAGTTCACGCGCGGTTGGGCCGTGATCCGCGCGGGGGATCCGGACACGGGGGGAATGGCCGGGGCGGCGATCTTGGCCAGTCGAGCCGCACGGCGGATGGGGGCGGGGCTGGTCTCGCTGATAAGCGCGCAGCCACTGGTGGATTGGCCTGGGACGCTAATATCCCGCCAATCCTGGGCAAACGTCTGTGCCGATCGCCGAGTGACCAGCATACTGGTTGGCCCCGGCAATGGCCTTGGCGCGGCGACGCGTGACGCGGTTCGGGCGGCTGCCGCAACGGGCCGTGCCCTGGTGCTAGATGCGGATGCGCTGACCAGTTTTGCCGGGCAGGCCGCCGATCTTCGGCAAGCTTTGGCAGGCCCGTGTGTGCTGACCCCGCACGAGGGGGAATTCGCCCGGCTATTCGCCGATACCCCAATCGACCTGACCCAGGGGCGCCTGGCCCGCGCCCGGCAGGCAGCCTGTTGGTTGGGGGCGACCCTGGTGCTGAAAGGCCCCGATACGCTGATCGCCAGCCCCGATGGGCAGGTTTGGGTACAGCCGAAAGCCCCAGCAACCCTGGCAACCGCAGGATCGGGGGATGTGCTGGCCGGCATCATCCTAGCGCTCTTGGCCCAAGGATTAGCGGCCCCCCAGGCAGCGGCGGCCGGGGTTTGGTTACACGCGGCGGCGGGGCAGGCGGCGGGCGGGCCGATGATTCTGGCTGAAGACATCATTGATCGGCTGCCGGAAATTATCGTTAACTTTATCGAAAAATGATTGTAATAAAATGGGGTTAGAGGCGTTTTTTGAAGTGACGAAACCGCTAAACTAACTTAACCTTCTACCGTTCAACGATAATTCCCCCAGGGGAAGAACGGGAGAGCGCAGATGATCGGACGGGGTTTCTTCGGCGGAACAGCCAATGATATCGCGCCCGGCGCGATTTTCCGGCAACGCGATGTTGTTTCCATCGCCGGTCAGGCGGAGGTGATCTCCATCGATACTGACGTGCGCGGCATTCCACACGTGCATTATCGTTTTACGGTCGAGCCGCGCTCCGGCTGCGGCCCCGCCGCCCGGCATAGCGAAAACCGGGTCTTGGCGCTTTCCGCCTTCCGGGAAACCTTTGCCAAAAAGCTTTAACGGCGCACAACGGGCAGCAGTCCTTGGCTCTCTTTTCCTGTACACCCCATTGACAGGGGTGGGTGCTTGCGGGCATCGTGCGCGCCGCTTGTCCCGCAATGGCGGGGCTTTCGGTTGCGGGCGTGGTGGAATTGGTAGACGCGCTGGATTTAGGTTCCAGTTCCGCAAGGAGTGGGGGTTCAAGTCCCTCCGCCCGCACCAAATTTTCCGATGTGTAATTTTTTGGCGGCAATGCTTCGGTCTTGCGCGCGCGCGTCTTGACGGACCGATGGAAACCGTTTAGCTGGGTCAGCCCTAAACCCGCGATGTCGTTCCGGCGCACCTTAGGGGCCACGTTTGCGTGGCTAGCCGCGCCGCAGTCGACATCCCCGCCAGGAAAAAGTGGAACAGTGTTCATGCAGGTTACCGAAACCCTGACCGAAGGTCTGAAGCGCCAATTCAAGATTTCCGTTCCCGCCGCTGATGTGGAGACTCAGGTCAACGCAAAGCTGGCTGAACTGGCGAAGAAAGTGAGCGTTCCCGGCTTCCGTCCGGGTAAGGTGCCGATGAACCTCGTGCGGCAGCGCTACCTCGGTTCGGTGATGGGTGAAGTCCTGGAGGCGACCGTCCAGACCTTTTCCGCCAAGGCGATTGAAGAGCGCGGCCTGCGCCCCGCATTCCAGCCCAAGGTGAATGTGGATAGCTTCGAGCTGGAAAAGGGCGTTGAATTCACGATGGATGTCGAAGTGCTGCCGGAAATCGCCATCGCCGATTTCGCCAGCCTGGAGATTGATCGTCCGACCGCGCCGGTCGCCGATGCGGATGTGGAAAAGGGCCTGGAAAAGCTGCGCTCCGAATCGCGCGCGACCAAGAAGGTCGAGGAAGACCGCGCCGCCCAGGCGGGCGATACGGTTGTCATCGATTTCGTGGGCAAGGATGGTGGCGAGCCGTTCCAGGGCGGTTCGGGTACCGATTTCCACCTGACCCTTGGCTCTGGAATGTTTATTCCGGGCTTCGAGGACCAGTTGATCGGTGCCAAGGTTGGTGAGGAAAAGGTGCTGAATGTCACCTTCCCCGCTGATTACCATGCCGAAAATCTGAAAGGTAAGCCGGTGACCTTCGATGTCACCGTGAAAGAACTGCGCGAGCCGGAGCAGGTCGAACTGACCGATGATTTCGCCAAGGCTTTCGGCCTTGATAGCCTGGACGCGCTGAAAACCGCCATTCGCGGCCAGATTGAGCGCGAATATGCCGCGGCCGGTCGCTTGAAAGCCAAGCGCATCCTGCTCGATAAGCTCGACGAAACCCATAGCTTCGACGTACCGCCGACCCTGGAAGATGCGGAATTCAACGCGATCTGGAACCAGTTCGAGCAGGCCAAAGCCGCCGGGGAAAAAGACCCGCTGCTGGACGGCAAGTCGGACGATGAAGTGCGCGACGAATATAAGCGCATCGCCAATCGCCGCGTTCGCCTGGGCCTGCTGCTGGCCGAAATTGGCCGCGTGAACAATGTTCAGGTCGAAGACCAAGAAATCCGCGCGGCGATCTTCAACGTCGCCCGCCAGTATCCGGGGCAGGAGCGTCAGGTCCTGGAATTCTTTACGAATAATCAGGATGCCATAACGCAAATCCGCGGGCCTATTTTCGAGGACAAGGTTGTGGACCATATTCTATCCACGGCCAAGGTGACCGACAAAACGGTGACCCCTGAGGAACTGCTGAAGGCGGACGCCGAGTAAGGCAGGCAAAGGGCGGCAGCAAGCCGCCCTTTCGCTTCCTGGGGGAACCCGATTGGGATTGAGAGGAATAGATGCGCGACGCGACCGATTTCACGATGAACACGCTGGTGCCGATGGTGATCGAGCAAACGGCTCGCGGCGAGCGCGCGTTCGATATTTACTCCCGCTTGCTCAAAGAGCGGATCATCTTTCTGGTCGGCCCGGTCAATGACCATGTGGCCAGCCTGATCTGCGCCCAGCTGCTGTTTTTGGAAGCCGAAAATCCGACCAAGGAAATCAGCTTCTACATTAATTCGCCGGGCGGTTACGTTTCGGCGGGCCTGTCAATCTACGACACGATGCAATATATCCGCCCACAGGTTACCACCATGTGCCTTGGTCAGGCGGCCAGCATGGGGTCGCTGCTGTTAGCGGCGGGCGAACCGGGGAAGCGTTATGCGCTGCCGAATGCCCGCATCATGATCCACCAGCCGTCGGGCGGGGCGCAGGGGCAGGCGACGGATATCGAAATCCAGGCGCGTGAAATCCTGAAGCTCCGCGCCCGGTTAAATGATATTTACGTGAAGCATACCGGCCAGCCGCTGGAGACCATCGACGCGGCGATGGAGCGGGATAATTTCATGGATCCGGAGGAGGCGAAAGCCTTCGGTCTGATCGATCAGGTGGTTGCGGCGCGCCCGAAATCGGGTGATGGGCAGGCGTCTTGATCGTTGGCCCCCGTTAGAAGGTGATTGCGCCCCGCCGCGGCTTCATATTCAATAAAGCAGCGATTTGAGGAATGTGGTTTTGTCAATGGCAAATCCTCCTCGTAATGCCGAAAGGCCGGGGTGCCGATGGGCGGTGCCAAGATGGGCGGAAAAGCGGTGAGGGGGCGAAAGCGAGTTTAGCATGACCAGGGCAAGCAGCGGCGACAGCAAGAATACGCTCTACTGCTCCTTCTGCGGGAAGAGCCAGCATGAGGTGCGCAAGCTGATCGCTGGACCGACGGTGTTCATCTGTGATGAATGCGTCGAACTCTGCATGGATATTATCCGTGAAGAGCATAAGACCACCTTGGTCAAGAGCCGCGACGGGGTGCCGACGCCGAAAGAAATTCGCAATGTTCTCGATGATTACGTTATCGGTCAGGAACATGCGAAGCGGGTGCTGTCGGTTGCGGTTCATAACCATTACAAGCGCTTGGCCCACGCCCAGAAGAATAACGACGTCGAACTCGCGAAGTCGAATATTCTGCTGGTCGGCCCGACCGGGAGTGGTAAGACGCTGCTGGCGCAAACCCTGGCCCGCATCCTGGATGTGCCTTTCACCATGGCCGATGCGACAACCCTGACCGAAGCGGGGTACGTCGGCGAGGATGTGGAAAACATCATCCTCAAGCTATTGCAGGCCGCCGATTACAATGTGGAACGGGCGCAGCGCGGCATCGTTTATATCGACGAAGTGGATAAGATTTCTCGCAAGTCGGATAATCCATCGATCACGCGCGATGTGTCGGGCGAAGGCGTACAGCAGGCGCTGCTGAAGATCATGGAAGGCACCGTCGCGTCCGTGCCGCCGCAGGGCGGGCGCAAGCATCCGCAGCAGGAATTCCTGCAGGTGGATACGACGAACATTCTGTTCATCTGCGGCGGGGCGTTTGCGGGCCTTGAAAAGATCATCGGCCAGCGGTCGAAAGGCACCTCTATCGGCTTTGGGGCCGATGTGCGCGGCCCGGACGAGCGGCGGACCGGTCAGATTTTGCGGGAAGTTGAGCCGGAAGATCTGTTGAAATTCGGCTTGATTCCAGAGTTTATTGGCCGCCTACCAGTCGTGGCGACGCTGGACGATCTGGACGAAGCGACGCTGGTCGAAATCCTCTCAAAGCCAAAGAATGCGCTACTGAAACAATATCAGCGCCTGTTCGATATGGAAGACGTGCGGCTTGAGTTCAGCGAGGATGCGCTATCGGCGGTGGCCCGCAAGGCGCTGGAACGCAAGACCGGCGCGCGCGGCCTGCGGTCGATCATGGAAAGCATTCTGCTAGAGCCGATGTTTGATCTGCCGGGCAATACCGATGTTGATTCGATCGTCATCAATAAGGAAGTGGTGGAGGGACGGGCCACGCCCCTTTACATTTATGCCGAGAAGAAGGCCGAGACGGGGGCCGGGGCGTAACGCCCCCTCCCTTGAACAGGGCCGTTTTCGGTGCCACCTTATTTAATGGTAAGGCCCCGAATCCGGGGTCTGTTAAGGGAATAATCAATGACTCAATCCCCCCATGAGGCCCGATACCCGGTACTGCCATTGCGGGATATTGTTGTTTTTCCGCATATGATCGTGCCGCTCTTTGTAGGGCGCGAAAAGTCCGTTCGGGCGCTTGAAGATGTGATGCGGGAGGATAAGCAGATCCTATTGGTGACGCAGAAGAATGCGTCCCAAGACGATCCGGCCGCCACCGATCTTTACGATGTGGGCACGGTGGCAACCGTGCTGCAGCTGCTGAAACTGCCGGATAAAACCGTGAAAGTGCTGGTCGAGGGCGTCTCGCGCGCCCGGATTGACAGTTTCACCGAGAATGCCGATTTCTTCCAGGCTGTGGCGCATCCAATTGCGGAAAGCGAAGACGATAGCCCGGAGGTGGAGGCACTGGCCCGCGCTGTCGTCGGTCAGTTCGAGCAGTATCTGAAGCTGAATAAGAAAATCCCGCCGGAAGTGCTGGTCTCGGTCAATCAGATCGAAGAGCCGGGCAAGCTGGCCGATACCATCGCCTCGCATCTGGCGCTGAAGATCCCGGAAAAGCAGCAGCTACTGGAACTGACCTCGCTCACCGAGCGGCTGGAACGTATCTACGGCTTCATGGAAGGCGAGATCGGCGTTCTTCAGGTCGAAAAGCGCATCCGCAACCGCGTAAAGCGGCAGATGGAAAAAACCCAGCGCGAATACTATCTCAACGAGCAGCTCAAAGCCATTCAGAAGGAATTGGGCGAGGGCGAGGATGGTCGTGATGAGGCCGCCGAGTTCGAGGAGCGGATTAAGAAGGTCAAGCTTTCCACCGAAGCCCGCGATAAGGCGCTGGCCGAGCTGAAGAAGCTGCGCTCCATGTCGCCCATGTCTGCCGAAGCCACAGTGGTGCGCAATTACCTGGACTGGCTGCTGACCATTCCTTGGAAGCAGCGGTCGCGCGTGAAGCGGGACCTAAAGGAAGCCCAGAAGGTTCTGGATACGGATCATTACGGTCTCGAAAAGGTTAAGGAGCGGATTGTCGAATATCTGGCAGTGCAATTGCGCATTGCTAAGATCAAAGGTCCGATTCTGTGCCTGGTTGGCCCGCCCGGCGTGGGGAAAACCTCGCTCGGTAAATCCATCGCCAAGGCGACGGGGCGGAATTTCGTGCGTATGGCCCTGGGTGGCGTGCGGGACGAGTCGGAAATTCGCGGGCATCGCCGCACCTACATCGGCTCCATGCCCGGTAAGATCGTGCAGGGGATGAAGAAGGCCAAGACCTCCAATCCGCTCTTCTTGCTGGATGAAGTGGACAAGATGGGGTCCGATTGGCGCGGCGATCCGGCGTCGGCGCTGCTGGAAGTGCTCGATCCCGAACAGAATGCCACCTTCAGCGATCATTACCTCGAAGTCGATTACGATCTGTCGGACGTGATGTTCGTAACCACGGCGAATAGTCTGCGGATGCCGCAGCCGCTGCTGGACCGCATGGAGATTATCCGCATCCCCGGCTATACCGAGGATGAGAAGGTCGAAATCTGCCGCCGGCATCTTCTGCCGAAAGCCATGAAGGAACATGGGCTGAAGAAGGAAGAATGGTCGGTTTCGGAAGAGGCCTTGCGTGATCTCGTGCGCTATTACACCCGTGAAGCCGGGGTGCGTAGCTTGGAGCGCGAGATTTTCAACCTCGCCCGCAAGTCGGTGAAGGAGATTCTTCTCGGCAAAACCAAATCCATGCATATCACCCGGCGCAATCTGGAAAAATATGCGGGGATCAAGCGGTTCCGCTACGGCGAGGCGGAGGGTGAAGATCAGGTCGGCGTCATCACCGGTCTGGCCTGGACCGAGGTTGGCGGTGAGTTGCTGACCATTGAATCCGTGACGCTGCCGGGCAAAGGCAAGGTCACGGCGACCGGCAAGCTTGGCGATGTGATGAAAGAATCGGTGCAGGCGGCGGAAAGCTTCGTCAAATCCCGCGCGGCGGCCTATGGTATTAAGCCTTCCGTTCTGGAAAAGCGTGATATTCACGTGCATGTGCCGGAAGGGGCGACGCCGAAAGATGGCCCATCGGCCGGGATTGCGATGGTCACCTCGATCGTCTCGGTTCTCACCGGGATCGCCATTCGCCGCGATGTGGCGATGACCGGCGAGGTAACGCTGCGGGGTCGGGTGCTGCCCATCGGCGGGTTGAAGGAAAAGCTGCTCGCTGCCCTGCGCGGGGGCCTCAAGATCGTGCTGATCCCGCAGGATAATGCCAAGGATTTGGCGGAAATCCCGGATAACGTGAAAAAAGGGCTGGAAATCATCCCCGTTTCCACGGTCGACGAGGTTCTGGCCAAGGCCCTGGTTCGCCCACCGGAAGCCCTGCCCGCCGAGGAGGAGGTGACGGCCACACCGCCGAAGCCGGAAAGTCCGGCCAGCGGAATCGTCGCCCATTGAACAGACGCTCTTAGCCCCTCTGTCATTTGTCACAGAATGCGCCCGCGAAATTGCCTCGTTGGGCGCATTTTTCCCACTTTTGCAGGGGTTTGGGCGTTGACGGAGAGGGGAAACGCAGTCTAAAGTCCGCCAACGATTTGCCATAATTCCGGGTCGCTAGGATAGTGGCACGGGTAATATAGAACCGTCCTGATGAGGGGGCTCAACGTGAATAAAAACGATCTCGTCGCTTCGGTCGCAGAAGCCACTGGTCTGTCTGAGCAGGGTTCCGCCACAGCGATCGACGCCGTGTTCGATGCGATTACGGGTGCCCTGAAGGCTGACGACGAAGTGCGTCTGGTAGGGTTCGGCACCTTCGCCGTCTCCGAACGGGCGGCCAGTGAAGGCCGCAACCCGCGCACCGGGGAAAAGATTCAGATTTCCGCCTCGAAGCAGCCGAAGTTTAAGGCTGGCAAGGGCCTGCGCGATGCCGTGAACGGTATCGTCGAATAACGTCAGGCATCACGAAAAATGGCAGGGGCCGCCTTCGGGTGGCCCTTGACTATTTAGGGCAAAGCCGATTATGTCGCGGCGTGCCGATCATGGCGAGGGCGGTTAGCTCAGCGGTAGAGCGTCTCGTTTACACCGAGAGGGTCGGGGGTTCAATCCCCTCACCGCCCACCATTTCTGGCACAATTATTCGATTTGTTTGCAGCCCTGGCTTTGGCCGGGGCTTTTGCTTTTCGGGTGCTTACCGAGCGTTAGACGCTTGTGGTTAAAGAACTTATCCAGGGCTGCTGCCTTTTGCGATTTTGAGCGCTTGACACTGCCCGCGCTGGGTCGTATCAACCCCTCCACTTGCCGTGTGGGGGTGTAGCTCAGCTGGTTAGAGCGCCGGCCTGTCACGCCGGAGGTCGCGGGTTCGAGCCCCGTCACTCCCGCCATTCGCAAGATTCCCCTCTGGGGGTGTAGCTCAGCTGGTTAGAGCGCCGGCCTGTCACGCCGGAGGTCGCGGGTTCGAGCCCCGTCACTCCCGCCATACAAAAAGCCGCTACCTTCGGGTGGCGGTTTTTTGTTTTGCATCAATATTTTCCCGCCCTGTTAACCGCACCAGGACCTGCCGCTTTTTTGCCGCATTCGCCGCAGGGGGGCTTTTCACGGACGGGTGCCATGCCTATAGTGGCGCCGTCGCCTCCCGCAGTGCGGGCGCGCCCGCGAGGGCTTGCGTTCGAGACGGAAGGGGGGTATAGCCGCGCCGTTCCCTGGGGACGGAGAGGGTCTTTTAGATGAATGCACTGCTCGCCGAATATCTACCCATCCTGGTGTTTCTGGGCATCGCGATCGGCCTGACCGTCGTAATGCTGATCGCCTCCCGTCTTGTTGCGGCGCAAAAGCCAGATCCGGAAAAAGTCTCGGCCTATGAATGCGGTTTCGAGGCGTTTGACGATGCGCGCAGCAAGTTTGACGTGCGCTTCTACCTGGTCGCCATTCTGTTCATCATTTTCGATTTGGAAGTGGCTTTCCTGTTCCCCTGGGCTATCTCCCTGCGGGATATTGGACTGTACGGCTTTTGGTCGATGATGGCCTTTCTGGGCGTTCTGACCGTCGGCTTCGTCTATGAATGGAAGAAGGGGGCGCTGGAATGGGAGTAATGGTTCCGCAGAAGCCTGCAGGCGTCGATCTGCTCGCGCCGGGGGCGGAGCAGGATAAGCTGCTGGGCCATGTGACCGACGAATTGCAGGACAAGGGCTTCGTCGTCGCCCAGTTCGATAAGCTGGCCGCTTGGGCGCGCACCGGCTCGCTGTGGCCGATGACCTTCGGGCTAGCCTGTTGCGCCGTGGAGATGATCCATACCGGCTGTAGCCGCTATGATCTCGACCGGTTCGGGATCGTTTTCCGCCCCAGCCCGCGCCAGTCCGATGTGATGATCGTCGCCGGCACGCTGACCAACAAAATGGCCCCGGCGCTGCGTAAGGTTTACGACCAGATGGCCGACCCGAAATATGTGATTTCGATGGGGAGCTGCGCTAACGGCGGCGGCTATTACCATTATTCCTATTCGGTGGTGCGCGGCTGCGACCGCATCGTGCCGGTGGATATCTATGTTCCCGGTTGCCCGCCGACCGCCGAAGCGCTGCTGTACGGCATTCTGCAACTTCAAAAGAAGATTAAGCGGACGCGGCATTTCGTGCGTTAACGGCTTGTCCTGGCACAGATCGTCTGTTGCCGGGGCCAATAAATGAAGCGCAAAGCTCTCATACGGATGGGTTCGGAATGGTCGAGACATTGGAACAGCTGGGCGCACATGTTGCGCAACACTGCGGCGCGGCCGTAAGCGCGATCGATTTGTCCGGCGGCGAGCTGACGTTGAGCACGACGCCGGACGCGCTGCTGACGCTGATGGCGTTCTTGCGCGACGATGGGCACTGCCTGTTCAAAACCTGCATTGATGTTTGCGGGGTTGATTATCCCGAACGCGATCTGCGTTTCGATGTGGTGTACCACCTGCTCAGTCTCAAGACCAACCGCCGCCTGCGCGTGCGGTTGGCCACCGATGATGCCATCGCCGTTCCCTCCGTGACCGGCCTTTGGCCGTCGGCAGGTTGGTACGAGCGCGAGGCCTGGGACATGTACGGCATTTTCTTTGCTGGGCACCCGGACCTGCGCCGCATCCTGACCGACTATGGTTTTGAAGGCCATCCGCTGCGCAAAGATTTCTCGCTGACCGGCTATGTCGAGCTGCGCTACGACGAAGAGCAGAAGCGCGTTGTCTACGAGCCGGTGAAGCTGACGCAGGATTTCCGTAGCTTTGATTTCATGTCGCCCTGGGAAGGGATGACGCGCGATCGTCCGGTGTTGCCGGGCGACGAAAAGGCCGCGCAGAACGGGTAAGGAGCGGGCCATGGCCGACGTAAAAATCGAAAACTACACGATGAACTTTGGGCCGCAGCATCCGGCGGCCCATGGGGTGCTGCGCCGGGTCCTGGAGATGGACGGGGAGGTGGTGGAGCGCGCCGATCCGCACATCGGCCTGCTGCATCGTGGCACCGAAAAGCTGATCGAGTATAAGACCTATACCCAGGCGCTGCCGTATTTCGACCGGCTTGACTATGTGGCGCCGATGAACCAGGAGCACGCTTTCGCGCTGGCGACGGAACGGCTGCTGGGCATCGAGGGGCCGAAGCGCGCGCAATATATCCGTGTGCTGTTCAACGAGATAGGTCGTATCGGCAATCATCTGCTGAACTTGACGACCTATGCGCTCGACGTCGGCGCGCTGACGCCGATCCTCTGGGCGTTTGAAGAGCGCGAAAAGGTGATGGAGTTCTACGAGCGCGCCTGCGGTGCCCGGCTCCATGCCAATTATTTCCGCGTCGGCGGCGTGCATCAGGATCTGCCCGCTGGGCTGCTCGACGATATCGCTGCCTGGGTCGATCATATGCCAACCCTTTTGGATGATGTTGAAGGTCTGCTGACCAACAACCGCATCTTCAAGCAGCGCACGGTGGATATCGGCGTCATCACGGCCGATGAATGCTACGCCTGGGGTATGAGTGGCCCTGTGCTGCGCGCGTCGGGTATTCCCTGGGATCTGCGCAAAAGCCAACCTTATGAAGTCTACGCCGAGTTAGATTTCGATATTCCCATCGGCAAGAATGGCGACTGCTACGACCGCTATCTGGTGCGGATCGAAGAAATGAAACAGTCGTTGCGGCTGATTAAACAATGTATCGCGCGCATCCCCGATGGGCCGGTGATGACGACCGACGGCAAGGTTGGTGCCCCTAGCCGGACGGCAATGAAACAGTCGATGGAAGCGCTGATCCATCACTTCAAGCTCTATACCGAAGGCTATCACGTCCCGGCAGGCCAGACTTACGCCGCCGTGGAAGCGCCGAAGGGCGAGTTTGGCGTTTATCTGGTCGCCGATGGCACCAATAAACCCTATCGCTGCAAGATCCGCGCGCCAGGGTTTGCCTTCCTGCAAGCGATGGATTTCCTCGCAAAAGGCCACATGCTGGCCGATGCCGTGGCGATCATCGGTTCGCTGGATATCGTTTTTGGTGAGATTGATCGATGAGCAGCGCCCCCTTTCCCGCCCATATGGTCGAGCCGACCGAGTTCAGCTTTTCGGCTGAAAACCAAGCCTTGGCCAAAAAGATCATCGCGAAATATCCGGCAGGCCGCGAAGCCAGCGCCGTGATTCCGTTGCTCGACGTCGCGCAGCGCCATGCCGGCGCCGGGTTGGCGGGCGGGGCGATGGATCGGGTGGCCCACGTGCTGGGGATGCCGCCGATCCGCGTTTACGAAGTCGCCAGCTTCTATACGATGTTCAACCTGAAGCCGGTGGGGAAGCATTTCGTGCAGGTTTGCACGACGACGCCGTGCTGGTTGCGGGGATCGGACCAAGTGGTCCATGCCTGCAAAAAGGAACTCGGCATCGACCTCGGCGAAACCACGGCAGACGGCGAGTTTACGCTGATCGAAGTGGAATGCCTCGGTGCCTGCGTGAATGCGCCGATGATGCAGGTGAACGATGATTTCTACGAAGATCTGGATGAAGCCAGCACCACCAAAGTGCTGCAAGCGCTGAAGGCCGGGCAGAAGCCGAAGGTTGGGCCGCAGATCGGTCGCAACTACGCCGAACCGGTGACGGGCCTGACGACGCTGACCGATCTTCCTGCCGGTAAGAAGGAGCCGTCGTAATGTTGCGCGACCAAGACCGGATTTTCACCAATCTCTACGGCCAGGGCGATTTTGGCCTAGCGGGCGCGCGGGCGCGCGGTGATTGGGATGGGACCAAAGCGATCCTGGAAAAGGGCCGCGACTGGATCATCGACGAAACCAAAAAATCGGGCCTGCGCGGGCGCGGCGGGGCAGGGTTCTCGACCGGGATGAAGTGGTCCTTCATGCCCAAAACCTCCGACCGGCCCCATTATCTCGTCGTCAATGCCGATGAAGGCGAGCCGGGCACCTGCAAAGACCGCGAAATCATGCGCCACGACCCACACAAGCTGGTCGAAGGCTGCCTGATCGCCTCTTTCGCCATCGGCGCCCATGCGGCCTATATCTATATCCGTGGCGAGTTCGTCGAAGAAGCCAAGCGCCTGGAACATGCGATCGGGGAAGCCTATGCCGCCGGGCTGATCGGCAAGAACGCCTGCGGCAGCGGCTGGGACTTCGATCTTTATGTCCATCGCGGGGCCGGGGCCTATATCTGCGGCGAAGAAACCGCGCTGATCGAAAGCCTGGAAGGCCGCAAGGGCCAGCCGCGCCTGAAGCCGCCGTTCCCGGCCATGGCGGGCCTCTATGGCTGCCCGACCACCGTCAACAATGTCGAATCGATTGCCGTCGCGCCGACCATTCTGCGGCGCGGGGCCACCTGGTTCGCCGGTCTGGGCCGCCCGAACAATACCGGCACCAAGATTTTCTGCATTTCCGGCCACGTCAACACGCCGTGCAATGTGGAAGAAGAAATGGGCATCCCGCTGAAAGAGCTGA
This sequence comes from uncultured Elstera sp., assembly GCA_964576605.1. Classification (GTDB taxonomy): domain Bacteria; phylum Pseudomonadota; class Alphaproteobacteria; order Elsterales; family Elsteraceae; genus Elstera. Next base: position 236 of record CAZNVY010000017.1, on the reverse strand, counting down.
TCGAAAAGCATGCGGGCGGGGTGCGCGGCGGCTGGGACAATCTGCTGGCGGTGATCCCCGGCGGCTCCTCTGTCCCGGTGCTGCCCAAGGATATCTGCGATACCGTCCTGATGGATTTCGACAGCCTGCGCGCCGTGCGTTCCGGCCTTGGCACTGCGGCGGTGATCGTGATGGACAAATCCACCGATATCGTGAAGGCGATTGCCCGCCTGTCGAAATTCTACATGCACGAAAGC
>CAZNVY010000016.1:44051-46507 GCA_964576605.1 uncultured Elstera sp. | reverse complement strand
GTAGCTGTCGATGACGAAGTAGGTTTCCTGGAAGTCGTCGATGCGGTAGCGGGTGCGCAGCAGGCGGCGCACGTCGAAGCCCAGGCGGTTCGGCTCGGCGCTTTCCAAGGAAAAGCGGCTTTCCCCTTCGGAGGAGACGATCCCGGCGCCATAGATGCGCAGCCCCTGGGGCGTCTGGATCAGGCCGAATTCCACCGTATACCAATAGAGCCGCGCCAATTGGTCGAGGGTGCCGAGGCGCAGGGCCTTAAGGCCGCCCTCGCCATAGGCCTGCATATAATCGGCGAACACCGGGTTCGACAGCAGTGGCACATGGCCGAAGACATCGTGGAACACATCCGGTTCCTGAATGTAATCGAACTGATCTTCGCGCCGGATAAAGCAGGTGGAGGGGAAGCGCTTATGGGCGAGGTGATCGAAAAAGATCGCCTCCGGCACCAATCCCGGCACGGCGACGATCTGCCAGCCGGTGCGGCGGGAGAGTTCGTCATTGAGACGGCGGAAATCGGGGATACCGTCGGCGGCGATGGCGAGCGCGTCCAGCCCCGCCAGAAACTCCGGCGCGGCGCGGTCTTTCAAAATCTCTGCCTGCCGCTCGAACAGCCGCCGCCAGCGGTCGTGTTCCTCCGGCGTGTAGGCGTCCCAGGCCTGGGTGATGGTAAAATCCGCCGCCGTTTCGGCGGGGCGGTGGGGATTGGGGGCGGTAAAGCCGCCCTCCGGCTGGGTTTGCATGATGGTTCCTCCCAAAACTCGGGCTTTGGACGGATAGTTACATCAGAAACTAAATAGGTCCAGGCTTTTCCGCATCCTCTTCCTCCCGCCGTTGCGGGGCGATTTGTGGGAAGACCGGGATCAACGCCCCGCGCTTTTGCGGTGCGCGGCGCAGGGGGGGGATCGCGTAAAGCTGCTTCGAGGCTTCCATCAGGATAACGCCGGAAAAACTGGGGAACCAGCGTTGGCCGAACGCCTCGAACGCTGGGGCCAGGCGGAGCATCATCCGACTGTTCGAGGGCGGTAGCGACAGAGCGAGCCGATGCCGGGTTGGGGTGAAGAGAGTGTCGCGCAGTAGGCGCGAGACTTGCCCCGGCGAATAGGGCGATCCAGACCCAAAGGGGGTGCGATCCAGCCGCGCCCAGATTCCCCGCCGGTTTGGCACGATGATAAGCAAGCGCCCGCTACCGCTCATCACCCGCCAGATTTCCCGCAGCATTGGGCGTAATTGCTCGGTCCGTTCCAGGGCGTGCACCAGCAGGACCCGGTCGACGGATTCATCGGGCAGCGGTAGTTCCCCTTCATCGGCCAAAGCGACCCGGTTTGGCCCGTCGGGCGGCCAGCGCAACACGCCCTGCGCGGCGGGCATGAGGGCGATGGTGCGTCCGGTCTCATCGCGGAAGTTCCGCAAGTAGGGCGTGGCAAACCCTAGGCCAAGGACGGTCAACCCCTCGGCATCCGGCCAAAAATCTTGCACTTGCCGCCCAATAATTCGCCGGGTCGCCTGCCCCAAGCGGCTAGCATAGAAATCGCGAAGGTCGATGACGTCATCATACATGGGGGCTAAACTTACCCGAAACGGCGCCCCGCCGCATCCCCTCGCCTCCCGGAACCGCCGATGTCTTTGCCCCAAACCCTGCGTTTCGCGTATCTCATCGAACCGCCCTTTTGCTACCGAACGGCGGATGGCACGGTGACCGGCCACGATGTGGAGATCGCCCGCGCCCTGCTGCCGCGCCTCGGCATCCCCCAGATTGCGTTCATCGAAGCGGAATTCGCCGACTTGCTGGAGGGGCTAGCGCAAAACCGCTGGGATATCGTGACGGGACTGTTCATTACCCCCGAACGTCAGCAACGGGTGCGGTTCAGTCAACCGATCTGGGCGCTAGCCGATGGGCTGCTGGTGCGGCGGGCGCAGGCGGCGGCGATCACTGGCTATCGCGCGCTGGCCGCTGCGACCGACCTGCGCCTCGCCGTCGTCCGCGATCAGGTGCAACACCGCACCGCTCTGGCGCTCGGCATCCCGGCGGCGAGGATCGAAGTTTTCCCGACCTATGCCGCCGCAGCCGAGGCCGTCGCCCAAGGCCATGCCGACGCCTATGCCAGCGTTGCCTTAGCCCATGCCGGGCATCTCGCCCAGCATCCGGCACCCGATCTCGCAATCGTCCCGGTCCCCCCGGAGGAAAAGCCGGCGGAGGCGGGCGGTTTCGCCGTCGCTCAATCGGCCAATAGGCTACAAGCGGCGATTGATGCGGCGCTGGCCGGATTTATCGGCTCCCCCGATCATCGGGCTATCGCCGACCGCTTCGGGATGCCGGGGCCGCGTTAACCGCCGTAGCCGGCACCGAAGAGCAGCGTATCGCGCTGTTCCAGGTCCTTGGCTAGTTCAGCATTCACGGCGGCGAAGAGGTCGCGGATCGAGATAATGGCGATGATTTCATAGGCGTCGGCATGGAAATAGTGTA
>CAZNVY010000016.1:32734-44041 GCA_964576605.1 uncultured Elstera sp. | reverse complement strand
TGCCTTTTTCCATGATCTGTAAAGCTTCGCGCGGGCTGGCGTCGGGCGGTAGCGTGTGCGGATCGAGCGTCATCACGTCGGCCACCTTGGTGGTCGCCGGGTTGCGGCCTTGGGCGACCACGCGGGACAGAAGGTCGCGTTCGGAAAAAATGCCGACCAACCGGCCCTGATCGACGACCATCGCCGCGCCGATGCGGCGGTCGCTCATCATTTCGGCGGCTTCTTGCACCGACTGCTGCGGGTGCAGCGGGGCAAAGGGTTGGGTATCGCTAACGATCCCCGGAACAAGGGTGCGCTTCATGATCTCTCCTCCTATCGGGTGGGCGGGTTTGCCCCGACCTCTTCTTTTAACTTGCGATTAATAGGAGTCCATTTCAAGGGGAGAATGTTACCGGAATATTAACCGGCGCGGGCAAGCACCGGCAAAACCGCCGCCTCTGGCACCCCATCGCGCACGATGGCACTGCCAAGCCCGGTGCACAGCACGAAGGTTAGTGATCCGTCTTTCGCTTTTTTATCAAGGCGCATATGGGCGATCAGCGCCGCCGGGTCGAAGGGGCCGCCGCAGGCTTTTTGATCGACCGGCAAGCCGCAGGCGGCAAGATGCGCGACCAACCGGGCCTTATCCGCCGCCGGGCACAGGCCGAGCCGCACCGATAGATCGAGCGCTTGCACCATGCCGATAGCCACCGCCTCGCCGTGCAGCAGCGTATCGGAAAAGCCGGTTTCGGCTTCTAGCGCATGACCGAAGGTATGGCCGAGATTGAGCAGGGCGCGCTGTCCGCCCTCGCGCTCGTCGGCGGCCACAATGGCGGCTTTGGTTTCGCAGGAATGGCGCACGGCTTTCGCCAGGGCTGCGCGATCCCCCGCCAGCAGCGCCGCGCCGCCGCCCGCTTCCAGCCAGGCGAACATCGCCGCATCGCCCAGCACGGTATGTTTCACGATCTCGGCATAGCCCGCGCGCAGTTGGCGCGGCGGTAGGGTGACGATACAATCCATATCGGCCAGCACCAGGCGCGGCTGATGGAAACTGCCGACAAGGTTCTTCCCCGCTTTGGTATTGATCCCGGTCTTGCCGCCGACCGAACTATCGACCTGGGCCAGCAGCGTCGTTGGGATTTGCACGAAATCGACGCCGCGCATGGTGATCGCCGCGGCAAAGCCGACCAAATCGCCGATCACCCCACCGCCCAGCGCCAGCAGCAGTGTGCCGCGATCAACGCGCAGGTCCAGCAGCCGATCAACGAGATCGGCGATCCCTGCCCAGCTTTTCGAGCCTTCCCCCGCCGGAACCGTCACGGTATCAACGCTAATCCCCGCCGCTGCCAGCCCGGCGGTCAGGCGCGGCAGATGCAGCGGCCCGACGTTCGTATCGGTAATGACAACGACCCGGCGGCGGCCCTTCAGTAACGGCGCGATCCAGTCTCCCGCCCGCTCCAGCAGGCCCGCGCCGATCAGGATCGGATAGGCGCGGTCGCCCAAGGCAACTTCAAGGCGGATGGGATCGGCAGCAGTGAGCGTATCGACAGGCATTTCTTACTCGTTGGCGGCAGGGGTGGGGCGGTGGCAGTGGGCGGCAAGGGCAGCGAGAACCCGGTCGGTCATCTCCTCCACATCCCCCGCCCCGCCATCGACGACAAGCTCGGCCTGTTCATAGACCGGGTAGCGCTGCTGCATCAGTGTCGCCAGAATCTGGCGCGGATCACCCTGGTTCAGCAGCGGGCGGTGATTGCGGCGGGCGGTGCGGCGAACCAATTCATCGAGATCGACGCGCAGCCAAATCGAAATTCCCCGCGCCCCGATGGCAGCGCGCGTCCGGGCATCCATAAAGGCGCCGCCGCCGGTTGCCAGCACATGCACCGGCTCGTCCAGCAGTCGGGCGATCACCCGGCGCTCGCCGTCCCGGAAGTAGGCTTCGCCATGGGTGGTAAAAATCTCAGGAATGCTAAGGCCTGCTGCCGCCTCGATTTCGGTATCGGCATCCCGAAAGGGTAGGCCCAGCCGCTGCGCCAAACGCCGCCCGACCGAAGATTTGCCCGATCCCATCAGCCCGACCAGAACAACCGTGCGGTCAGGCACGAAGCGACGGTCGGGGGCCGGCGATGGGTCGGGGTCCGCAGCGTGCCGCATCAGTCGGAAGTCCTCGCATTGCGGGAATTCAGCACTTGCCCCACTATGCGCGGGACCCTGCGGGCGAACAAGTCCGCATCCAGTGAAAAACCGGGTGAAGGCCCTGGGAAGACCGATGGATGACCGAGTAATTTTCCAACAGGAACGCCCCTCGGCCCTCGGTAGGAAGGATGAAGAATGGCGCGGTTCGGAATGATTATCGTCGGGATTCTGGCCCTTGGCTTGATCGGTGCTTTCGTTCTGTTCGCGACGGTATCGATCCCGGCCCCGAAATCCCCGATTGAAAAACAAATACCGAATGAAAAGCTGGCGAAATAGCCGGGCCTGGGGGCGGGCGGCGCTTCTGCTGCTGGCCTTAAGCGGCGGGGCATCGGCGGCAGGGTTGCCGCCGGCTGATCTTGATGCGCTGGGCCTGCCGCAGGCCACCGATCCGACCGCCCCCCCGCCCTTACCGCCGGACCTGTGGCAGGAAACCAGCCGCCAGACCCTGGCGCAGTTTCTGCAGCGTCTGCCACGCGATATTCCCTCCGGCCCGCTCCGCAGTTTGGCCCGGCGGCTGATGACGGTGGAAGCCGATTTACCGCCGGGGCCGCCGGTTCACGCGGCCGATGCCGGTGCCCTCCTGGGGGCGCGGTTGATCGCCCTAACGCAATGGGGCGATGGGCCGATCGTCGATGCCATCCTGGCACGGGTCCCGTCTCGGCGGCTGATGCAGGAAGATCTGGTGCGGGCGCAGGTTCTGCGCGCCTTTACCGCTGGGCAGAGTGCTGATGCCTGCGCCCGGCAGGACTTGCGCCAGGGGCCAGAGGATGGCTTCTGGCTGGGGGTGCGCATCGCCTGCCTATTGCTGCGCGACCAACCGAAAGAAGCCGCGGCGCTGTTAAAGCAGGTGCGCGACCAGACCGCCCTTAATCCGCTCCTGTCGATGCTGGCCGAACGGCTGGGCAGCAGCAAATCTCTCGCTGATCTCCCGTGGCCTAGCGGGCAGGTACTGACCGTTCCTTCGGCGGCGGTGCTGCACGCTTATGGGCTGCTGCCGTCCGATAACCTGCCGCTTGAGGGGATGGGCGCGGGCTTCGCCCTGCTGGCCGATACGCCGAGCCTGCCCGCCAGTCAGCGTCTGGCCATGGCCGAGGCCGCCGCCCTGCGCGGTGCCTTGCCGCTAGCACGGTTGGATCAACTCTACCGCGACGTCGGTGCCGGGCAGGAGCGGGCGGCGGCGCATGTGGCGCTGCTACAGGCGACGCAGCCGCCGCAGCAGGTGGTTGCCCTGGCCGATGCCTTGATGACGGCCCAGCGTGCCCGGCTTTTGCCCTTGGCCGCGAAACTCTATGCCCCCCTGCTGCGGGCGTTGCCGGTGCTGCCGGGGGCTGTGCCGCAAGCCTCGATCATCACACGCGCGCTACTGCTGGGGGATTCCCCGTGGGCCGCGGCCCCCTGGGTCGCGCTCTTGCGCCGGTCGGCCGAGAAGGACCCGGTGGCGCGCGCCGATCTGCCACGGCTTGCCATTCTGGCCCGGTTGGCGTTTGGCGAGGATGCGGCGCTGCTCGATACCCCGCTGCTGCAAGACTGGGCCGAAAGCCCGCCCGCCCCCGATCCGGCGCTGATGGCCCTGGTGTTTGCCGCCTTTGATGGTCTGGAAGAGCCGCTCCCCCCCTTCGCGTGGGATTTTCTGGCCGTTCCTGCCCATCGTGGGGGCGAAACTTTTGCCGATTCGGCGGGCTGGCTGCGGCTGCGCTCCGCCGCATTGGCCGGGCGGGTGGGGGAGGCAGCGGCCTTGGCGCTGATTCTGTCCGATGGTCAGACGCCCGGACCAGGAGAAGCCTTGCGGCTGAATGCCCTAACCGCCGGTCTGCGCTATGCGGGGTTGGAGGAGAGCGCGCGGGCGTTGGCGCTTGAAAGTATCATTCAGGCGGGGCTATGAGCCGCAGCGGCGCGCATTTGGATGCGTTTTTCGAGATGCTGCTGGCCGAACGCGGCCTATCGGCCCGATCACTTCAGGCCTATCGCGACGATCTGGCCGCCGTCGACCGATTTTTGGCGCTGCGCCAGCGCAGTTTGGTCGAGGCGTCGGCGGCGGACCTAGGGGCCTATTTACAGCAGCTTGGGCAGGAAGGCTATGCGCCCCGCACGGCGGCCCGGCGGCGCGCGGCCTTGCGGCAATTCTTCCGGTTTCTGGTGCTCGATGGCCGACGGGCCGATAATCCATCAACTGCGCTGGATATGCCCCGCCTGGGACGGCCTTTGCCAAAGCTGCTATCGGAAGCCGAGATCGATGCGCTGCTCGCCGCCGCCCGTGGACCAGAGCCAGGGGCAACGCGGCTGCGGCTGATGATCGAGCTGTTATACGGATTGGGGTTGCGGGTGAGCGAATTGTGCCACCTGCCCCTGGCCCCGTTTCGACCGCGCGGCGATGCTCCGCCCCCCGACATGATAACGGTGCGCGGCAAGGGGCAAAAAGATCGGTTGGTACCGCTAACCCCGACAGCCCTGGCCGCCCTGGCCGCCTATCTACCCCTGCGGGCGCAGTTTTTAAGCGATAAACAAACCTCGCCCTATCTTTTCCCCAAACCGGGAACCGCCAAGCCCATCGACCGTATCTGGGTGACCATGACGCTCAAGGCGCTGGCGGTGGGGGCCGGAATCGACCCCAAGCGGGTTTCCGCTCATGTGCTGCGCCATAGTTTCGCAACCCATCTGGTGGAGGGAGAAGCGGATTTGCGCAGTGTGCAGACCTTATTGGGTCATGCGGATATCACGACCACGCAAGTCTATACCCATGTGGCGGTGCCGCGTCTGAAAGCCCTGGTGGGCGCGCATCATCCGCTGGCCCGGCGCAGGAAGTCGGGGGCGGACGATTGACGTTGCTTCGGCAGCTTCCTAAATTCGGAAAAGCGTTTTTATGCACGGAAGGGAAACACACGCGGCATGGCATCGGTTATTTCGGAATTGAACGACCGATCCCGCGAGATTTTCAGGCATATCGTCGATGCCTATGTGGAAACCGGGGAGCCGATCGGCAGCCGCACCCTATCGCGCCGCTTGGGCACTAGCCTATCGCCGGCCACCATCCGCAATGTGATGGCGGATTTGGAAGAATGCGGCCTGCTCTATGCCCCCCATACGTCGGCCGGGCGCGTGCCGACCGAAGCCGGGCTGCGCTTATTCGTCGATGGTCTGCTGGAGGTGGGGGCGATCACCCCCGATGAGCGGCGGGCATTGGATGCCCAATGCGCCGTGCGGGGTCGCTCGCTAGAACAGGTGCTGGAAGAAGCCTCCTCCGCCCTCTCTGGTCTCTCCGGTTGTGCGGGCCTCGTCATGGCACCGAAGCGTGAGGGTGCCTTACAGCATATCGAATTCATCCCGCTCGGCCCTGGCCGGGCGCTGGTGGTGATGGTTAGCACCGATGGGCAGGTGGAAAACCGGATTCTTGATCTGCCCCCCGGTCTGCCCCCGTCCGCCCTGACGCTGGCCAGCAATTACCTGAATGCCCGCCTAACCGGCCATACGTTGAGCGAGACCACCGCCCTGGTCACCGCAGAAATGGCCGCCCAGCGCGCCGACCTCGATAGTCTTACCTCGCGCTTGGTTGAACAGGGGTTGGCGGTTTGGGCGGAAAGCGCGGCTGATCGGTCCGACGGCTATCTGATCGTGCGCGGGCAGGCGCATTTGCTGGAAGATGTGACCGCCCTTGGCGATCTTGAACGAATTCGGGGGCTGTTCCAGGCGCTGGAAGCGCGGGAAGGGGCCTTGCGCCTGCTAGAAGCGGCCCATGCCGCCGAGGGGGTGCAAATCTACATCGGCGCGGAAAACCCGCTGTTTGCACAGGCCGGTTGCTCGGTCGTGCTCGCGCCCTATACAAACGCCCGCGACCAGATCATCGGCGCGATCGGCGTGATCGGCCCAACCCGGCTGAATTACGCCCGCATCATTCCGATGGTCGATTATACCGCCAAGTTGATTGGCCGCATTTTGCGCTGACGCGCTCTAGATTCAGGAGTATCCCATGTCCGACACGCAGCAGACCCCGGATGCGGTGGCCGAAGCCCCCGCCGCCGCTGAAACCCATCTCGATGCGACCGAGGTAATCGCCGCTTTGCAGGCCGAGATCGCCACGCTGAAAGACCAAGCGTTGCGTGCGCTCGCCGATGCCGAAAATACCCGCCGCCGTGCCGAGCGGGACCGGGAAGACGCCTCGAAATATGCGGTTTCGGCCTTTGCGCGCGATCTTTTGTCAGTGGCCGATAATCTGCGTCGGGCGCTGGATGCCGTGCCGCCGTCCGAGGATGAAACCGTCAAAGCCCTGGTTACCGGCGTCGAAGCCACCGAGCGGGAGTTGCTGGCGGCTTTCGAGCGGCGCGGCCTGACCCGGATCGAACCGATGGGCGAAACCTTCGACCCGAACCTGCACGAAGCGGTTTTCGAGGTGCCGAACAGCGGGCAGCCGACCGGAACCGTGGTGCAGGTGCTGCAAACTGGCTACCGTATCCACGACCGGCTGTTACGTCCGGCGATGGTGGGCGTCGCCAAGGGCGATGCGGGCGGCCAGGTGAATACCTCGGCCTAACGTCGTTCCTGTCTCAACCTAAAAACCCCCGCAACCAAGCTGGATGCGGGGGTTTTCTTTATATCGGCGATGGGCTGCTTCGGCGGAACCCTATGCTTCGACCGGCGGTTTTACCTTCGGCGGGCGTCCACGTTTGCGCTTCGGCGGCTCGGCAGGCGCTTCGGCTTCTGCGGTAGGTAGATCGAGCGGTAGGGCCGCTTCGACGGCGGGCGGGGGGACAGGATCGGCGACCGGGGTGACTTCGGCGATCGGCACGATCACCGGCGCGGGCGTCTCGACGGCAGGGGCAACCACCGGCGCGGTGACGGGGACCGGATCCGGGGGGGTCAAGGGCGGCAACCCGCCCCCGGCGGGGGTAATGACCGTGACGGGATTGGGCTGCTCATAGGGAGCGGGAGTATCGAACCCGCCCTGCGAGTAGGCTGGGGCGCGCGGGCGGCCCCGCGTTTCGACACGGTTGTCACCCTCAAAGCGGCGCGGTTCGCGCCGATCTTCCCGCCGGTCGTCGCGCAGGTCCTGCTCGTCGCGCGGGCGGCGGGTGGGCTGCCGCAGGAAAGCGGGCTGCTCGTTGTACTCGCCCAGATCAGGGCGATTTTCCGACCGATTGTCGGGCCGGTTTTCGGGCCGGAACTCATTACGGTTCTCTGGGCGATTCTCCGGGCGCGCATCGGTCCGGTGATCGGCGCGGCTATCGTTGCGGAACCCGTCGCGCTCCCCCCGGCGGTCGCGGAACTCGCGACGTCCGTCGGTGCGGTCCCCTCGCTCGTTGGTGCGATCCGGGCGACGGTCGGTATCTCGCCGCTCGTCGAAGCGCGGCCCGTCGTTTGCGGCTAGGTCCGGCTGCGGCACATCGCCGGCACTGGGATCAACGGCCCCATCATCCCCCGGCATCGCGCCGCGCTCGTCATCCTGCTCGAAGTCGAAGGCGTCGCGCTGCTGCATATGCTGCGGAATATAGGGTTGGCCGTCGCTGAACGAGGCGATAATACGATAGTAATGTTCGGCGTGCTGGTAGTAATTTTCTGCCATAACGCGGTCGCCAGAGGATGTTGCATCCCGCGCTAGCGACATATATTTCTCGTAAACTTGAATGGCGGTGCCGCGAACGCGCGTATCGGGGCCGTTGCTATCGAAGGTTTGATGGCGCATCGAGCCGGGCTTGCGGTTATTATTGCCGCCGCCACCGTTGCTCTGATTCCCCCCCTGATAGCCGCCGCCCCCTTGGCCTCGACCCCGTTGACGCTTAATCTGCGGACCTTGTCTCATGGTACCCGTTTCTTGGCAGGTTGTTTCTCGGCAGGATTGGGCTTGATAAATTCCAGTCGCCTGGGAGTTCCGGTCCGGAGGTGGGTTTCCACGGCAACCCGCCCCAGGGCATCGCCCCACCCTGCGGGGGAGATGCGTCGATCATGGCAGCGTCAGCGCCTGATCCTGTCGCAATGATCCATCGCGATAATGCCGGAACAGTTTGACCCTAGACGCGGGGGGCGAATTTTCCAACAAGTTTTTACAAGTTGCCGTTAACGGATTGCGGAGATTGTGGCCTATCTGCAACAATGATACGGTCGCGCCCGGCCAGATCGGGCAGGCAAGCCACATTTTGCCAAGCCTGCTGTTGCAGAAGCGCCGTGACCGCCGCGCCCTGGTCCCAGCCGATTTCCAGCGCCAGCAAACCGCCGGGGGCGAGGAACCCCATAAGCTCCGCCGCGAACCGCCGATAGGGATCAAGACCATCCGCCCCACCGAAGAGGGCCAAAGCCGGATCGAAACAGCGCACTTCCGGGGCCAGACTGTCGCGGTCGGCCAGCGGGATATAGGGTGGGTTCGAGAGGATCACGTCGAACCGCCCGGCCAGCGCCTCGGTCCAATCCCCGACGGCAAAGGCGCTGCGGCCCCCGACGCCCAAGGTTTCGGCATTCCGCTGGGCCATGGCGGCGGCGTCCGGCGCGCGGTCGAGGCCAAGGCCCCAGGCAGCGGGGAGTTCGGTCAAGAGCGCGATCAGCAGGCACCCGCTGCCAGTGCCGAGATCGAGCAACCGCAAGGGCTTATGCCGATCCACCCGGTCGAGGACGGCTTGCACAAGGCATTCCGAATCGGGGCGCGGGTCGAGCGTCGCCGGGGAGATTTGGAACGGGAGGGACCAGAAATCGCGCAGGCCGAGGATACGGCTGACCGGCTCGCGCCCCAACCGCCGGGCCAACATCCCTTCAAAGCGCGCGAGCCCCTCCGCCGTTACCGCCGGCGTGCCGAGCGTCAGGGCGTGGGGCTTCCAGCCAAACGCCGCTTCGAGCAGCAGGCGCGCGTCAAGTCGGGGGCTTTCCACCCCCGCTGCGGTCAATTGTGCCGTCGCCGCCCGAAAGAGCGCCTGAGCGTCAGGCGAGGTCGGCAAGCCGCTCGGCCTGATCTTCGGCGATCATCGCGTCGATCATTTCGTCCAGCGCTTCGCCGTTGATCACCTTGTCGATCTTATAGAGGGTCAGGTTGATGCGGTGATCGGTGACGCGGCCTTGCGGGAAGTTGTAGGTGCGGATGCGTTCCGACCGGTCGCCGCTGCCCACCTGGGTTTTGCGGTTGGCGGCGCGCGCTTCGTCCTGCCGCCGCCGTTCGGCGTCATAGAGGCGGGCGCGCAGCACCTTCAGCGCCTTGGCCTTATTCTTATGCTGGGATTTTTCATCCTGCTGAATAACGACAAGGCCGGTCGGTAAGTGTGTAATGCGCACCGCGCTATCGGTGGTGTTCACCGACTGCCCACCAGGGCCGGAGGAGCGGTAAACGTCGATCTTCAGGTCTTTTTCGTCGATCTGAATATCAACCTCCTCGGCTTCCGGCAGCACGGCCACGGTGGCGGCGGAGGTATGGATACGGCCCGAACTTTCAGTTTCCGGCACGCGCTGCACGCGGTGGACACCCGATTCAAACTTCAAGCGCGCGAACACTCCGCGCCCGGTGATGGAGGCGCTGGCTTCCTTGAAACCGCCAAGGCCCGTATCGGCGATATCCATCACTTCAAAGCGCCAGCCGTGGAGTTCGGCATAGCGCTGGTACATGCGGAAGAGGACGGAGGCGAACAGCGCCGCTTCCTCCCCGCCGGTTCCGGCGCGGACTTCCAGAATAGCGTTCTTTTCGTCCGCCGCGTCCTTTGGCAGCAGTTCCACCTGAAGGGCGCGTTCCAGCTCTGGCAGGCGGGCTTTAAGGTCATGGTACTCGGCGAGGGCGAAGTCCCGCATCTCGGCGTCGAGGCTGGCATCTTCGGACATAGCCTGCAGCGAGGCCAATTCCTCCCGCCCCTGGGTCAGCTCGGCGATTTTCTCGACGATCGGCGTTAGGTCGGAATATTCTTTCGAGAGTTTGGCGAATTCCGCAGGCTCCAGCCCTTCCTTCGCCAGCATCTCGTTCAAGTCTTTATGGCGCTGCGCTAGGCGCGCCAGCTTATCGTCCATACTCACGGGCGGAAATCCTTATGCCGAAACTGCTGCGCGGGCGTGGCCGACTAGCGCATCCAGCGCCACGGCCACCTGCGTTCCCGCGTCAAGATCGCGCCACTGCGCTTGCCCTGCGGCAAGCTCGTCCTCGCCCAAGATAATGGCGAACTGCGCATTGATCTTATTGGCGCGGGCGAGGCGCTTTTTCAGAGTGCCGCTAAAGCCAACGTCGAGGCTCAAGCCCGCCCGGCGCAGGGCGCGCGCCAGTGGAACGGCGGCTTTCTCGGCGGCCTCGCCCATCGGCACTAGGGCGATGGGGCGGGCGGCGGCGGCGGGATCATTGGCCAGCATGGCGAGCCGTTCGACCCCAGCGGCCCAACCGACGCCGGGGGTGGACGGGCCGCCCATTTGTTCGACCAGCCCATCGTAGCGCCCGCCTGCCAGCACCGTGCCTTGTGCGCCAAGGTCGGTGGTCACGAATTCAAAGGCGGTATGGCAGTAGTAATCGAGACCGCGCACCAGCAACGGATCGTGCTTATAGGCGATCCCGGCGGCGGTTAGCCCCTCGGTCACCGCGCCGAAGAAATCTTGCGCGGCCTGGGTGAGGTATTGGCCGAATAGCGGCGCCCCGGCGACCAGCGCCTTATCGCCCTCGTCTTTGGAATCGAGAATGCGCAGCGGGTTCTTTTCCAACCGCGCAAGACTGTCTTCCGACAGCTTATCCTTATGGGCGGTGAAATACTCGACCAGCGCCGCGCGGTAAGCGGTGCGGCTTTCGGCGTCGCCCAGGGTGTTGAGATGCAGCAGCACCCGGTCCAGCAGCCCCAGCGCTTCGAGAATATCCGCGCCAGCAGTGATCACTTCGACATCGGCGAGCGGCGTTGCCGGGCCGATCAGCTCGACGCCGATCTGGTGGAACTGGCGCAAGCGGCCCTTCTGTGGGCGCTCGTAGCGGAACATCGGGCCGTAATAGAAGGCTTTGAACGGCAGCGACTGGGTGAGGCCGTTTGAAATCAGCGCGCGCACCACCCCCGCTGTCCCTTCGGGCCGCAGCGCCAGGGTCTCGCCGCCCCGGTCGGTAAAGACGTACATTTCCTTCGAGACGATATCGGACGTCTCGCCGACCGTGCGGGCGAAGACATCGACAAACTCGAAGATCGGGGTGGCCACCCCGTCGAAGCCGTAACG
>CAZNVY010000016.1:31570-32713 GCA_964576605.1 uncultured Elstera sp. | reverse complement strand
TTTCGGCCACATGGCGGTGTCGGCGGGCCTCGTCCGGCAAAAGATCATGGGTGCCACGGACCGGCTGCACCTTTTCCACGGAGGCTCTCCTTCCAGGGGATTGAACATACGAACCCCTTCGGCTATCGGCTTTGGCGCTTCGGGTCAAGTCCTGGGCTTTAGGGTCGCTCTTGCCTCCCGCCGCGCGCCCGCTATAGTCAGGCCATCATGACCAGCAAATATTCAGGCCTGACCCAACTAGGGCACGCGACGCAGCAGCCGCAGACCCCCGAAGACGCCATTCTGGAAGCCGTGCCGAACACGCAGGACGTGGATTACGTCGTGCGCTTTGTCGCGCCGGAGTTCACCTCGCTCTGCCCGCTGACCGGCCAGCCGGACTTCGCCCATCTCGTCATCGACTATATCCCCGGCCCATCGTTGGTGGAGAGCAAGTCGCTGAAACTCTTCCTCACGTCGTTCCGCAATCACGGGGCGTTCCACGAGGATTGCACGGTCGGCATTGCGCGCCGCTTGGTCGCGGCGATCCAGCCGAAATGGCTGCGGATCGGCGGCTATTGGTATCCGCGCGGCGGCATTCCCATCGACGTCTTCTGGCAAACCGGCCCGGCACCCGACGGCGTGTGGGTGCCGGATCAGGCCGTGCCGCCCTATCGCGGGCGGGGTTAGTTCCGCCCGTTCGATGACCGATACGCGCTGGGCCGTGCTAGTGCCCGAACTTCTTTGCCGCGATCTTGCCACGAGCCTAGCGTTCTACCGAGATATTTTAGGGTTCTCCTTGCGGTTTGCCCGCCCAGAGGATCGGTTTGCCTATCTTGATTTGGCGGGGGCCGAGCTGATGCTGGAGGAGTTAGCCCCGGATAGTTGGGTGACCCATCCGCTGGAGCCGCCTTTTGGTCGGGGGATCAATCTGCAAATCGAGGTGGCAAAGCTCGCACCGCTGCTGGAACGGTTGGCCGCCCAGAGTATTCCGTTGTTCCGCGCGCCTACCGAATCTTGGTATCGGGACGGGCAGCACGAGCATGGACAGGTCGAGTTTCTAGTGCAGGACCCCGACGGTTATCTATTGCGCTTTATCGAAGTTCTAGGGGTGCGGCCCATCGCTTAGGGCCATGCCAGAGCGCGCGCGGCTTTAGAATGCCTGAG
>CAZNVY010000016.1:10281-31479 GCA_964576605.1 uncultured Elstera sp. | reverse complement strand
CCCGCCAGCGCCAGACTCTCCGCGTCGGTCAGAACCCCTAGGGCGCGCAACACGGCGGCCAGGGCCATTTCTGCCCCGCGCGCGGTGCCGTCTTCCACCTTGAGTGCCACGCCCCAACCGCGCTCGCGCAGAATGGCGGTGAAAACCCCCTCCGCCCCGACTTTGCAGACGATCTTATGGCCAAGCTTCTGCATCAGACGGGTCGCGAAACCCAGGCTGCCATCCATGTAAAAGGCTTCGCGGGCCATTGCGTCGGTCAAGCGGCGGATGGCGTCGGCGCGGGGGCGGGGCAGGCGGGACGGATCGGCACATTTGGCCATGGCGAGGGCCAGATTCTTCAATGGCGCGGCGATGGTCGGGATGGAACAGCCATCAATCCCCCAGGGCTGGGCGAACAGATCGATCTCCATCATTGCCGAAAGGGTTTCGGTAATTCGCTGCTGCACCGGATGATCGTAATCCGTATAGCCGTGTAGCGGTTCGCCTAAGTGCAGAGCCGTCGCCAGAAAGCCGGTGTGCTTACCGGAACAATTATTATGGGCGGGGGTGGGCATGGCCCCGCTGCGCGCCAAGGCCAGGGTCGATTCTTCATCCATCGGCCAATGGCTGCCACATTCCAGCGCATCGGGCGTTAACCCCAGCCGGTTCAGCCAGGCCATAACCGCCACAACATGCGCCGCTTCCCCCCGGTGCGAGGCGCAGGCGAGCGAAAGTTCCACCGGGGTAACCGCAAACCGGTCGGCCGCACCGCTTTCGACCAACGGCAGCGCTTGCAGGATTTTGTTGGACGAGCGCGGAAAGGTTAGGCGCGCCCCATCGCCCCATTCGGCCACCACGCCGCCCATCGCATCCATCACCACCGCACAGCCGATATGGCGGCTTTCCACCACTGGCCCGCGCGTGACTTCGGCGAGAACAGGAGAGGATAGCGGCGACATGGGCGACTCCGAATAAGGCGATACGACGCTTCCAGCCTAGCGGTCAGCATGGGTAAAATCTAGACACTTAACGGAAATAATGCGATTGTAAACGCCTACGTACAGCAAGTGCGGCGGAGGAAAGAGGGGGCGCGGGTGACAGTGGGGGCAATCGCAGGGGGGCTGGTGGCGGCGTTGACGCTGGTTGCCGCGACCGGGGTTGCGGCCAAGGGCCTCACTTATTGCTCGGAGGGTAGCCCAGAAAGCTTCAGCCCGGCGCGCATTACCTCTGGCACGGCAATCTCGGCGGCGGCGGAACCGCTGTATAATCGTTTGGTGGAATTCGAGCGCGGCACGACTAATCTGCAACCGGCCCTGGCGCAATCCTATACAATCTCGCCGGATGGGTTAACCTATACCTTTGTGCTGCGGCCCAACGTGGCGTTTCATACAACGGCCTATTTCAGGCCGACGCGCCCGTTGAATGCCGACGACGTGCTGTTCTCAATTGAGCGGCAGTGGAAAAAAGACCATCCGTTCAACGGAATTGGCGGCGGTAAATATCAATATTTCGATGATCTAGGGATGGCGACTGTCCTGGACCAGGTCGTGAAACGCGATGCAATGACGGTAGAAATGGTGCTGAAAGCACCCTTGGCACCGTTTTTAACGAATATTGCAATGCCGTTTTTATCGATTTATTCCAAAGAATATGCCGATCAACTGCTGCGGCAGGGGCGGCCTGCCGATTTGGACGAACGGCCCGTCGGTACTGGGCCGTTTCAGCTTCTCGATTATCAGAAGGATGTTAGTATCCACTATACGGCGCATCCCGGCTATTTCGGGGGGCGGGCGGCGTTGGATACGCTGACCTTCGCGATTACGCTCGATCCGGCCGAACGGTTGGCGAAACTGCGCGCGGGGGACTGTCAGATCATGGTTTACCCTCCCCCTGCTGCCCTGGATGCCCTGAAGAAAGACCCGGCCCTGAAGCTGTTTCAGCAGGCGGGGCTGAACGTTAGCTACATCGCCTTTAATGTCGAAAAGCCGCCCTTCGCTGATCGGCGGGTGCGGCAGGCGTTGAACCTGGCGGTGAACAAGCGCCGGCTGGTCGAGGCGGTTTTCCCCGGCGGGGTTGGGGAGGCGGCGGTGACCCCGCTTCCGCCGACCATCGGCTGGGCCTATAATCGGCAGATCAAGGATTACGCCTATGATCCGCGGGCGGCGCGCAAACTATTGGACGAGGCGGGGGTGGCCCCCGATACCGAGATCGAGCTTTGGGTCCCGCCGGTCAGCCGGGTTTATCTGCCCGATCCGCAGCGCGTGGCAGAGATTATCAAGGCCGATTGGGGCCGCGTTGGCCTAAAGGTTCGGCTGGTGTCTGACGATTGGGCCAATTATCTGCGCCGTACCCGCGCGGGGGAGCATCAGGCGGCCCTTCTGGGCTGGACCGGTGATACGGGTGATCCGGATAATTTTCTCTACGAACTTTTAAGCTGCGGGGCCGCACAATCGGGCGGCAATCGGGCGCGCTGGTGCCATCCTGCCTTCGATACGCTCCTCGACCAAGCCCGCCGGACCAGCGACCGGGGGGAGCGCGCTCGCCTATATCAAGAAGCACAAAACTTGTTTAAGGACGAGGCCCCCTGGGTAACCCTGGCCCATTCGGTGCAGAGCGTGCCCGTCGCCAGCCGGGTTGAAGGGTTTCGCGTCGATCCCTTGGGACGGATGCGTTTTTATGGGGTATCGCTACGCTAGCATTGCCGTTTCCAACCAAACGACCCGCCCAAACCCCGCAACGAAATGCAGGCGCGGGGCGACTAGACGGAAGAGGTGGAAATCGGTGAAAGAATAGTACATCTCGGCCTCTGGGTGGGCGGCAAGATAGGTGGCGCGCAGGGCGTCTTTATCGGCGGGGGCGATGGTGCCGTGCAGGGTAACCCGGCCAGCGGCCAAGGGGTCTGGGGCGGTGGCGACCTCCGGCGACTCCAGCAGCAGCGACGCGCGCGGATCGTCGGCCAGATTCTGTGCGTGCTGCGATAGGGTCGAAAGCAGCAGTAGCGGGGCCAGATCATCGCCTACGATGGTTGAGACCAACGAGGCATAGGGGTCTCTATCCGGCCCCATCAGCGTTGCCAAAGCTCCGCGGCGGGCCGCCAACAGAATGCGCCGGGCCTCAGCGGTTAGGTCCATCGTTTGCGTCTCCTTTGGCGGTTGCGCGAGTGTAGGCTGCTACTGATGGTCGGTTTTTTGCCGTAAACTGATGCGAGACCAACGATAGTGTGATTTGACGTGACTAAGAAGGGCCGAGAATGCCGCAGACCATCGCCTTAATCGACGACGATCAGAACATCCTGACCTCGGTTTCCATGCTGTTGGAAGCCGAAGGCTTCGATGTCCGCACCTATCCCGATGGGGAGGCAGGGTTGCAGGGCATCCTTGGCAAGCCGCCCGATCTGGCGGTGCTCGATATTAAGATGCCACGCCTCAATGGGCTTGAGGTGCTGGAACGGCTGCGCAAGACCAGCACGCTGCCGGTGATCTTTCTCACCTCGAAGGACGACGACGAGGATGAATTGACCGGCCTGTCGCTGGGGGCGGATGATTATAT
The DNA here is from genome assembly GCA_964576605.1 of uncultured Elstera sp. GTDB lineage: Bacteria > Pseudomonadota > Alphaproteobacteria > Elsterales > Elsteraceae > Elstera. Next base: position 27,951 of record CAZNVY010000016.1, on the reverse strand, counting down.
CCGGAAGCCCTTCAGCCAAACCCTGCTGCTTGCCCGCATCCGGGCGGTGCTGCGGCGGCGGGAAGCGGCGGCGGCCAGCGATCCGGCGATGATGGTGCGCGGCAATCTGGCGCTCGATGAAAAGCGGCACCTCTGTACTTGGAAGGGCCTGCCGATCGACCTGACGGTGACGGAATTCCTGATCCTGAAGGCATTGGCCCAGCGCCCCGGCCATGTGAAAAGCCGCGATCAGTTGCTCGATGCCGCCTATGGCGAAAGCGCCTTCGTCGATGACCGCACCATCGATAGCCACATCAAGCGGCTGCGCAAAAAGTTCAAAGCGACCGACGACGATTTTTCCGAAATCGAAACCCTCTATGGCGTTGGTTACCGCTTCTCCGCCTGACGCGCCGCCCCCCCCGCGCCCCTCTGCCCCGACCGAGCATATTGCCCTGGTGGGCGAACAGCGGGCCGCTGCCGGGGTTCGGGAAGCCCCTGCCAAGAAACGGCGGGTGTCGACCCTGACCGTCCGCATTTTGCTGGTTAATCTGCTGGCCCCGCTGATGCTCTGGGCTGGGTTACTCTATCTCGATCGGTATCAGGAAGCGCTGGTGCGGGCCGAGATCGAAGCCCTGACCATGCAGGCCGGGCTGATGGCCGGGGCATTGGGGGAAGGGGCGACCGGCATCACCAGCCAAGAACAGATCCGCCTGGTGGAATCGGTTGCACGCCCCATGGTCCGCCGGTTTGCCTTGCAAACCCGCGCCCGCGCCCAAGTTTTCGAGCGCGACGGCAGCCCTTTGATCGATAGTCAGCTGGTCCTGCATCCGAACGGAATGATTAGCGTCGCCCCCTTGCCGGGCGAGCGGGAGGGGGTCGGCCCGTTTTTGATCCGCCTGTATGATTGGGTATTTAACGCGCTGCCCCGGCGCGACAGTTTTCCGCGCTATGATATTCGACCGCTGCGCCGCGCCTCCGACTATCCCGAAGGGGCCAGTGCACTGATGGGCGAGGCGGCGGCGGCGGCCTATGTCAGCGATACTGGGCATTTCATCTTCACTATTGCCATGCCGATTCAGCGGTATCGCGAAGTGGTGGGGGTCTTGATGCTGTCCCGTGCCTCGACCGAGATCGACGAATCCCTGCGTCGGGTGCGCACGGATATTATGATTCTAGGGGGGGTGGTGCTGCTGGTTACGATCCTCATGTCGCTCTATCTGGCCGGGACCATCGGGCGACCGATCCGGCGGCTGGCGCTGGCGGCGGAACGGGTACGCCAGGGGCGGTCGAACACTGGCATTCCGGATTTCAGTAAGCGGCGCGATGAAATCGGCGATCTGTCGGTGGCGCTGAAGGCGATGACCGACACGCTGCACCAGCGGCTGCAAGCCATCGAGCGCTTCGCGGCGGATGTGAGCCACGAGATCAAGAACCCGCTCTCCTCCCTTCGCTCCGCCGTCGATGTCGTCGGGCGGATCGAAGACCCGGAGAAGCGGGCGAAGCTGCTGAAGATCATTCAGCTCGACGTGCAGCGTATCGACCGGCTGATTACCGATATTGCCGCCGCCTCCCGCGTTGATGCCGAACTGGCGCGGGCCGAGCCGGTGCCGCTGGATTTCGGACGGCTGCTGGGGGCGCTGGTGGCGGTCTATGAGGAAACCGACCCGGAAGGGGCCGTGCCGATCCGCCTAACGGTCGCTCCCGGTGGCGGGTTACTCACCGTGCTGGGCATCGAAGATCGGCTGGTGCAGGTCTTCCGCAATCTCATCAATAATGCCCGCAGTTTCAGCCCAGTTGATGGGGCGATCCGCCTCACCGTCAAGCGCGAGGGCGGTCGGGTGATCGCGACCGTTGCCGATGATGGGCCGGGGATTCCGCCGGGGAAGGAGGAGGCGATTTTCCAGCGCTTCTATTCCGAACGTCCGAAGTCAGAGCATTTCGGCACGCATTCCGGCCTGGGACTATCGATCTCTCGGCAGATTATTGAAGCCCATGGTGGCACGCTGACCGCCCAGAATGCCCATCAATTCGACGGGCGCATCCTGGGGGCGGTCTTCACCGTCACCTTGCCGGTGGCGCGCGGGTTGAAGGGGTAAGGCCCGCCACATTTGCGCTTTAGTTCGGCGCTAGATAACACTGAACTAAGAGAAAAGCTTAAGGAGGAGCCGCGCCATGCCCGAATCCCCTGCCCCCCTGCCGGTCGATCCCCATGCCGACAGCGCCCCCCCGGCCCGGCGCGGGACCGAGGTTCAGACGCTCGACCTAACGCCAGAGGGGCCGAGCATCCATGCCACCTGCATTGCGCTGCATGGGGTTGGCTTGTTGCTGCGGGGGGCTTCGGGTCTTGGTAAATCCGATCTGGCGCTACGGCTGATTGATGGCGGTGCAACCCTGGTGTCGGATGATCGGACGCTGATCTCGACCGCCATTACCGCCGGCGGTACTATTCTGGTAGCGGCCCCGCCGCCGGGGCTTGCGGGATTATTGGAAGTGCGGGGTCTTGGCATCGTCCGCTTGCCCTACCAAAGCCTGTGCCCGGTGCAGATGATCGTCGATCTATTGCCCGACGGCGACCGACCCGACCGGTTGCCCGATCCGGACACCGAAAGCCTATTGGATGTAACCTTGCCGCGCTGGTGCCTCAACGCTCTCGAACCCTCGGCCCCTGCCAAGGTGCGACTGGCGGTAAGGCTGCTAACCGAGCGGAACCCGAAGCTCTTAGCCCCGCCTACCGTATGACGAGCGCTTTTGCCGCCGCACCGAATAGGCTATCGTCCCCCACGGATGCGGTCAGACAGGGGCTTGGAACGCCGATGGGGAAATCGTGAGCCGAACAAATCCGCCGATCCTGGTCGTGTCTGGCATGTCTGGCGCTGGGAAATCCACCGCTTTGCGGGCGCTTGAGGATATTGGCTATGAGGCGGTCGATAATCTGCCGTTGCCTCTCTTGCCGATGGTGGCCAATCTGCATGAAAAGATTGCCGAACCCTTGGCGATCGGTATCGATATCCGCACACGCGGTTTTTCCGTCGATGAGCTGCTGCTCGCCCTGGATGCGATCGAAGCTGATACCGGCACGCGACCGCATCTGATCTTCCTGGATTGCGATGATGATGCGCTGGTGCGCCGCTTCACCGAAACCCGTCGGCGTCATCCTTTAGCCGCCGACCGGCCTGCCGCCGATGGGATTGCGCTGGAACGCACGCTTATCGGCCCCTTGCGTCAACGGGCCGATGATGTGATCGATACCACCGTGCTAGCCCCCGGCGAATTCCGGCGGCTGATGCAGGAATTGGTGCAGGTGAAGGACGGGCGGAGCCTGCTAACCGTCACCGTCCTGTCTTTTTCCTTCCGGCAAGGCCTGCCCCGCGAAGCCGATTTGGTTTTCGATGTGCGTTTTCTGAAAAACCCCTATTACGATCTCGCCCTGCGGCCTTTCGATGGACGAACGGACGGGGTGGCGGCGCATATCCGCCAAGACCCAGATTTCGATCCGTTTTTTCAGAATTTGAAAACCCTGCTGAAACCGCTGCTACCGCGGTATCAGGACGAAGGCAAAAGCTACCTCACCATCGCCTTTGGGTGCACCGGTGGTAAGCATCGCTCGGTGTTCCTGGCCGAGCAAACGGCGGCCTGGCTGACGGCTGACGGCTGGGATGCGGGCATTCATCATCGCGAACTGAAGGATAATCGCCCGGCGCGGGGCCGCCGCGATGCGCCCCCTCTCGCAACGCCAGGGGGCGCGGTGTGATCCTGCCGCCGCCTATTTCGCAACCCGCAGCCCGCCGCCGTCGCCAATCGGGCTGCTTCGTGCTACGCAGCATGTTTCAACGCCGGGGAAGGCAAGCATGATCGGTCTGGTCCTCGTAACCCATGGACGTCTTGCGGCAGAATTTATTGCCGCGCTCGAACATGTCACAGGCCCACAGCGCAATTGCGTTGCGGTGTGCATCGGGCCTGAAGATGATATGGAGCGGCGGCGTCAGGATATTCTCGATTTCGTAGCCCAGGTCGATGAGGGCGATGGGGTGGTTGTGCTGACCGATATGTTCGGCGGAACCCCGTCCAATCTGGCGATTTCGATTATGGACAAGGCACCGGTCGAGGTGATTGCCGGGGTCAATCTGCCCATGCTGATAAAGCTCGCGTCTTTGCGCGAAACCGTAAAACTGCCCGATGCGGTCGCCAAGGCGCAGGAAGCGGGACGGAAATATATCGCGGTCGCTTCGCGGCTGCTGGCGGGTGAGGCGTAAGCCATGAGCGTTGATGATCGTCGGTCGGTTCAGGTTCTGATTACCAATAAGCGCGGCTTGCACGCTAGGGCGGCGGCGAAATTCGTGAAGACCGCCGAAATGTTTGATGCCGAAGTGGCGGTCTGCCATGCCGATCTGGACGAGGGCGAGGTGCCGGAAACCGTGTCGGGCCGCTCGATCATGGGGTTGATGATGCTGGCCGCCTCCCCCGGCACGCGGCTGTCGCTGACGGCATCCGGGGTGGAGGCCGATGCGGTGCTGGAGGCGCTGGCCACGCTGATTGCCGAAAAATTCCATGAAGAATGACCGGCCCGACGCGCAGGCCCCACTAGGGGGGGAACGGGTTTTTCAGGGGTTGGGCGTCGCCCCCGGCATCGCGCTTGGAACCGCCTGGGTTGCCGATGATACCGCCCCCTCGACCCCAGAATATCTGATCGAGCCTGACGCGGTTCCCGCCGAACATCAGCGCCTGAAGGAAGCGGTGGCCCTGGCGGCCAAACAATTGCGGAAGCTGAAGGTGAAGTCCCAAGCGCTGCCCCCGGCGGCGGCGGAAGAGCTTGGCTATCTGCTGGATGCGCGTTTGCAGATGCTGGCGGGGTCGCGGCTGATCCGCACCGCCGAAAAACTGATCGCCGAATTACGCCTGAATGCCGAAGCCGCCGTCCGCGCCACTATCGCCGAAATTTCCGATGGTTTCGCCCGGATGAACGACAGCTACCTCGCCGCACGCGGCGATGATGTGCGCGAGGTGGGGGAGCGGCTGATCCGCTGCTTGATGGCGACGCCCTATGTGGCGCTAAAGCATTTACCGGAAGGTTCGATTTTGATCGCTGCCGATCTAACCCCGGCAGATACGGCCTTGCTCGACCCCAAGCTGGTGCTGGGGTTTGCAACCGAACAGGGCGGCAAGGAAAGCCATACGGCGATTATGGCGCGCTCGCTCGGCGTTCCCGCCATTCTCGGTATCGCGCATCTGCTGGATGGGCTGAAGACTGGCGATCCGATCATTCTCGACGGGCACGCCGGTAAACTGATCGCCCATCCAACCCCCGAAACCCGCGCCCGGTATGAGGTGGAGGAGGCGGCACTCCGGAAAGAGCGCAAGCGCCTGTCCCGCCTGCGCGATGTGCCCGCCGTGACCCTGGATGGGTTCGCCATCGGTCTTAACGCCAATCTGGAACTGCCGCGCGACCTGGAGGGGGCGCATAAGGTGGGGGCGGAAGGGGTTGGCCTGCTGCGCACCGAGTTCCTGTATATGAACCGCGACGCCGCGCCGGACGAAGACGAGCAGTACGAATTTCTGCGCGATGTCGTCGACGGGATGGAGGGGCGGCCCGTGACCGTGCGCACTATCGACATTGGCGGCGATAAACTGGCTCCGGCCCTGCGCGAGCAGATTGGCGAGCCGATGGAAGAAGCGCCGAACCCTGCTTTGGGGGTGCGCGGCGTGCGGCTGTCGCTGGCCCATCCGCGCCTGTTCGAGGCGCAGTTGGCGGCAATCCTGCGCGCGGCGGCGCATGGGCCGATCCGGATTCTGCTGCCGATGATCTCGCAGATCAGCGAAGTGCACGCCGCGCGGGAGGCGGTAGAGCGGGTTTATAAACGCCTGAAGCGCCGCAAGGTCGCGCTGCCAGAAAAACTTCCGCCGCTGGGGGTGATGATCGAAGTGCCCGGCGCGGCCCTATCGGCGGATGGGCTGGCGGCGGTGTCGGATTTCTTCGCCATCGGCACCAATGATCTGACCATGTATACGCTGGCCATCGACCGGGGGGACGAGCGGGTGGCAACCCTCTACGAACCCCTGCACCCGGCCGTGCTGCGGCTCATTCAATTCACGGTGGAGGCCGGGTTGCGCTACCGCATTCCCGTCTCGATCTGCGGGGAAATCGCGGGCGATCCGCGCTTCGTGCCGCTGCTGCTAGGGCTTGGGGTGCGCGAACTGTCGATGTCGGCCCCGAAACTACCGAGTGTGAAGGAGCGTATCCGCGCCCTGAGCCTGACCGAAGCTAGCCGTCGCGCCCGCACGATTATGGATCAGGCCGACGCTAAACGCATCGGCGAGCTGCTCGACGATTTCATCGCCAATCTCGGCAGCCATTCCATTTAACCCGTCAGAGAACGCATATGTTGGGGGAAGCGTCGGCGCTTATGGCGTCGCTGGCCTGGACCGTCGGGCCGCTGATCGCCACGCCGGCGATCAAGGAAATCGGGTCGGTGGCCTTCAGCCGTAGCCGTATGGTGGTTTTTGGCGTGCTGCTGGGGGGGGCGGCGGGCCTTTGGGCGGACTGGAGCCGCTTAACCTGGGACGCCACCTTTTGGGCCGTGCTATCAGGGATTATCGGCCTGTCGTTGGGCGATGTCGCGCTTTTCCAATGCTATAAGATGGTCGGCCCGCGCCTTGGAAGCCTGATTTATATGAGCGCTGCGCCCTTTACGGTCGTGCTTGCTTGGGTCTTTCTCGGCGAAGCCCTACCGATACAAGCGCTGGCGGGCGGTGTTCTGGCGATGGGGGGCATTGCCCTTGCCGTCGCCAAGAAGGAGCAGGAGGCGGCGCATTTGGCCCCAGAGCCGGGGGCGCTGATCCTCGGCATTGCGTTCGGGTTGTTGGGCGGCTTGGGGCAGGCGGGCGGCTCTCTACTCCAAAAACCCGCCCTGCTGGCTGGGATCGACCCGATCCTGGTCGCGTTTTTGCGGGCCTTGGGGTCGCTCGGCCTGTTTCTGCTCATAACCAAACCCAGCGCCTTTCGGCAGCCGGTGCGGATTTGGCAGCGGATCGCCTTGGCCGGATCGATTTCCGCCTCCGGCGTCTTCTTCGTCTCTTACGCCATTGCCCATACCGAAACTGGGCTGGCCGCCATCCTCAGCGCGCTGCCGCCGATTTTGATGCTGCCGATCTTGCGCATCTTCTTCGGCGTGCGGTTAAGCTGGGTATCGTGGGTGGCAACCGTGCTGGCACTGGTGGGGGTTATTTTGATTCTAACGCGCTAACGTTGAGTTGTGAAATGTTCTGGATTTGGTCTAGAATCGAATGATCGCAAACCATCCCCCGCAGGGGCTTCTGCCACTCATGTCTCACGCGCGCAGTTTTTTTGAGTTCTTTGCCGGCGGCGGGATGGTCCGCGCTGGGTTGGGGGCGGGGTGGCGGTGTGATTTTGCCAATGACATCGATGGCAAGAAGGCACTGGCCTATCAGGAAAACTGGGGGGCGAGCGGTGCCCTTTCAGTGCGGGATATCCGCCACGTTCGGCCCGCCGATCTGCCAGGTACCGCCGACTTAGCCTGGGCCTCGTTCCCCTGTCAGGATCTGTCCTTGGCGGGACCGGGGGCGGGGTTGCGCGGGGCGCGATCGGGAACCTTCTACCCGTTTTGGGATGTTATCTGCGGTCTGATCGCCGAGGGGCGCGGCCCGGCGATCCTTGCCCTGGAAAACGTCTGCGGGATGCTAACCTCCCACCGGGGGGAGGATTTCCGCACGCTCTGCGCGGCCTTCGCGGCGGCGGGATACCGGATCGGTGCGCTGGTTATCGATGCGGTGCTGTTTTTACCGCAGTCACGCCCCCGGCTGTTTTTGATAGGGGTTCGGGGGGATATCACCATCGATCCGGCCCTGATCGCCCCTGGCCCGATCCCACCCTTTCATAGTCGGGGCCTGTGTAAGGCGGTGCAGGGCCTTGATGAGGATCAATGGCTCTGGTGGAATCTGCCCGCCCCCCCGGTGCGGGTGCAAAGTTTTGCCGATCTGTTGGAAGACGCCCCCTCCGATGTTCCTTGGCATACGCCAGAGCAAACGGCGCATCTGCTGGGGCAGATGTCGCCTCTCAATTTAGCGAAGGTCGCGGCGGCCAAGCGGGCGGGGCGGCGTATGGTCGGTGGGGTTTATAAGCGCACTCGGACAGAGGCAACAGGCCGGGTTGTTCGGGCCGAGGTTCGGTTCGACGAGGTTGCCGGGTGTTTGCGGACCCCGAACGGCGGCTCGTCCCGCCAGACAATTCTTGTTGTCGAGGGCGACCGGGTGCGGTCGCGCCTGATTTCCGCCCGCGAAACCGCGCGCCTGATGGGGCTACCGGAGAGTTATAAACTTCCCCGCCGCTATACCGACGCCTATCATCTGACCGGCGATGGGGTTGCGGTTCCTGTCGTGCGGTTTCTGGCCGCGACTCTGTTCGAGCCAATCCTGACAGGCCAGGCAGAGCAAGCAGCGCACCCACCCGCAACGCAGCTTGGCCATGGCGGTTGATTTCACTTTCCGAAAGCGTGCGGTCGCGTCGCTGACCAACCAGCTCGGCGTTTATATTTTAGCCGATCTTGATAATGTACCGATTTATGTAGGGCAATCGAAGGATGGCATCCGCGCTCGTGTCGCGCGGCATCTGACCTCTGCCCGCTCGGACATTATCGCCAACCGCCAGATCGACGTGTGGGAAATCGCCTATGTCTGGGCTTTTCCGGTGGCGGACCGGAGCACGATAGATCTTTTGGAAGCTGTTTTATTCTATCATTACGATAGGCAGTCGCCCTTGATGAATGGGACGTTTCCAAAACTGCCCGATGTTTTTCCCGCCCCAGGGTTACCTTCCCAGATCGTCCAGGTTCTGAGCGAGACCGAGATTCAAGGGCGGCGGCAGCCCGAACAACGGTTGCCCCGGCAGGCGAACCATTATGCGCAGTTGGTTGGGCATGTTCTGGCTGTAAAAAACTCCCGCCAGATCGCGCGGGCCATGGATTCTCATTTTAAGCGCTTGATGCGGTACCATGCCCTCCTTCTAGGGCAATCGGAGGAGGGGGACGGCGAAGTGGAGGAGTGACGAGGCGGAAGAGTGATGGGGCTTGCCCGTGCTCATACTTGCCGTGCGGTAGAAACACCGTAAACTCGCCCTATGCTCGATATCGCCCTGCTGCCCGCGCGCAGCGATAATTATATTTTCCTGGGGCATGACCCCGTTACCAGCTTCCGCTTCGTCGTCGATCCTGCCGACGCCGACCCGGTACTGGACGCGCTTGCCGGGCAGAGGCTCGACGCGATCCTCAACACCCACCACCACGGCGATCATGTCGGCGGCAATCTGACGCTGAAGGCGGCGACCGGCTGCACCATCATCGGCCCCGCCGCCGACCGCGACCGTATCCCCGGCCTTGACCGGGCGGTGGCCGATGGCGATCGGGTGATGCTCGGTAGCGTTGCCGCCCAGGTGATGGATGTGCCGGGCCATACGCGCGGCCATATCGCCTATTACGCCGCAGCGGCGCAGGCGCTTTTTTGCGGCGATACGATGTTCGCCCTTGGCTGCGGGCGGCTGTTCGAGGGTACCCCGGCGCAAATGTGGGCGGCACTGACGCGCTTCCGCGCTTTGCCGGCGGCAACCCGCGTCTATTGCGCCCACGAATATACCGAAAGCAACCTGCGCTTCGCCGAACACCTGCTGCCTGGCGACCCGGCCCTCACGGCCTATGGGGCAGAGATTCGGGGCAAGCGCGCCGAGGGGCTGCCGACGGTTCCGGCGCTCATTGGGGCAGAACGGGCGGCCAGCCCCTTCCTGCGCGCCGACGAGGCGGGGATGGCGGCGCGGCTCGGTCTGCCGCAGGATGCCGATGCGGTCACGGTCTTTGCCGAAATCCGTAGTAGGAAGGATCGCTTCTAACCGCTATTTTCCTCTGATCCCAAGGAGGAAACCCCCGATGATGCAACTCCGCTTCTCGCCGACATCGCCCTATGCCCGGAAGATCCTGGTAGTTATCCAGGAAACTGGTCTGGCCGACGAGGTGACAATCGTGCCGACCAATCCCCATCAGGAAGAATCCTTACGCGCGCAAAACCCGCTGTGCAAAGTGCCAACCTTGGTGCTGGAAGACGGGATGTCGCTGTTCGACAGCCCGGTGATCGCCGAATATCTATTGGCACTTGCCAGCAATTCCGACCTGCTGCCGCTTGGCGGCCCCGCCCGGTGGGGCGTTTTGCAGTTACAGGCGCTGGGGGATGGTATTTGCGATGCCGCCGTGGGTATCCGGATGGAAACGCTGCGCCCGGAGGGGGAAAAATCCCCCGGCTTTATCGCGCGTCAGGAAGCGGCCATTGTTGCGGCGCTGGATTGGTTGGAAGGCCAGGCCCGGCAATTAGAGCCGATTACCCTTGGTAGCCTAACGATTGCCTGCGCTCTAGGCTATCTCGACTTCCGCCTGGGGCATCTGGCCTGGCGCACGGGCCGTCCCCGACTTGCCAGCTGGTATGCCGCCCTTGAAACCCGCCCATCGCTGGTCGCGACGAAGCCAGCATAGGGGGTATGTCACATATAACGAATGTTGTTTGTGATATTTACCTTTACAGACTCAGTCGACTGTGGTTCTGTGAAATTCTGATTTCACAGGGGGCCGTTATGCGTTTGTTCAAAAATCATTCTGGTGTTGGCCGCCGGGCTGCGCTGGTCGGCCTGACCGCGACCCTGGCGGTGGCAGCGCTGCCCGCCGCGGCGCAGGTGAAGCTGCAAGTCGGCTATATCCCCGTTCTCGGCGTTTCGCAGTTGTTCGTTGTGGAAGGCGAAGGTTGGGCGAAAGAGGCGGGGCTTGATTTGCAGATCACCCGTTTCGATAGCGGCCCGGCGATGATCCAGGCGCTCGCCTCCGGCAAGCTCGACGTGCTCTATGCCGGGGTCAGCCCCTTTATCGTGGCGAAGGCCAATGGCATCGGCGTGACCGTGCTGGCGGCGACCGCGACGGAAGAAATCGCCCTGGTCGGGCGCGGCAAATTCGCCGAACTGGTGGCGAAGACCGGCTCCGCCGCTGCCGCCGTCCCGGCTTTCTTCAAGGAAACCGGCGCCAAGGTGAAAATCTCTACCCAGCCTGCGGGGTCGGTGCCCGATACCGTTACCCGCTATTGGGTGAACGAGGTCGGTAAGCTCGACCCGAAGCAGATCGAGATTCTGCCGATGGGGATCGAAAAGACCCAGCAAGCCTTGCTGGCCAAGGCGGTGGATGTGGCAGCGATCCGTGAGCCGGTGATTACCATCATTCGTGACCTCGACCCGGACGTGAAACTCGTCGGCCTTGGCGGAGAAATTTTCCCAGGCCAGCCCGGCTCGGTTCTGGCGGTGCGCGATGATGCCCGCAAGGCGAACCCGGCGGCCATCGACACGCTAGTCGCCCTGCACGTCCGCGCCACCAAACTACTGAGCAGCGACCCGAAGAAAGCCGCGCCAGCCGTGCATAAGTTCATCGGCGCTGGGCTGACCGATCAGGCGACGATCGAAAAGGCGCTGGCCTCGCCCTCGTCGAAGTTCGAGGCGAACCCGGACGCCATCCGCGCTTCCGTCGATAAAATGCAGACTTTCCAGGCGAAAATCGGCACTCTGCCGCAGACTGTATCGCTCGATACGCTGTTTGACGTTGGCCCCTACAAGAAAGCCGCTGCCCAGTAATGTCCTCTGCGCCTGCCGTTGGCCCTAACCGCGCCGCCCTGCACCGATTGATCCTGTCGCTTGCGGGGTTGGCGCTTTTCCTCGGAGTTTGGGAATCGCTGGCGCAGAGCGGGCTGCTGTCCCGCACGCTTGCCCCGCCGCCGTCGATGATCCCGGCGGCCGCCTTGCGCGAATGGTCCAGCGGCCACTGGCTGAAGGCGGTGCAGGGCAGTTTCGGCCATTATGCGGCGGGCTTGTTGCTCGGCTCCGGCCTCGGCATCGCTTTGGGCATTGCCGCTGGTTTATCGCGGACCTTCGAGGCGCTGCAACTCGGCATCGTGCGCGTGCTGCGCCCGGTGCCGGGGATTGCCTGGATTCCCTTTGCCGTCATCTGGTTTGGGATTACCGAGGCGGCGGCGACCTTCATCATCGCCATCGGCGTGTTCTGGATCAATTATTTCGCCGCTTTCGCTGCCGTGCGCGGGGTCGATCCCGATCTGCTAGAGGTGGCGGAGGCCTTCGGCCATCGCGGGCGCGGCGCCAAGCTTTTTAAGATCGTGCTGCCCGCCGCCGCGCCGGGCATCTTCAACGGCATTCGCATCGCTTTGGGGCAAGGCTGGATGGCGGTTGTCGCCGCTGAACTCTTTGGCATCCCCGGCATCGGCGCGCGGATGATGGAAGCCTCCTCCCTGCTCGCGACCTCGGTCGTCGTGCTCTACATGCTGACCATCGCGGCGCTTTATAGCCTCACGGATATTCTCTTCGGCCGCCTGACGGCCCTGGTGCTGCAATGGCAACGCTGACCCCGCCGATCATCGAGATCACCGGCCTAAAACTCGCCTATCCGCAAACCGGGGGCGGCGAGACGGTGGTGTTGGAAAAACTCGACCTGACGCTCAATCGCGGGGAGTTCGTGGCCATCGTCGGCGCGTCCGGCGTCGGCAAATCCACGCTCCTGCGCATTCTCGCCGATCTGTCGAAGCCGTCGGCGGGCACCGTGGTGAGCCGCCTCACTGCCCGTCCGAAAAGCCGCCCCAGCGCCCTGGTCTTTCAAGAAGCGCGGCTGCTGCCGTGGCGGCGCATTCTGGGCAATGTGATGTTCGGGCTGGAGGGCCTGGGCCTGTCCAAGGACGAACAGCGCGCCCGTGCCGAAGCCGTCCTTGACCTCGTCGGCCTGACCGAGTTCAAAACCCGCTGGCCCTATCAGCTTTCCGGCGGTCAGCGTCAGCGCGTCGGCCTGGCGCGCGCTTTGGCGGTCGAACCCGATCTCTTGTTGCTCGACGAGCCGTTTGGCGCGCTCGACGCCATCACCCGCGCGCAATTGCAGGATGAAGTGCTGCGGTTGTGGAAAGCCAGCGGGACCACCATCCTAATGGTCACCCATGACATCGACGAGGCGGTCTATCTCGCCGACCGGGTGATCTTGCTCGGCGGCAAGCCCGCGCAGATCACCGCAAGCCACCCGATCCTCGACCCCCGCCCCCGCCAACGCGGCGCGGCGGCCACCATCGACCGCGTGCGCGCCGATTTGGGCCGGGCGATGGGGGCAGAAGGCGAGGGGATTTAGAGCCGCGCTCGCCTGGCGGCGCGCGGCTCCAAGCGCTGTAACCGAGAAGGCTACCCTAAGGAAATCCTTAAAGGCCCAACTTATCTTTATTCTTCTCGATAAACTTTTTGCCGCTTTCATGCCCCACCGCGAAGAGGCGGTTGAGGTTGGAACTCGACCAATCCAGCGCCGCTGGCTGCATTTTCGGCGGAATTTCAAAGTTCAAGACCAGTAGATCGGTCTTATCCTTCTTATGGTGCAGCAGTTCATAGAGGCGCAAGTCGGCATGGCCGAGCGCGACGAGCGGTGTGATAATCTGCTGGCCGAACGCATCCCACAGGTTGCGCGGTTCGTGCAACAACCCGTCGATCGCAATCGCATCAAACACCACGATGGTATCGAGGTCCGGTTCGTTTTCGATCAGACCCTTAAAGTTGAAAGCGTCGCGCGAGGCCCCTTCAATGTAGAGTTTTCCATCAATTTCATAGGGCGAGTAGAAAAACGGGTACGAAAGCGATGCCTGAAAATGGGCAAGATCGATCTGTTCTTTCTTGAAGATCGCCATTTTCTTATCGGTCAAGCAGTAAGCATTCAGATAGATATCGGCGGGCAGCTTATGCAGCGCGTCGAAATCCACCATCTGCTTAATGAACTGTGCATGGGCGCAGAAGCCTTGACTGAACAGCGACAGGTTCGACGGCATCAGCCCGGCCCACCAGAACTGCACCCAATCCGACAGGAATTTTTCCGACGGGGTCATGCCTAGTTGGTTCACGATACGTGAATAGCCCGGCATCATGGACAACATGGTTCGGTAGAGGGCCGCTGCCGGGCCGGGCTTGGTGAAGATCTTATAGTTAATCGGGAACATATTATAGATCGCGTCGGAAACGCCGAAATTCACTGAATTGCGTAGCGACTCCTCGCGCGTCAAATTCAAAGGTGCAAGGTAGGACAGGCCGACGACCCCGCCGCCGCCCGCCATGGAATAGACATCGAACGTCACTCCGGCTTCTTCAAACGCCAGCAGCGCGCCGGTCATCAAGGTATAGTCCGGGGCACCGCCGCCGAGCACGAGAGCCTTTTTACCCACGAGAGCCTCCATAGCCTAAAAAAACAGATTGGTGAAAACAGCGAAGCGCAAGGCGGGAGGAGAGAAACCCCCTCCCGCCCCAGGAACGCCCTAGGTTAGAGCGGCATAACCATTTCGCGATTGATGATGCGGTTGATGAACTGTGCGTCCTCGACCACGGCATAATGCGAGCCTTCCCGCATCAGCACTTGCAGGCGCTGATTAGTGAATTGCCCCCAGGCCAGAATATCCTCCCGCGATACATAGGGATCGCCGCGCGACACAAAGCAGGTGATCGGCACGTCCCAGGGCTTGGGGTCGCCCTTCAGCTTATAGTTGCTGGTCATCTCGAACTCAGCCCGCACGGCGGGCAGCATCAGCTTGCGAAGTTCGGGATCGGAGAGGAACTGATCGGTCGCCGCCATATCAAACTTGCGGATGATATCGGCGAAGATTTCGTCCGATTGTTCATAGGGCTTCAGATCGTGCCGGTAGCCCTGCGTTTGCATCAGCACCTTGCCCAGATCTTGCTCGAACGGCCCAACTTCCCCGACCTTATTCGGCGCGCGCGCGCCGGATGCGAAGAGGTGCAGCGGTCTGAACTTGGTTTCCTCGATCAGGGTGCGCGCCGTTTCATACATGGTGACGGCCCCCAGGCAGTGACCGAACATGGCAAACGGCAGATCGAGCAGGTCGATCATTTCGTCGAGCACGCAATCGACAAAGAGATCCATATCGTTGACCGGCTTTTCCGAAATGCGCCCCAAGCGGCCCGGCGGTTCGACCGCGATCACCTCGATCGCCGGATCAATCCAATTGGCCCAGGGCCGGAAGACCGCCGACCCGCCGCCCGCAAACGGGAAGCAGAACAGGCGGGCACGCGGATTACTGCGCTTGCCGACCGGGATGAGCCATTTTGCGTCTTCGACAATGGTCGGGGCGGCGAGGGCGGCTTCCACCGTTTCGCTGATAAGGTCGGACACCAGGGCTTCCACCGCCGCCGGAACCGCCGGGGCATCCGTCGGCGCATCCCCCGGCACTGTGCGCGGCGCATCGGGCAGGCCGACCCCGGCGAGATCCGGCCAAACCTCGTCCACCAGCTGGTCGATGCTGGGGCCTTGGATCAGCTTCACGGCGGGCACGCGCACGCCCAAAGCCATTTCGATGCGGTTGATGAGGGTGACCGCCATCAGCGAATCAAGCCCCAGTTCCCGCAAGGGTTGGCCCGGATCGATGGATCGTGTAACGCCAAGCGTCGCCTGTGCCTGTTGCGCCACATAGGTCACGATGGCAAAGCGCCGGTCGCGCGGGTCGCTGGACTTCAACTGCGCCTGCAAGGCTTCGACCGATAGGCCGCCGCTGGCAGCCGCCCCATCCGTCTTCACCTCGCCCAGCATCGCGTCGAAGAAGCGCGGGACCGGCTGAAACTGGCCGATAATGGTCGTCCAATCGGCACTGAGCACGGCGGCATGGTTGAAGCCCGCCTCCACGATCAGTTTCAGTGCGTCCTGGCCTTCTTCGGGCTTCGTATAGATCAGCCCGCGCGCCCGCCAGATCGCCTCGCCCTTATCCCCCGCCAGCGTGGCGAGACCGCCCGCCGCCCAGGGGCCCCAGTTGACCGCGAGGCCCGGTTTGCCCTGCTGGCGGCGCAAGGCCGCAAGCCCATCGAGATAGGCATTGCCGGAGGTGTAATTCGCCTGACCGCCCGCGCCAAACAGGCTGAGGATCGACGAATAAACCACGAAATCATCAAGCTGCAGGTCTTCGGTCGCTTTATGCAGGAACCACGCGCCGTCGAACTTGGGCGCGATGGCCTTGCGGAACTTATCCCAGGCAAACTGCGCGATGGTGGCGTCTTCCAGCACCCCGGCAGAGTGATAGATACCCTTCAACGGTAGCGCATCAGACCGCAGTTTCTTGATCAGCGCGGTCACGCTGGCCTCGCTGCTGGTATCGAGCTTCTCGACCGAAATGCGCGCGCCCAAGGCTTCCAACTCCGCCTTGATCCCGGCAGCGGTCGGATCGTCGCCCCCCCGGCGGGAGGCGAGGACCAGATGGCGGATACCGCGATGGGTGATGAGGTATTTCGCCGTTTCAATCCCGATAGCACCCAGGCCGCCGGTGATGAGATAGGTGGCGTCCTGCACCGTCGCCGCGCGGGTCTCCGTCACTTTGGCGCGGACGAAGCGGGCGCCGTAACGGGCCAACTGTCCGCCCGCGAGGCGGAAGGCGACCTGCGCTTCGCGGTCCCCCGCCAGCAGATGATTGGCCAGCGCTTGCGTTTCGGCAGGATTGATGCCGCCGGGTGCCAGATCGATGAGGCCGCCCCAGGTTTGCGGATATTCGAGCGACACGGTGCGGCCGAAGCCCCACAGCCCGGCCTGGGCGAGATCAAGCGAGCCTTTGCTGCCGTCACGAATATCGAGACCGTTGCGCGTGCCGAGCCACAGGGCAGGCGCGTGCTTGAACCCGTCGCGGGCATCGGCAAGCGCCTGGGTAAGGTGCAGGGCATTGCCGATCACGGCGGCCTGCTGGGCTTCGAGGTCCTTACCGTCGCCGAAGCTGGTGTCGAGACCCCAGAGGTAGACGATGCCCACCCGCTTATCGGCCCAATCTTGCGCCGCCTGGGTCAGAACCGGCGCAAAGCTGTCGCGCCCGTCGACCTTCACCGCACCCGCCGGGATCAGCGCCGATTTGGCGATGAGTTTGACCGGATGGTTGCGGGTTTCAAACGTCTTGGCCAGGGCCGCGCCCACGCCCGCATCGTCGGCGAAGATCACCCAGGCATTGGGCGCCGCCACCTGCGGTTTGGCACCCGCCGCCAGCTTATCCCAACGCACCTGATAGAGCCAATCGACCCCAGCTTCCGCGCCCTTCGGCTGGAAAGCGTTGACCGGGATCGGACGCAGCGACAGGCCTTCAAATTTGGCGACCGGGCTGCCGTCCATCGCATACACATCGATATCGACGACCAGCGCCGCCGACGCCGGATCGGCGGAGACATCTTGCAAGCGCTTGCGCAGATGGACCCAAACGTCCTTTTCGCCCGATTTCAACAGGCTAAAGCGCTCAATGCCAGCGGGCAAATGCAGCCCTTCCGGCGGCAGGGCAACTTTGCTGAAATCGCCGAACGCATCGATAACGGCGGGATAGGTATGCAGCGTTGCGTCCAGCAGGGCCGGATGCAGCGGGAACCCATCGGCGGCAACGCCGTCCGCCAGACGAACGTGCGCCAGCACTTCGCCCAACCCCTGCCACATCGATTGGATGCCCCGGAACGCCGGGCCGTAATCGAGGCCGAGGCTGGTCAGCGCGCTATAATAGCGGTCCACCGGCAGCGGCTTGGTGCGGCTGATAACGGCTTCCGGTACGAAGGTTGGGGCGCTCGTCGCGTCCGGCGCCGGGCGCAGGGCGGCCGAGATATGCGTCTGC
>CAZNVY010000016.1:3637-10270 GCA_964576605.1 uncultured Elstera sp. | reverse complement strand
AACGCATCGCTGTCTTCGGCGCTGGACAGGCTGGCGTCGAAGCTGCCGAACTCGCCGGGTTTCAGCACCAGATGCACGATCTTGGCGTCAGCTTCGCCCAGGAACAGCGGCGCGCGGTAGGAGAAATTGGCGATCTGCAACGGCTTATCGCCGCTCAGTTTCGCCCCGGCCTGCAACAGGCCGACGAGGCCCGCCGTGGTCGGCAGCACGACGTGGCTATAGACCTTATGGTCTTTGATCCACGGTAGCGCCTTCTGGCTATAGACGGTCTCGAACTGCGCTTCGGGGAGGGAGGACCGCAGGCGCGTACCAACCAGCCCATTGGCGGTGGCGGCGGCTTGGGCCGTCGCCGTGCCGGGGATGATGGCGGCACCGTCGCGCTCGTTCCACATCCGCTCGCCCTGGAACGGATAGGTCGGCAGTGCCACCCGGCGGCGCGTCCAGGGCGCATCAAAGCCCTTCCAGTCGATGGCCTCGCCCCGGCGGAACAGCGCGCCCACCGTTTCCAGCAGATCGCGCCCGTCGCTACCATCCTTGGCAACCGTCGGCAGGAAAGCCAAGCTGTCGCCGGCGATGCTGGATTGCGCCAGCGCCAACATGCTCTTGCCCGGCCCGATTTCGATGAAATCGGTCACGCCTTCCGCCTGCAACTGCTTCACCGCATCGGCGAAGCGCACGGCGTCCATGGCGTGCGACACCCAATAGTCGGCGCTTGGGGCATCGGCCTTCACCGCGCCGGTCAAGGTCGAGACCCAGGTAACGCCTGGCTTTTCCGCCTTCGCCGCTGCCAGCGCCGTGCGGAAATCGGCCATCGCCGGATCCATCAGCACCGAATGGAAGGCGTGGGAGACGGTCAGCGGCCGCGCGGTGATGCCCTTCGGCTCGAAATAGGCGATCAGCACGTCGACCGAGGTTTTGAGACCGGAGACAACCGTATTGGCTGGGCCGTTGACCGCAGCGACACCGATCTGCGGCAGGTTCAGCTCGGCAAGCGCAGCGCGCACGCTGGCTTCGTCGGTGAAGACCGCCGCCATCGTCCCGCCTTCGGGCAGGGCCTGCATCAGTTTTCCGCGCGTCGCGATGAGCGTCGCGGCCGCTTCCAAGGAATAGACCCCGGCAACGACCGAAAGGGCAAACTCGCCAACGCTATGGCCTGCCATCGCCTGCGGCGTGATCCCCCAGCTTTGCAGCAGGGTCGCCAGCGACACTTGCAGGGCGAAAGTGCCCGGCTGGGTGAATTCCGTGCGGTTGATTAACCCCGCATCCGGCCCATTGGGATCAGCGAAGACGGCTTCCGCTAGGGGGCGTGGCAGGATACCGACCATCGCTGCGGCGCAGCGGTCGAAGGTCGCGCGGAACAAAGGCTGGCTGTCGTAGAGCGCCTTGCCCATGCCCGCGAATTGCGCACCCTGGCCGGTGAACAGGAAACCAATCTTACGCTTGGCCCCGGCGCGTCGATCGGCAGCGGTGGCTACCTCAGCGGTGCGCAGCTTTTCGATCAACTCATCGACGCTGCCCGCAACCGCCGTGTAGCGGTGGCTAAAGGCAACGCGGCCCTGCGCCAGCGAATAGGCAACATCGGGCAGCGAGGCCCCCGGCGTTTCTTCCAGCACTTCCGCTTGGCGCACCAGCGCGTCTTTCAGGGCCGCTTCCGATTTCGCCGAGAGCACGACCAGATGCGCCGGGCGTTCCGGCACGGTCTGGGCAACCGGCACCTGCGTCGGTGCCTCTTCCAAGATCACCACGCCATTGGTGCCGCCGATGCCGAGCGAATTGACCAGCGCGCGGCGCACCTTCTCGCCCTTCGGCCAGGGCTTCAGTTCCTGGTTCACATAGAAGGGGCTGGTGGTGAAATTGATCTTCGGGTTCAGCGTGCGAATGTTGATCGTTGGCGGAATTGCCTGCTCATGCAGGGCCAACGCGGTTTTGATGAGCGAGACGATGCCCGCCGCCTGTTCCGGGTGACCGATATTCGGCTTCACCGACCCGACCGGGCAGGAGCCAGCGGGAACCGGCATATTCTTGAAGGTCTCGGTTAGTGCGGCGATTTCAATAGGATCGCCTACCGCAGTGCCGGTGCCGTGGCATTCGGCATAGCCGATGGTGTCCGGCGTTACCTCGGCAAGCTCTAACGCCTTAATCATCGCTCCGGCCTGACCCGGAACGGAGGAGCCGGAATAGCTGGCCTTGGTGCCGCCGTCATTGTTCACGGCGGTCGATTTGATGACGGCATAGATGGTATCGCCATCTGCAACCGCCTGATTGACCTCTTTCAGCAGCACCATACCGACGGCGGAGCCGAAGACCGTGCCGCGCGCATCGGCGTCGAAGGTGCGTACATGCCCATCGGGTGAGTACAGCCCCCCACGCACCGACCGATAGCCGGAGATTTCCGGCACGCGCACCGTCGCGCCACCCGCCAGCGCCATCGTGCATTCGCCGGTCTGGATGCTCTGGCAAGCGAGATGCACCGCGATCAGCGAGGTAGAGCAGGCGGTCTGCACGTTCAGGCTCGGTCCCGTCAGGTCGAATTTGAACGACAGGCGGGTGGAGGCGAAATCCTTATCGTTGCCGATATGGACAAGGTTGGCCGTGCGCCCGCGCGACTCCGGATGGTCGTACAGCTCGTTGACCATGTACGAGCTGACGTTCCCGCCCGTGCCGAGCACGATGCCGACCGGACCAAGATGCCGACCGGGGATATAGCCCGCATCCTCAAAAGCTTCCCAGCCCACTTCCAGCAGAAAGCGGTGCTGCGGGTCCATAAGGCGGGCTTCGCGCGGCGAATATTCAAAAAAAGCGGCATCGAATTTATCGATGCCGGGAATACGGAAGGCGGTTTTAACGTAATCAGGTTCAGCGATTTCAGCGGGGCTGATGCCGGCGGCGATCAATTCTTCGTCCGAAAAGACGGTAACCGATTCGACGCCGTTGCAGAGGTTGCGCCAGAACTCCCGATAATTCATCGCGCCCGGCACCCGGCAGGCCATGCCAATAATGGCGATGCCTTTCAGCGGGGCGGCGGCCGTGGGTTTCGGGGTTGTTTTGCGGGTCGTGGTCTTCGCTTTACTCATCATCACCCCCACCTCGACTTACCATTCTTTCTTACGTTGGACGGCAGCAGGCCAGTTCCAGAAAGACTGCAGCGGCGATTGAGCAAAATTACCCATAGACCCAATCGTCAGGTTGGTTAGTTTTTGCATGGACTGAAAGGCAGTATTCTCGCCCCCGGCAACAATACCTTCAATTTTTCGCTCGAAACCTTGAATAGCATCATGGGTGGCTAAGGCGAATTCATAGCCTCTGTACATCGCATCGAGCCATTGTTCCATCGGCCAAGCGATCATCTTGGCGACAACATCCGTCATCACTTCCGCCGGGAAACCCGTCTGCTGCATCACCGTTGGCGATGGCATAGCCTTGCTGAAGGCGCTGAAAAATTCGACCGGGGTGCTAGGAAGGCTGGTATTCGCAGCCGCAGCAGACTTACCGCCGTAGCGGCGGGCCGGGCGATCAGGCTTTTCAGGAGTAGCGGCGGCGGTATTGGTAGTATCGGTGGTCATAGGGCCAACCCCTCACGCGCGAGAAATAGAGCGGAAAATGCGAGTGCCATTTTTCGGAAATATAATTATTCCCGTTATCGCGCATGATGCCACAGACTATGCCGCGCTGCATCAAAAATAAGAGTTAAGAATCACTGTTTTGTTAACTTGATGTTACGCTAAAGAAGAGGCGATCATAAGTGCTAGTTCTGACCCAATATTCTCCAGATAGAAGTGATCTCCATCGAAAATGTGATAATCGAAATTACTACTCGTGTAGTCAGACCAGCCCATTATTGCCGAAGGGGTATGTAGCGGGTCGCCATTCCCAAGATAAGCGGTGATCGGGAAATCAAGGGGGGCGGAACTATCGTCATGATATACGCGCAAAAGGTTAATATCTTTACGAAAGACGGGAACCAGAAGTGAAAGCAAATCTGGATGGTTGATTAAATCAACCGATGTTCCGCCTAATTTCAGAATATACTCTTGTGCTTCGGCGTCCGAGTGAAGAAGTTCCGGGGTACGCACCGGCGTTTTTTTAGGCGGAACATTGCCGGAGACAAACAAATGCCGGGCCGGTTGCCCATAGTTTGTGCGAATTTGTTGCGCCGCAGCATAAGCCAACCAAGCCCCGAAACTATGACCGAATAGCGCAAAGGGCCGATCAAGCAGCGGTGCGGCGGCTTCGGCAAATCCCGTCACTAGGGCATCGAGGGTTTCGAGCGGTGGTTCGCCCAGGCGGGTGCCATGTCCCGGCAGTTGCACCGGGTAAAATTCAACAAGATCGGCGGCCCCCCGCCACTCCCGGAATAGGCTGGCGTTACCGCCCGCATGGGCAAAACAGAAAACACGAATTTCTGGGTCGGATATGACCTCAGGAAACGGAAACCAGAGCATACTCATCGAAAACGACTATCCAAAAAAAACAGAGGGCTTTCGCCCTCTGTTTATCGCGTACGGCTTACTCGTAGTAGCCGACGACAAAAACCTTCTCGTCGAACTTTTTAGCGAAGGAATTTTTCTTCGCCAGTTTGGCGGTTGCCGGGTTCCGCCACACGTAGGAAGCCCAACCGCCGTCCGGCGACTTATTGGCGGCCGCAATCGCATCACGAATGATGAAGCGGCCTTCCACATCCTTCAGGTCCGGGATGGCGGGGTTGTTAATCATTTTCGGATCATAGTAGGCAAGGGCCAGGCCGGTATTGGCATCGACCACCAGCACATACCATTCGCCGTCAACCCATTCCTTATTCGACTTATCGCCGAAATCGGCAAAGGCTTTATCCTTACCAACGGCCTGATAATGCTTGATTGCCTTATCGACCATCGCGACCGATTGTTCGGCCGGGGTGGCTGCCGAGAGCGGGGCCGAGACCAGGAGGGCAAGGGCCACGAAGGCGGCGGACAGAAGTTTCAACATCACGTGTCTCCACGAAGAGAAGGGCAGTGAAAAAAGGACGGTAAAAGGAACTTAGGCGGCCTTCAGGCGGGCGACGAGCGTATCGACCCCTTCCTGAAGCGAACGGCAGGCATCGCCCAGGCTGGCGGTCGATTCCTCGACCACGACGGCAGCCGAGCCGACCGATTCGGCCACATGCTTAACGCCCGTGATATCGCGGCTAACGGCCTGGGTACCGATGGCGGCTTCCGAGACGCTGGCAGAGATATCGGCGGTGGCCGAGCCTTGCTCGCTGACCGCTTCGGCGATAACCAGCAGGGCTTGTTCTACCCGGCCGATGGTTCCGACGATCAGGCGAATTGCGGTGGCGGCCTGATCGGTTGCCCCGCGCATTGAATTGATTTCGCTGGCAATTTCTTCCGTTGCCTGCGCCGTCTGCTGGGCGAGGCTCTTGACCTCGGTCGCCACCACGGCAAAGCCCTTGCCCGCCTCCCCCGCGCGGGCGGCTTCGATGGTGGCGTTCAGCGCCAGAAGATTGGTACGTTCGGCAATATCGGTAATCAAGCGCAGCACTTCGCTGATCCGGCCCGATGCCTGCACTAGATCGCCGACCACCCGGTCGGTGCGCGAGGCTTCGGTCACGGCTTCTTGGGCAATGCTGCTCGATTCGCGAACTTTCAGATTGATGCGCTCGATCTGATCGGCCAGCCGGTTGGTTGCCCCCGCAACGGTAGAGACATTGGAGCTGGCCTGTTCCGACGCGGCGGCGACCAGAACCGATTGCTGGCTGGCTTCTTCGGCGTTTCGGGCCAAGCTCATCGCCTGATTGCGAATGGTGCCGAGCATGTCCGACATGGCGACCACGGCCTGCCGGACCGATTGTTCGATGTCAGCGGCCAGGGTCGTCATCATCTGGCGGCGGATAGTTTCCGCCTGCTGGCGGCTGGCTTCCTGCTGTGCGGTTAGTTCCCGCACCCGTTCGGCGTTTACTTTGAAGACCTGAACCGCCTTGGCCATGGCCCCAATTTCATCGCGGCGGTTGAGGGCGGGGATGGTCACGGCCAGATCGTCGTTGGCAAGACGCCCCATGGCGTCGGTCATTCGCGAGACCGGATTGGCGATCGACCGACCGACGATCACGGCGATCACCGCCAGCAGCAGGGTGGCCACGGCAGAGATGGAGAGATAGAGGGTACGGGCGCGCTGGCCGGCTTTTGCCGCCTGGTCAATGGCGGCATCGGCCTGGCGGCGGGCTTCGCTATCGAACTGCGACAGGCTGGCGATAATAGATTCGGACGCATTTTGCGCGGTAAATACCAGCGTGACCGAGGACGCGACATCGAGCCGGACGGAGTTCAAAACCGCATTGGCCCCCGCCTCATACTTCTGCAACTGGTCACCGAAACCCGATAATAACCCGGCTTCGGTGGCATTTAGGCTGTAGCGCGTCGGTAGGGCATTCAGCAGGGCACGGGTATTGCCCAGCTTGGCCTTGAAATCCCCTTCTACTTTAGAGAGAATTTTTTCGTCCGAAATCGCCGCGCTCCAGGCGACCATGCGAATCAACTCGGCATGGGTCTGCTCGAAAGCGCGAGAGAGTTGCAAGGCTTCCGTCGCCTTAGCGCTAGAAACATTGGTGATGTGATCGAGAACGCGATTCTGTTCGGAGATCGTAGAGATACCAACGAA
>CAZNVY010000016.1:0-3613 GCA_964576605.1 uncultured Elstera sp. | reverse complement strand
AGCGCGACCCCAGGGATGACGAAAACCTTCCAGCGGATCGATAGGGAAATCTGTCTAGCCACGCTCGGTCCTCTCTTACCGCAACGAACGCCAAGCCCCCTGTACAGGGGGTGCATGGGCACTCGCGCTCGGCCATTCATACGTATATCTATAATAAGCCCCGGTCGGAGAACTGTCCAATAATGAATCGCGAATTGGCAGCAAGCAGCTATTACAATCGTATGTTTCGACTGGATGACAAGGATAAGTCGTGAAAAAGTCCTATGATAAAACTTTATGAAAATGATGTGATGCTTGCAGTCGACTCCCCTAACAGTGAAAAAAATCTATCCTATGAAAGGGAGGCGCGCTAGATCGTTTAATTGTGCCAAGGAAAAATATTTAAGATTAGGTTTACCTACAGGGTGTATGCAGTCTCCATATTTCCTTGCCACAAGGAATCGTAAAGATTAAAGCGTAGGTACTAAGGATGTAATTTTCTGTGTTAACTTTCATTAAATGCGTACCTGATCCCAGCGCTACGAAAGTAAGGATTCCGTCTTAAGCGTTTGGCTAGTCAAGGCGATGCAGTTGTTCCAGAATCGCAACCCCGTAGCGATCAAGCTTCGAGCGGCCAATGCCGGGAATGCGGGCCAGCGTTTCCAGATTTGCAGGCCGCTGCCGCACGATATCGACCAGCGTTGCATCGGTCAGGATCACATAGGGCGGAACCTTGTGATCGCGGGCAAGGTCCATGCGCCACGCGCGGAAGGCCTGAAACAGTCGCTCTTCCAGCGCGGTGAGTTCGACGGTGCGGCGGCTGGTCGGGGCCGCCCGGCGTTCGGCCCGCGGCGCGGGATCACGGCGTAGGTGCAACGGTTCGGCATCGACTAGGACCGGGCGGGCGGCATCGGTCAGGCATAGGCCGCCGAAGGCTTCCGGGTCGGCGGTAATCAGGCCCAGGGCCAGCAACTGCCTGAAGACCGAGCGCCAAGCATCCTTCGAGAGATCGGTGCCGACGCCGAAGGTCTTCAGCCGATCATGCCCATGCTCGGCGACCTTATCGGTCCGCTCCCCCCGCAGCACGGCGATCAAATGTTCGGCGCCGAAGCGCTGACCCGTGCGATAGATGGCCGACATGGCCTTGCGCGCGGCCTCGGTCGCCTCCCAGGTTTCCACCGGCTCGTGGCAAATATCGCAGTTGCCGCACGGCTCCGGCAGCGCTTCGCCCAATTGGCGCAGCAGAAAGGTCCGGCGGCATTCGGCGGTTTCGCAATAGGCGAGCATAGCATCGAGCTTCGCCTTTTCCCGCCGTTTGTGATCGTCGGGCGCGGTCGAGGCTTCCAAGCGTTGGCGGTGCATCGCCACATCTTGCAGGCCATAGACCATCCAGGCGGTCGCGGGCAGCCCGTCGCGCCCGGCACGGCCCGTTTCCTGATAATAGGCCTCGATGCTTTTCGGCAGGTCGAGATGCGCGACGAAGCGAACGTTCGGCTTATCGATCCCCATGCCAAACGCGATGGTCGCAACCATCACGATGCCTTCTTCGCGCAGAAAACGGGTTTGATGCGCCTCGCGCACACCCGCATCGAGGCCTGCGTGATAGGGCAGGGCGGGGATACCCTGATCTTTCAGCCAGGCCGCGGTTTCATCCACCCGCTTGCGCGTGCTGCAATAGATAATGCCCGCGTCGCCCGCGTGCTCGTCTTTGATGAACCCAAGCACCTGGCGGCGCGGGTCCTTCTTGGCGATCACCCGATAGGTGATATTCGGCCGGTCGAAGGACATGACGAACTGCCGCGCCGCCTCCAGCTTCAACTGGCGGATAATATCGTCGCGGGTGGGCGGGTCGGCGGTCGCCGTCAGCGCGATGCGCGGCACCCACGGCCAGCGTTCGTGCAGCAGCGTAAGGGCGCGGTAATCGGGGCGGAAATCATGACCCCATTGCGAAACACAATGGGCTTCGTCGATGGCAAATAGTGCTAGGCGCGCGTGATCGGCGGCTTCGAGGAAGGAGGGGGTTTGGATCCGTTCTGGCGCGATATACAGAAGGTCGAGCCGCCCATCGGCCAGCGCCCGCAAAATCTCGCGCTGTTCCCCCGGCTCCTGCCCGGAATGCAGCCCCGCCGCCGCAACCCCCGCCTCGGTCAGGGCTGCCACTTGGTCTTGGATCAAGGCAATCAATGGCGAGACGACGATGCCGCACCCGTCGCGCACCAAGGCCGGAATCTGATAGCACAGCGATTTGCCGCCGCCGGTCGGCATCAGCACCAGCGCATCGCCCCCGGCGACCACATGGGTCACGATCTCCGCCTGCGGCCCGCGAAACCGGTCGTAGCCAAACACCGACTGGAGAACGGCCAGCGGTTTTGAAGGGGCGGAAGGATAATCGGACAGGGGCAGCGCCGTCATTGCGCCGCCACTATAGGGGCGGGCGGCGGCGATGTCATGTTAGAGATGGCGGCGGGCAGCGTCCGTCAAATATGTTTGCATGTCGCGGTAGGGGCCTGGCCCGAAAGACGCGCGGGCAACCCCAAGGGCCCTGAGGGTCGGGAGGTTGGGGGTGGCGCGCGTCATCATAATATTGACCGGTAAGGCGACTTCGGTACATACGCGGGCGATAAGATCCCTATCGGCCAAACCCGGCGTAAAGAAGCCCGATGCTCCCGCTTCGGCATAGGCTGCGGCGCGCTCTAAAGCCGCCGCAATCAGTCTGGTATGTTCGTCAGCAGGCACCTGCAGGAAAAGATCGGTGCGGGCGTTGATGAAGAGTGGCACGCCGAACGCATCGGCTTCGGCGCGCAGGGCAGCAATCCGTTTGCAGTGTGCATCGAGCGGATGAAGGCCCGTGCCGCCAACAATACCATCCTCAAAGTTAATTCCGGCGATCCCGAGGGGGAGCAGGCGCCGCAGGGTTGCCGCGACCGTCTCTGGGGAGACGCCATATCCGCCCTCGATATCGACAGAGAGCGGTAGGTTCGTCGTTGCCGTGATCCGGCCAATGATCATCGCGAGAAGATCGAGCGGCAGTTGTTCGCCATCGGCATAGCCTTGGGCAGCGGCAACCGACCAACTGCCGGTTGCCAACGCCTTGGCCCCCGCGTCGGCGACGCAGCGCGCGCTGCCAGCGTCCCAGATATTGACCAACACCAATGGATCGCCCTTGGCGTGCAGGGCGGTAAAAGCGGCGGCTTTCGACGCAGAACTCATTGGATCGTCTCCGAGGGTAGGACGTGGTTGCGGACGCGGGCCTCGTGCGTCAGAAGCCAACGTTTGCGCCAGAGGCCGCCGCCATAGCCGGTCATGCTGCCGTCTTGGCCGATGATCCGGTGACAGGGGATGAACAGCGCGATGGGATTGGCGCCGACGGCACGCGCTACGGCGCGGGCGCCACCAGGAGTTGCCATGCTTTCAGCAAGGGCACCATAGCTCAGGGTCTCGCCTGACGAAAGCTCGCGCAGGGCCGCCCAAACGCGGCGATTGAAGGCGGAACCGGCAGGGGCGAGGCGCAGAGTCTGCGGTGCTATGCCGGTCGCAAAATAGGTGCTCAATGCGCCGGTCACCTGGTCGTGGACTGCCGTTCGGTCAAAGGTGATGCCGGAGCCGGTAGGGGTCCGCAGCCGGGGCAATTCGG
>CAZNVY010000015.1:46280-47902 GCA_964576605.1 uncultured Elstera sp. | reverse complement strand
GGCGGATACCGAAACCGCCATCGTGCTGGCGAAGCTGCCGGACTATCAGACCGACGCGGGTAAGAAGACCGTCGAAGCGATGGTCGCCCTGGCCGATCTCACGCGCGCGGGCTTTATCGCCGGGGATATTTCCACCGTCATGTCGCCACGCACCGTCATCACCTGGGCCGAAAATGCCAAGATCTTCGGCGGCGATGTCGGCTTTGCCTTTCGCCTCAGTTTCCTCAATAAGTGCGATGAAGCCGAACGCCCGCTGATTCTGGAATATTATCAGCGGTGTTTCGGGCGCGATCTGGCCGGTCGCATCGTCGAGGCCAAGGTGGCGCGCGCCGCCGGTCGCGTCGCCTGAGCCTGACCGATGGCCGATGCCGAATCCCCGCTAGAGCAGTTTAAGCGCGCCACCACCGCTGCCATCCGTGCCATTGCCGAAAACGGCGAGGTGGAGGTGGGGTTCGGCGCGGAAGCCGCCGGTGTGGTCGGCAAACGCGCCCGCCTGCCCGCCCCGGCACGCACACTGCCGCCGGAAGACGTGGCCCGTCTGCGCGGCGAGGCGGATGCCGTCGCCCTGCGCCTGCGCTATCACGACGCCGGAACCCATCTGAAGCGCCAGCCGATCACCCCAACCGGACGAGCGATTTTCGAGGCGTTGGAGCAGGCGCGCTGCGAGGCGCTGGGGGCCAACCGCATGGCGGGGGTCGCCCAGAACCTCACCGGCGTGCTGGAGCAAAAATACCGCCGCCTCGGCTTCGACCGGGTGACCGACCCCACCGAAGCAACCCTGCCGGAGGCGGTGCGCATGTTGGCGCGCGAAGCGATGACCGGCGCGCCGCCCCCAGAGCCAATTCGCCCGCTGGTCGAAAAATGGCGTGGCCAAATCGCCGAGAAAATTGGAGCCGATCTGAAGGACCTCCGCGCCACGATGGGCGATCAGGAGGCCTTCGCCCGCACCGTGCGGCAGCTGCTGGCCGATCTCGACGTGGAAGCCAGCGACGCCCCCGACCCGCAAGACCCCAGCGAGGACGACGGGTCGGATACCGGCGACGATCAGCCTGGTTCCGAACAGATTCAGGGCGACGCCGGCGAGAGCGAGAGCGAGGAGGAGCAGGACAGTAAGGCTGAAAAGCGCCCCGACCCCCGCCCTGGTATGGAATCGGACGCCGATACCGATAGCGACGACCGCGACGAAGAATTCGGCGAAGGGGAAGAAGAAACCGGCGATAGCCCGCCGCCCCAGGGCCAGCGCCCGCTCTCCAAAGATCAGGATCATTCCGCCTATCGCGCCTATACGCGGCAGTTCGATGAAGAAATCCATGCCGACGATCTATGCGATGCCGAAGAATTGACCCGGCTGAGGCTGATGCTGGACCAACAGCTGCAATCTTTACAGGGGGTTATTTCCCGCCTCGCCAACCGCTTGCAGCGCCGCCTAATGGCCAAGCAAACGCGCAGTTGGGATTTTGACCTTGAGGAGGGGATTCTCGATGCCGGGCGGTTGGCCCGCGTCATCGCCAACCCGATGCAGCCCCTCTCCTACAAGCTCGAAAAAGATACGGATTTCCGCGATACGGTAGTCACGCTGCTGCTCGATAATTCCGGCTCGATGCGCGGGCGCCCGATCACGA
>CAZNVY010000015.1:45992-46270 GCA_964576605.1 uncultured Elstera sp. | reverse complement strand
CCGCGATGAGCGCCGACATTCTGGCGCGCACGCTGGAGCGCTGCAACGTGAAGGTCGAAATCCTCGGCTTCACCACGCGCGCCTGGAAGGGCGGTCAGTCGCGTGAACGCTGGATCACCGACGGCAAGCCCGCCCAACCAGGCCGTCTCAACGATCTGCGGCACATTGTGTATAAATCCGCCGATGCCCCTTGGCGGCGGGCACGCAAATCCCTGGGCCTGATGCTGCGCGAAGGCTTGCTGAAAGAAGATATCGATGGCGAAGCCCTGGCTGGGGCG
>CAZNVY010000015.1:8895-45974 GCA_964576605.1 uncultured Elstera sp. | reverse complement strand
GGTCGCCCGGAACAACGGCGTATCCTGATGATGATTTCCGACGGCGCGCCGGTGGATGATTCCACCCTCTCGGTCAATCCCGGCAATTATCTGGAAAACCATTTGCGCAGCGTCATTCAGAAAATCGAAAGCCGCTCGCCGGTGGAGTTGATCGCCATTGGCATTGGCCATGACGTGACCCGTTACTATAGCCGGGCGGTTACTATCGTTGACGCCGAACAATTGGGCGGCACAATGATGGACAAACTGGCAGAACTATTCGATGAAACGCCCAAAATTCCGGTCAAACGCGGATTACGACGCAGTGCAGCATAAAGAGAGTGTCGCTTTAATGGTCTTACTGCCAAAGCCTTCATCATTTGGCAAAAAGAGCCTGCTTTGATCGATTTGGGCCGTGCGTCGGAGAAACTTCCTGCGTATAGTGGCTTTGACACTTTGACCTGAAGATAGGCAATGAGCGACCTCGACGCACAAGCTCTGGCCTCAGAGCTGGCCGACCTCCGCGAGCAACTGGAACTGATCCAGTCCGAAATCGCCGCAATCCGTCATCCTCGATCGACGGAAGATCGAATTTCCAATGCGGTCTCGGAACTGCGGGCCATCGTCCATGCCACCGAAACCGCGACCAATGGGATTTTGGCGGTTGCCGAAGCCATCGATTCCGCCGCCGAATCGATCCCGCGGGCGGCAACCGACGGCAGCGTGGATATGGCGGTCGACCAAATTCATTCGCTCGTCGCTAGCCTATTTACCGAATGCGCCTTCCAGGACATTACCGGCCAGCGCGTGTCCAAAGTGGTGACGACGCTAGAATTCGTCGAGCAGCGCATTGGGACGATCATTCAGGTTCTGGGCGATGGGTTTGACGGTGTCGCCCCGCCGACCCACGGCCCTGCCGGCGGCGATGACGGGCTGCTGCACGGCCCCGCCCGCAGCGGCGGGGGCGTCAGCCAGGCCGATATCGATAGTCTGTTCGGTTAAACCTGCCTCAAGGCCGCGACCAGCCGGTCGATATCGGCATCGGTCGTCGGCAGATGGACCGAGGCGCGCAGCAGCGCCGCTTTGCCAAGATGGGCGAAGACATAGGGCGCATAAGCCGCCAGATTGGCTGCGACATTAATCCCCTGCGCCTGCAAGGTTTTTTGCACCGTCTGCGGGTCGCGCCCTGCGATCTCGAAGGCAACCAGCGGCGCGATCGCCGGGCTTTCCCCTGCGACGGGGCGGATTAACTGCACCCCTGACACCTGCCGCAGCGCGGCTTCGAGCCGGGTCGTCCGGGCCAGCAGTTCGGCCCCGAGGGCTTCAACCCCAAGGGCTAACACCTGATCCAACGCCGCGCCGAAGCCAAGCCGGGTGGCATAGGAATATTCCGCCGTCTCCCACCGCAACGCATCGCTTTGACGCACGGCATAATCGTCGGGCGGTGGCGGGGTCAGCGCCGCTTGGGCGCGCGCCGAAAGACCGAGAAGCGCCACCCCGCGCGGGCCGCGCAGATATTTCCGCCCGCTCGCCGTTAGAATGTCGATGCCATGCGCCGCCATCGCGACGGGGCGCCAGCCGACCGATTGGCTGGCATCGACCGCCAGCAAAGCCCCTGTCGTCCGCGCTAGATCGGCGATTGCCGCAATCGGCTGGATCGCCGTGCCGCTGACCGATACCTCCGTGACGGAGATCAGCCGCACCCGCCCGTCCAACATTCTGCGCAGGGCGTCAAGATCGGTCGTATGGTCGGGTAGCATTGGCACGGGCACAACGCTTGCCCCTGCGCGCTGGGCGACCGCGGTGAGGGCCGATAGGGTTCCGCCCCATTCCGATGGCGCGCACAGAATCCGGTCGCCGGGCCGTAAGCGCAACCCGGCGGCAACCAGCGCCATCGCGCGGCCCTGGCCTTCGGTCAGCGCCACGGTGCCGGGGCCGGTACCGAGCAGCCGTTCGGCGGCGTGGTGGATCTCCGCCAATCGGGGCGCGACGGCGATCGCGGCTTCAACCGGGCCGATGGTGGCCTCAAGATCGTAATGCGCCGTCATCGCCTGCCGGGCTTCCGGCGTGATCGGCGCGGCGGCGGAATAGTTGAAATGCAGGCGCGGCGTCATCGGGCGATCTCGAAGGTCGCATCCACCTCCACCATCACGCCGCGCGGCAAGGCTGCCACGCCGACCGAGGTGCGGGCGTGCCGCCCCGGTTCGCCGAAGACGTTCAGCATCAGGTCCGACGCGCCGTTCATCACCTGGCTTTGCTGGGTAAACTCCGGCGTGCAGGCGATGAAGCCATTGAGCTTAAGGCATTGCGTCACCCGGCCCCAGTCGCCGCCGAGCGCCGCTTCGACCTGCGCCAGAATGTTGAGCGCGCAGAGTTGCGCCGCCGCTTGCCCCTGCTCGACGGTCGCACCCTCCCCCAGGCGCCCAAAGAATTGCGCTTCTCCGGCAATTTGCGAAATTTGCCCGGCGATATGGAGCGTGCCGCTCCGGCTGAAGACGAAGGGCGCATAGGCACCGCCGGGGCCGGAGGCCTGGGGAAGCTGAAGGCCAAGGGCGGCGAGACGATCACGGACCATGCGGGTTCTCCCAAAAAAAGACGGCCCAGCCTGCCGCAGTTTCTGGGAGGACGCGACTCAAGTTCCTTCCGGGTTAACATGAGTGTCACTCATACTAACCGCGTGCAACCACGTCCGAACGGCGGCAATCGCCGCGTCCCCCGCCCGCGCCGGGTCGATCACCGACCAATGGCCGAAGACGCCGGACAAAGCGGGATAGGGCAGGCGCACCAAATCCCCCCGCGCCAGCAGCGGCCCGACCAGGGCCAACCGCCCCAAGGCAATCCCCAGCCCGTCGCGGGCGGCTTGCAGGGTGATATTGTAATCGCCGAGCCGCTGTTGATGCGGAAAACTCTCTAACGCGAGGCCTTGCGCCGCCAACCACTCCCGCCATTCCCAGATATCACTGGGGTGCAACAACCGATGCTGGGGTAGGTCGGCCAAGGCGGGTGCCGCATAGCCCGGCGCGGCGACAGGGACCAGCGTTTCCGGCAAGAAACATTCGGCCAGCCCCCCAGGCCAACCGCCTTTCCCGTACCGAATGGCAAGATCGGTCTGGCCCGCGAGCGGATCGACCAGCCGGACATCAGGGGTCAGGACAAGCTGCACCCCCGGATGCGCCGCTTCAAAAGTAGGGAGGCGCGGCATTAGCCAGAGGGCGGCGAATGAGGCGAGAAGCGTAACCCGAACGGGATGGCGCAGGCTCTGCGCCTCACGCCGCGCGGTGCGGGTCGCGGCGATCAGCCCGGCGAAAGCCTGGCGCACGGCAGTGTGATAGGCCGCGCCTGTGGGCGTCAGGGTCAGCGGGCGGGTGCGGTCGAACAGGCTGGCACCCAGCTCGGCTTCCAGCGCCTGCACGTGGCGGCTGATCGCGCCCTGGGTAACATGAAGTTCCGCCGCCGCCGCCGAAAAACTTAAATGCCGCCCGGCCGCCTCGAAGGCGCGCAGGGCGGCAAGATTGGGCAGCGGACGGGGGCTGTGGCCCCCACCCAAAGGCTTACCGTTCGACCGTCAGCGCGACACCCATACCACCGCCGATGCAGAGGGTGGCAAGACCGCGCTTGGCGTCGCGCTTCTGCATTTCATACAGCAGCGTCGTCAGCACGCGCGCGCCTGAGGCACCGATGGGATGCCCAAGGGCGATGGCCCCGCCGTTGACATTGACCTTGCTGGTATCCCAACCGAGGTCTTTATTCACGGCCAGGGCCTGGGCGGCGAAGGCTTCGTTGGCTTCGATCAGGTCGAGGCTATCGATGCTCCACCCAGCTTTGGCCAGGGCGGCGCGGCTGGCCGGGATCGGCCCGGTGCCCATGATCGCCGGATCGACGCCCGCCGTGGCCCAGGAAACGATGCGAGCGAGCGGGGTAATACCGCGCTTGGCGGCATCCTCCGCACTCATCAGCACCAGGGCCGCCGCACCATCGTTGAGGCCGGAGGCGTTCCCGGCGGTCACCGTGCCCTCTTTATTGAAAGCCGGGCGCAGCTTGGCCAGAGTTTCGAGCGTCGTGCCATGCTTCGGATATTCATCAGCATCGACCAGCACATCGCCCTTGCGGCCCGAAATGGTCACCGGGGCGATTTCGTCGGCAAAACGGCCCGCCTTCTGGGCGGCTTCGGCCTTATTCTGCGAGGCGGCGGCAAACGCATCCTGTTCGTCGCGGCTCAGTTGCCAGCGTTGGGCGATATTTTCGGCGGTCACGCCCATGTGATAGCCGTGGAAAGCATCCAGCAGCCCGTCGCGCAGCATCGTATCCTGCATTTCTGCCGCGCCCATCTTGGTGCCGGAGCGCAGATAGAGCGTGTGCGGGGCCAGGCTCATGCTTTCCTGACCGCCCGCGACGATGATGCTGGCATCCCCATTGCGGATCGCCTGGAAACCGAGGGCAACGGCGCGCAGGCCCGACCCGCAAAGCTGGTTGATGGCGAAAGCGGTCTTTTCCTGCGGGATACCGGCGGCCATCGCGGCCTGACGGGCGGCGTTCTGGCCAACTCCGGCGGTCAGAACTTGACCGAGAATGGCTTCATCGACCTCCGCGCCGTCAACCTTAGCGCGCGACAGGGCGGCTTTGATGGCGACTTCGCCGAGCTTATGGGCGGGCAGGCCCGATAGCGCCCCATTGAACGACCCGATGGGCGTGCGGGCGGCGGCGGCGATAACGACTTCGGTCATGGTGACTCTCCCTCTCCTGCGGCTTTAGCCGATTGTGGGCAGAGCTTACGGTGCCGCGCGGAACGGGTAAACTATTTCCCCATCAGAAAGGCGCGGATCGGCTCCCACACCTGCGCAGGGGCACGGCCACCGACCATCATGCCGATATGACCGAGCGGAACTGTATGCATCGCCGCCCCTGGGACCGCCTCCGCCAAAGCGCGAGCGCTCGCGGGGGGGACGATGCGGTCGCCTTCGGGGATCAGCGCCAGCGTCGGCACGGTCACCGCCTCTGCCCGCACCGCCCGGCCGGCAATCCGCCAGCGCCCCAGCGGCGGGGCATTGTCGCGATACCAACCGGACAGGCATTCGCGCGCCACCGGGGCCGCCAACGGCACCCCATCGTTCAGCCAATCCTCCAGCGCCACGAAAGCCCGCGCCGCGGCACTGTCTGGGGCCAAACGCGAGAAAGCCTCGAACTTACGGGCAATCTGCAACGGGTCGAGCGCGGCGAACAATGTCTGAATAACATCGACGGGCAGGCCGTTCTGCCGATCGATCACCTGCAGCAGGCTCGGCAGCCCCGCCGCCAGCCGCCGTGCCTGGGCGCTATCGCTGTGGAAATCCCAGGGCGTCGCCAGCAGCAGCAGATGCGAGACCAACGCCGGATGCCGTTGCGCCGCCGCCAGCGCCAGCAGCCCACCCATGCAATAGCCGAGCAACCCCACCGCCCCACCCGACCGCGCCGAGGCCAGGGCCAGCGCATCGAACAGCGGCCCTTCGATATAATCCGTTAGGGTGAAATCGGCGGCCTCGCCGACCGGCGCGCCCCAATCCAGCAGTAAGGGCCGCACGCCGTGGCCCGCCAGCCACCGCAGAAAACTGCGCTCGCCTGTCAGGTCGAGAATATAGGCGCGGTTGATGAGGGAGGGGACGCAGAGCAGCACCGGCCCCTCCGCCGCGCCGGGGGCACCGTAGTCGAGCAACCGAACGTCGCCCCAGCGCGCAATCACCGGCGGATCGGGCAAATCGCGGTGATAGTCATGGCCCTGATAGCGCTGCAGCCCAGTCAGGAACGCCGAGAGCCGCCGCCGCCCCGCCTGCTCCACCGCCTGCACGAAGGCAAACGGCTCAACCGCCTCAGGCGCGCCCGCGCCTTGGATAGGCCCGACCAGAGGATTTGGGAAGGGGACCGAGGGGCGCGGGGCTGGGGGCAGCAGACCCTTCAAGATCGGCCAACCGTTGCTCCACAGCAGCGAGGCGGGCAGCGAGCTTAAGTAAAAGCTCCAGCAGCTCAGGAGATGCAGCGGCAGCGGGCGCGGCCCCAAACGGGACGGTGGAACGGGCAGGGGCGCGGCCATGATCGGGTTCCGAAGCCGAGGAAGAGGGGGCGGTAGCGGGCGGCGTGGGCGGCGGGGTTATCCCCCATAGCGCCCAGAGCTTGCCCATCGATTCCGCTGTCGCCGGATCGCTGACCCAGGCCGCGACCTGCCCCTGCCACAGATCGAGGAACTGTTCGGCAAGCTGGTTCAGGTCGGGCGGCGGCCCAGGCGGAGTCCGGTCAGACATGGCAGCAGTATATCGCGCCGCAACGGTGCCGTCGCGCCCCGCGACGTAGCAGGCCTTAATCCCCCGTCATAATCCGTTCCACCAATTGGCGCACCGTCGGCACGAACCCATTGGCGTAGAACGGGTCTTGCGCAAACCGATAGGCATTATGCCCGGCGAACATCAGTTGATGGTCGATATCGTCGGAATGGCTGATTTCTTGCAAAGTCTTCTGGATGCAGAAGCTGCGCGGATCGGGGGATTTGCCGGTCGTCCCTTCCTCGTTCTGTGCCCAGTTGGAGAAATTGCAGTGCGACAGGCAGCCCATGCAATCCACCTGATCCTTGCGGATCTGTAGACTATCTTCCGGGGTAACGAATACGAGGGTACTTTCCGGTGTGCGCATCGCCTCGGTAAAGCCTTGGGCCATCCATTGTTCGGCATGGGCCTTGTCGATAGCGGTGACGAAGACCGACCGACCCCGCGCCCCGATTTTCAGTTCGGTGTCATGCTCGCCATGGGCATGGGCGGTAAAGGCGATCTGCCGGGCCGAGCGGCCCTTCAAATTTTCTAGAAATGCATTCTGCACGGCAGAAGAGTAAAAGCCCGTCGGCGAGAAGCGGTTGAGATAAACATCGCCCGGCTGTAATTCCAGCAGCCGCTTGCGCCAGGCGAAAGAAATCGGGCTTTCCTGGGTTAGCAGGGGACGGGTGCCGAACTGGAAGCCGACCGGCCCCAAATCCGGGTTATCGATAAAATCCTGCCATTCGCGCAGGAACCAGACGCCGCCCGCCATGATAATTGGGGTTTGATGCAGGCCAAATTCCCGCATCACCTTGCGCAGTTCGATCAGGCGCGGCAACGGGTCTTCCGGCTTATTCGGATCTTCTGAGTTCGAGAGACCATTATGTCCGCCCGCCAGCCAGGGGTCTTCGTAGACCACCGCCCCCAACAGATCGGGAAAACGATGATAGGCGCGCTTCCACAGTGCGCGGAAGGCGCGGGCCGAGGAAACGATCGGATAGTAATAGACACCATATTTGGCGCAGATTTCCGCCACCTTATAGGGCATCCCCGCGCCGCAGGTCACGCCGTGGATCAGCCCCTGCGAGCCTTCGAGCACACCATTGAGGATGATTTCGGAGGCGGCCATTTCCCAAAGGATATTCATATGGATGCGCCCGTGCCCGCCCGCCGTTTCATGGGCGATGCGCGCCTGGGTAATGCCGCCGTCAATCGAATAGCCGATCAGCTCCTCGTGCCGTTCGCGGCGGGTCTTACCTCGGTAAATCATCGGAATGACCTGACCGTCGGCATCATATTGATCGGCATTCACGCCAGAGAAAGTGCCAATCCCCCCGGCCGCCGCCCATGCGCCAGAGCTTTGACCGTTCGATACGGCAATCCCCTTACCGCCTTCTACCAGCGGCAGAACTTCCCGTCCCGACATCACGATCGGATTTAACGCCTTCACCCGGTTCCTCCATCCCATCATCGGGCGCTTCGGACCCCGCCGAAACCCCTTGGCTATCGCACTTGGCGGTCCAAACCCCCAAGTGTCGCGCGTGGCTCACCCTGCCCTTCCTATCGGGTTTTTCACCGCGTTACTAGGCCGAAGGCAGGGTTGCGGAAACCAGACCCAGAAGTTTTGGTAATTTCCTTGCCCGTACCGCCAGTCTCGGCTTTGCTGATCGGTGATGATTTTCTCCTGGACGTGGAAGGACCCCGCCCATGGCTTTAACCCTGTTCATTGGCAATAAGAATTACTCTTCCTGGTCGTTGCGGCCTTGGTTAGCCCTAAAACTGGCGCGTATCTCGTTTGAGGAAGTTCTGATCCCCCTGTATCAGGCTACCTCGAAACAGGATATTTTGCGCCATAGCCCAACCGGCAAGGTCCCGGCCCTAAAATTGGATGATGGGACGGTGATCTGCGAGAGCCTCGCGATTTGCGAATGGGTTGCCGAACAGGCACCCGACCTTTGGCCCGCCGACCCAACGGCCCGCGCCGTCGCCCGCGCCGTTTCCTCTGAAATGCACGCGGGTTTCGTCGGTCTGCGCTCGGCCCTACCGATGAATATTCGCCGCGCCGCGCCACCGCGCACCCTAACCCCGGCGGCGCAAGAGGACATCAACCGCGTCACCGCCCTGTGGCGCGACTGCCGTAAGCGTTTTGGCACTGGCGGCCCCTTCCTCTTCGGCCCACCAACGATTGCCGACGCAATGTTCGCTCCGGTGGTGACGCGCTTCACCAGCTATCTGGTGGATGTGGACGAAGACAGCCGCGCTTATATGGCCGCCGTTCTAGCCCTGCCCGCCATGCAGGAATGGGTGGATGCCGGTAAGCGCGAACCGTGGATCATCGAGGAAAGCGAGGCGGCCTAAACGATCCCCCTGCCCCCCTCGATGCAAAAAGCCTCTTGCCCGATGGGGCAAGAGGCTTTTCAGCAGAAGGGTTGCTTGGGCTGATTAGATGCATACGGCTTTCAGCGGCGCAAACCCGTTGAAGTTCACCGCCGAATAGGAGGTGGTATAGGCACCTGTCGCCAGGATCTTTACCTTATCGCCGACTTGCAGGTTCACCGGCAGGCGGTACTCGGTCTTTTCGTACAGAATATCGGCACTGTCACAAGTCGGCCCGGCCAGGATCACCGGCGCGGTTTCGCCGCCGTCGCGGTCGGTCGCGATATCATACTTAATCGCCTCGTCCATCGTTTCGGCGAGACCACCGAACTTGCCGATGTCGAGATAGACCCAGCGCTTATCTTCCTCGTAATCTTTCTTCGAGATCAGCACGACTTCGGTATGGATCACCCCGGCATCGCCGACCATCGAGCGGCCCGGCTCGATAATGATTTCCGGAATGGCATTACCGAAATGCTTGCGCATCGCTTCCATCACGCCGTCGCAATAAGCTTCGACCGGGCGGATGTTGGCGCGATATTTCGCCGGGAAGCCGCCGCCAATATTGACCATCTTCAGGTCGATATTCGCCTTGGCGATTGCCGAGAACATAGCCGCAGCGCGACCAATCGCCACATCCCACTGGCCAATATCGGTCTGCTGCGAGCCGACGTGGAAGGAGATGCCGTAAGGCTCCAGCCCCAGGTCACGGGCGCGGATCAAAAGGTCGGTCGCCATTTCCGGCGCGCAGCCGAACTTGCGCGACAGCGGCCATTCCGCGCCGCCGCACTCCATCAGAATACGGCAGAAGACCTTCGCGCCAGGGGCCGAAACCGCCAGTTTTTCCAGCTCGGCTTCCGAATCGAAGGCGAAGAGGCGTACGCCCTTTTCGTAAGCATAGGCAATGTCGCGCTGCTTTTTAATGGTATTGCCGAAGGACACACGGTCCGGGCTGGCCCCTTGGCCCAGCACCAGATCGATCTCGCCGCGGCTGGCGGTATCGAAGGAGGAACCGAGGCCGTTCAGCATGGCGACTACCGCCGGTTCCGGATTGGCCTTCACCGCATAGAAAATGCGCGCCAACGGCAGCAGCCGGTTCATCGTGCGATAGTTTTCGGCGATCACATCCAGATCGACCACGAGGCACGGGGTTTCCGGCTGATTTTCGGCGAGATAGCGTTCAATTTTGGCAGTCATAGCGACAAACTCCACACGTCAGGCGGAAGGCCCGCTTGGCCCGGTTTCAGCCGGAGACCGGAATAAGGTAAGCGATCTGGTCGCCGCCAACAAAAGGGCGACTTAGGGAGCGCAGCGATGAAACGAGGATAGAAGGATCAGGGGCACACCGATAAACGGTCGGCGCGCCGCCCACGTCTAGGGCCTAGGCGACACGCCGACCGTAAGACTAGAAGCCGCCCTAACCAGGACGGGTCCGATCTTAGCGAATGTCAGGCGTTTACCAGTCATGGCCACTATTCCCTTCGGCACCAGCAGAGTTGCTAGAGGATCCAAAAGGACGCGGGTCCGTCGTTGCATAACCAACCCTGGGCTTACTTCCCAGACGGGCCATAGGCACGTGCGAGTGCGTCTAACGCTGCGTATGAGGCAAAACGCCCCCCCGCGCAAGTGAAATTTTTGTATGGATTCCCGATGGAAACACCGACCTGTTGCGACCATGACGCAAGGGTCATAGGCTAATGACGGCAAAGAGCTTGATATCCGCCAGTTTCGCGCGGCGGGTCGGCCTAGCGGCGGACGAGGGCGCGCCCATCCGCCACGGCAAGAGACGGTTTCCTATGCGATTTTGACATGCGCCCCAGTATCGGCGGCCTCCGCCAGCACCCGCCGCAACTCGGTCACCTGTTCTTTTAGCGCCACGATCTCCGGCACGGGCCGCCCAATCGCCGAGACGATGCAGGCCGGGATGCTTTGCGCCTGCGTATAAAGGCTGCGTCCGGCGTCGGTTAGATAGACCCGGACCTGCCGTTGATCCTCGGCGGACCGACGGCGTTCGATCTGGCCTGCCGCCTCCAGCCGCTTCAACAGGGGCGTTAGCGTGCTTGAATCGAGCAGCAGCCGCTCCCCCAAGGCCCCGACGGTCTGGCCGTCCTGTTCCCACAGCAGCAACATGACCAGATACTGCGGATAGGTCAGCCCCAGCGTATCGAGCAGCGGTTTATAGACGCGCGTAAACGCATGGCTCGCCGAATAGAGCGCAAAGCAGAGCTGATTATCGAGTTTCAGCCACTCGTCGGACATTGTTTTCCTCCCTTCAAAAAATTTATCGCACGACCTAATCGTACACGCTTGACAGCCGGATAAACAAGGCGCATAAAGATCGCACACAAATTAATCGTCAACGACTAAACAACCCTTCCAGGAGAGACCCATGACCAGCCTGTCAAACCTTCTCAGCGTCGCGGTCGTTGCAAGCGCGATCAGCCTTCCGGCCCTGGCGGCCGATCCGGTGTTGGAGCCAACCACCCAGAAATTCCTCGATGCGGTCGCCGCGTCGGGCGGTAAGCCGATCTATACGCTGACCCCCACCGATGCCCGCACGCTGCTGCGCACTGTGCAAAGTGGGGCCAAGGCCCCGCAGGGGATCGAGGTAAAGGATAGCAAACTGCCGGTCGGCCCGACGGGAGAAACCCGCGTCCGCATCCTGCGCCCAGCCGGGGCCAAAGGTGCCCTGCCCGCCATCGTCTACTTCCACGGTGCCGGTTGGGTGATGGGCGATACGCTGACCCACGACCGGCTGATCCGCGATCTGGTGACCCGCACTAAGGCTGCGCTGGTCTTCGTCGATTACGACCGCTCGCCGGAAGCGCGCTACCCGGTTGCTATTGAACAGGATTACGCCGTCACCAAGTATGTTGCGGAGAACGGCGCGAAACTGGGGATCGACGGCAAGCGCCTCGTGATTGCAGGCGATAGCGTTGGCGGCAATATGACCGCTGTGGTCGCCCAGCTTGCCCAGGAACGCGGCGGCCCGGCGCTCAAGGGGCAGCTTCTGTTCTATCCGGTGACCGATGCCAGCCTGGACAATGGCTCGTACCGCGCTTTCGCGAATGGCCCATGGCTGACGAAACCGGCAATGGAATGGTTCTGGAACGCCTATCTGCCGGAAGGTGCCAACCGCACCGACCCGAAGATCTCGCCGCTCAACGCCAGCAAGGCGCAACTGGCGGGCCAACCGAAAGCCCTGGTCATCACCGCCGAAAACGATGTTCTGCGCGATGAGGGCGAAGCCTACGCCCGCAAGCTGATCGAAGCGGGTGTGGTTACCACCGTGACGCGCTACAATGCGACGATCCATGATTTCGTGATGCTAAACGCGCTCGCCGAAACCCCCGCCACCCAAGCCGCCCTCGATCAGGCCGCCGGTTTCGTCAAAGCGGCGCTGAAATAAGTTTTCCCTCCCCCAACCCCACCACCTCCCTCTCGAAAGGACCTCATCATGTCGGTTAACGTTCTCTACAAAACCTCCGCCCGTGCTACCGGGGGCCGCGATGGCCATGCCGCCACCCTCGACGGCAGCCTGGATGTGAAGCTGGCGACGCCGAAGGAACTCGGCGGCGCAGGCGGCCCCGGCAATAACCCGGAACAGCTCTTCGCCGCCGGGTACGCCGCCTGCTTCATCGGCGCGATGAAGTTCGTCGGCAGCCAGACCGGGATTAAGGTTCCCGCCGACGTTTCGGTGACCAGCACGGTCGGCATCGGCCCGCGCGCTGCCGGCGGCTTCGGCCTGACCGTCGATTTGGTCATCAGCCTGCCGGGTCTCGATCATGCTACGGCGGAGACCTTGGTCGAAAAGGCCCATCAGGTCTGCCCGTACTCGAACGCGACGCGCGGCAATATCGATGTGAAATCGACCATCGCCTAAGGCAATGGCCGAGGGTTTTCACCCTCGGCCCCAAAAAAACAGCAAAAGCCGATGCCTTTATCGGCGGTCTAGGGCGGAAGATATTGCTTCCGCCCTTTTTTTACCGTGCCAACGGCTTGTACTTAATCCGATGTGGCTGGTCGGCGTCCGCTCCCAGGCGGCGCTTCCGATCCGCTTCGTAATCCTGATAGTTCCCCTCGAACCAAACGACCTGGCTATCGCCCTCGAACGCCAGAATATGGGTCGCGATCCGGTCCAGGAACCAGCGATCATGGGTGATGACCACGGCGCACCCGGCGTAATCCAGAAGGGCTTCTTCCAGCGCACGCAGCGTATCGACATCCAGATCGTTGGTCGGTTCGTCGAGCAGCAGCACATTCGCGCCGGTCTTCAGCATCTTGGCCAGATGGACGCGGTTGCGCTCCCCGCCCGACAACATGCCGACCTTTTTCTGCTGATCCGCCCCGCGGAAGTTAAACAGGGCGCAATAGGCGCGCGACGGCATCTTACGGCGGCCCAGGTCGATTTCATCCTGCCCGCCGGAGATTTCTTCCCAAACGGTCTTATTGGCATCAAGCGCATCGCGCGACTGATCGACATAGCCAAGCGCCACCGTATCGCCGACGCGGAAAGTCCCACCGTCCGGCTGTTCCTGCCCGGTAATCATGCGGAACAGCGTCGTCTTCCCAGCGCCATTCGGGCCGATGACGCCGACG
Organism: uncultured Elstera sp.; assembly: GCA_964576605.1. GTDB lineage: Bacteria > Pseudomonadota > Alphaproteobacteria > Elsterales > Elsteraceae > Elstera. The sequence continues at coordinate 32,745 of CAZNVY010000015.1, read as the reverse complement.
ATGCCGCCGGGGGGCAGGCGGAAGGACACATCGTCGATCAGCAGCCGGTCGCCGAACCCTTTCTTCAGGTGCTCGGCTTCAATCACGACATTCCCCAGGCGCGGGCCGGGCGGCAGCACGATCTGGGCGGTTTCCGGCGCCTTTTCCTTCGACTGATTAACGAGATCATCATAGGCCGCCAGACGCGCCTTAGACTTGGCTTGGCGGGCCTTCGGGCTTTGCGACACCCATTCCAGTTCCCGTTCCAGGGTCTTCTGGCGGGCGGCTTCCTGCTTGCCTTCCTGCTCCAACCGTTTTTGCTTGTCGGCCAGCCAGCCGGTGTAATTGCCGTGGAAGGGATAGCCCTGGCCACGATCCACTTCCAGGATCCACTCGGCCACTTCATCGAGGAAGTAGCGATCATGGGTTACCGCCACGACGGTGCCCTTATAATCATGGAGGAAGCGTTCGAGCCACGCGACCGATTCGGCGTCGAGATGGTTGGTCGGTTCGTCGAGCAGCAGCATGTCCGGCTTTTCCAGCAGCAGACGGCAGAGCGCGACGCGGCGGCGTTCCCCCCCGGAGAGTTTGGTCACATCGGCATCGCCCGGCGGGCAGCGCAGCGCATCCATCGCAATTTCGATGGTCCGGTCGAGATCCCAGCCGTCAATCGCGTCGATCTGTTCCTGCAACTCCGCCTGTTCGGCGATCAGCGCATTCATCTCGTCGTCGGACAGTTCTTCGGCGAAACGGGCGGAGACGGCATCGAACCTGTCGAGCAACGCCTTGGTTTCTTTCAGCCCGTCCATGACATTTCCCATCACGTCCTTGTCGGGGTCGAGATGCGGTTCCTGGGGCAGATAGCCGACCTTAGCGCCTTCTGCCGCCCAAGCCTCGCCGCCGAACTCCTTATCGATCCCGGCCATGATCTTCATCAGGGTCGATTTACCGGCCCCGTTCGGGCCGATGACGCCGATCTTGGCACCGGGCAGAAAACTGAGCCAAATGTTATCCAGGGTCTTTTTGCCACCGGGATAAACTTTCGACAGCCCTTTCATCACATAGATGTATTGATAAGCGGCCATCGCGCGCGGCTCCCTTCCCTGATCGAAAAACGTTCCGCCTTGTGCCACAGCGGGCGCGTCGAAACAATCGCGATCACATATCGGAAGAGGAAGATCCCAGGCTGTTCCCGACGGGATGGGTGACCCGCATTAGATTGCGGTTATGGGTTTCGTCGAGAAAGAAAACCCCAATCAAGGCCGATGTAGCGGCGACGATAATTGGATACCAAAGACCAGCATAAATATCGCCCGTCTCCAGCACAATCGCAAAAGCAATCACCGGCAACATGCCGCCGAACCAACCATTCCCAAGATGATAGGGCAATGAGAGCGAGGTGAAACGCACGCGCGTTGGAAATAATTCCACCAAAAAGGCGGCAATCGGTCCATAAACCATTGCGACAAAGATCATAAGTACGGTCAGCAAGCCAATCGCTAAGGGTAGATTAATCTGCGCCGGATCGGCCCGCTCCGGATAGCCATGCGCCCGTAAGGCTTGGGTTAGCCCCAGCAGGGTTTCGTCAATCGCAACACCGTGCCCGGCGATTTTCACCGTCAAGGGTGCCCCCGCAACCGTGGCCCATTCATAGGGAATCCCGCCGCGCGCCAATTGCGCCCGCACCAGATCGCAAATACTCGTCTCCTTACGCCACAGCATATCGGCGCAATCGGCCCCAGCTACGGTGATCGGGGCCGCCTGGGTTGCCCGCACCAGCGCCGGATTGGCTGCTAGCGTCAGTCCTTTGAAAACCGGAATGAAACTCACCGCCGCCAACAGGCAGCCCGCGATCATGATCGGCTTGCGGCCAATCAAATCCGACAAATAGCCGAACAGCACAACAAAAGGCGTTCCCAGCAGCAAGCCTGCCGCGACCAGCATCGTTGCCGTATCATGCGGCACCTTCAGCGTGCTCTGTAAAAAGAACAGCACATAGAATTGCCCAGCATACCAAATCACCGCCTGCCCCGCCGTCGCGCCAAACAGCGCCAGCAGCATCCAGCGCAGGTTGCGCCAGCGCAACAACGAATCAGAGATCGGATGTTTAGAGGTCTGCCCGCGCGCCTTCAGATCGGTGAAGAGCGGCGATTCGTGCAGGCGAACCCGGATATAGACCGAAATCCCCAAAAGGATGATCGAGGCGATGAACGGCAGCCGCCAGCCCCATTCCACGAATTCTTCGGGGGATAGGCTAGATCGGCAGATCAGCACAACGATCAACGACAGGCCGAAACCCAGCGTCGCCGTTGTCTGAATCCAGCTGGTATGCAGCCCGCGCCGGTGCGGCGGCGCATGTTCGGCGACAAAAATCGCCGCCCCGCCATATTCGCCGCCCAAAGCCAAGCCTTGCGCCAAGCGCAGCAGCACCAACAGGATCGGCGCGGCAATCCCGATTTGCTCGTAGGTGGGCAACAGACCAACCAGCGCGGTCGAGGTTCCCATGACCAGAATGGTTAGGAGGAACGCATATTTCCGGCCAATAAAATCGCCGAGCCAACCAAAAACCAGCGCCCCGAACGGCCGTACGGCAAACCCGGCCCCAAAAGCCGCAAGACTCGCGAAAAAGGCGAAACTTTCATCCACCGGGGGAAAAAACACATGCCCCAGCACCGACGCCAAGGCACCGTAAACATAGAAATCGTACCATTCAAACATCGCGCCCAACGACGCGCCGCCAATGATGCGAAAGGAATTATGCCGCCCCTTGCCCGCCGTCCGGGGCGGCGCGCCAGCGGTATCCCCCGATATCACGCTACTCTCCCCCTAACCGCTCTGCCGGCGATTTTATGCGGATGGTCCGCGTGACCAATCTGCGCGATTTTAGGCCGAGTGTAAATCCACCGGACTTACGACCAGACTGGATCGGGCAGGGCCGCAAAGGCAGCTTTCAGGGCCGCCGACCATTGTTGGCGGATGGCGGCGAAATAGGGGTCAGTTTCATCGATTTTCCGATGCAATCCCAGGGTTAACGCATGGGTACGGTACAGTACCAAATCCAACGGTAGCCCAACCGATAGGTTGGAGCGCAGGGTCGAATCCATCGAGATCAACGCCAGTTTAACCGCCTGCTCCAGCGGCAAATCATCGCTTAGGGCACGGTCGAGAATCGGTTTGCCGTATTTGGTTTCGCCGATCTGGAAATAGGGCGTATCGGGCGTAGCTTCGATAAAATTGCCTGCGGAATAGATCAAAAACAACCGGGGCGCTTCGCCCTTGATCTGACCGCCGAGCAGGCAGGAGATATTGAACCCGCCCCCCTCTTTCGCTTCAAGCCGCGACCCATCGATTTTATGAACCGTGCGGATTGCCTCGCCGATTAACTGCGCTGCCTCGAACAGGTTGCGCACACTATTCATCGTACTGCGGTGTTCCTGCCCCGGCAGAATCAGCCCCTCATGGATGAAATGCGCGACCGATTGGCTGATCGCCAAGTTTCCCGCCGTCGCCAGCAGCAGGGTCCGCTCCCCCGGCTGCTCCCAAACCCGCATCTTGCGGAAGGTAGAAATATGGTCGATCCCCGCATTGGTGCGCGAGTCCGATACCATGACCAGCCCCTGGCGCAGCAGCATCCCTAGACAATATGTCATTGTTTTTGTTTTTCTTTTTCGTTACGTCTATTGCTGGGTAGCAGTATAGGGATTGTTGGGGCGGCGTTCCAGCGGGGAAACCGAAACATTCACCGCCAGGGTCTCGCCCCCCGCCCCGCCGCGCACACCGCGCACCGGGCAACCGTCGGAATAATCGGTGCCGATGGCAACGCGAACATAAGCGGCGGTCGGACAAATCCCGTTCGACGGATCGAACCCAACCCACCCCAGACCGGGGACATAAGCTTCGGCCCAAGCGTGCCCCACATCCTGCGGGCCGGAAATTGATCCCGACAGAAGATAGCCGCTCACATAGCGGGCCGGAATGCCATTGGCGCGGGCGATGGCAATGAAAATATGGGCGTGATCTTGGCAAACGCCCGCTCCCAGGGCCAAAGCCTCGGCGGCCGAGGTGCCGACCGCGGTCACCCCCGGCTGATACGGCATCCGGTCGACAATGGCCCGCAGTAGGTGATGCAGAAAATCCAAGCGCTGGGCCGGACGATGCCGGGTAACATCGCGATTGAAGGCCCGCATCGCCTGCCCTGCCGCGTCTTTGCCCAGCCCGGTCAGCGGCCCTTCGCGCAGCCAATAGTCAGGGGGCAGCGCCCCCGCCCCATCCTCGCCCACCACCCCGGATTGATCGACTGTCTCGACCCGACCACGGGCCACCAGATCGATCTCCATCAAGGGTTCGTGCAAGTAGAGACTATGCACCAGGTTCCGGTGCCCATCGCGCCAGGGGAAAAGATCGCCGGGCGCTTCCACGACCCAGGAATGCACCTTCTGACCGCCGCTATCGCCCGGTGACAGGCGCAAATATTGCACCGCCGTCGTCGGACCATCGAAGCGATAGCGGGTGCGGTGCGTGATATCCAGACTAAGACGGGACGCCACGGCGGTGCTCCTTATCTCTTAGAAAGACGGACGGGGTGTGGGTCAGGGGTTGATAAGATAGTTGCGGGTAATCTCCGCTCCCAGTTCGTTATTCTTCTCGATGAACTCTACCAAAAACTCGTGCAGGCCCCGCTTAAAGATATCATCGACCTTGCCGTAACGCAGACCGGAAACCAGCACCCCAGAAAGCCGATGACATTCGTGCCGTGTCCCATAGATTTGGGCTAAGGCATCTAGATTATCCATGATCTGGGTTAAGCAAAAGTGGAGAGACCGGGGCAGATCGGGGCGCAGAATCATCAGCTCTGCCACCCGCCAGGGCAAAACGGCACTGCTATAGACGCGGCGGTAGGTTCGCAGGGCATTAATGCAGTTTAAGATTTCGGTCCATTGGTAGTAATCGACACCGCCGCCGACCTTTTCACCCTGCGGCAGTAAGATATGATATTTGGAGTCAAGGATACGGGCAGTATTATCGGCCCGTTCGATATAAGTGCCGAGCGCCAAGAAGTGATAGGCCTCATCGCGCAGCAAAGTCGTCTCGCACGCCCCGGACACCAAAATCATCTGACGCTTGGTCCAATCCAGAAAATCCTGAATGGCACTGCCGGTCAACGGTTTGTCGAGCTTGCTCCGCAGCTGGATCGACGCTTCGTTCAGATATTCCCAGACCGAAACGGTCAGGTTGTTTCGCTCGGCACGGGCATTATTGCGCGCGGCTTGGATGGAAGCGGCGATGCTGGAGGGGTTGCTGCTATCCACCCCCATAAAGGTTACAAAATCCCCAACCGCCCGATCCGGATATTTCTTCTCGAAATTCGCATCGAGACCAAAGGCCATGGCCAGCGACTGCCATTCGCGGCTACCCCCCGCCATCAGCCACATGCGATTGGTCGCTTCCAACATGCGGGCGGTATTAGTGGCGCGCTCGATATAGCGGCCCATCCAGTAAATATTTCCTGCGGTACTACTGAGCATTCAAACCCGCCCCCCGATCAATGATCCGCCAGCACCCAAGTATCCTTGGTGCCGCCGCCTTGGCTGGAATTGACGACCAGCGACCCCTTGCGCAAGGCCACGCGCGTCAGCCCGCCGGGCATGATGGTGATACGCTCGCCCGATAGCACAAAGGGCCGGAGATCGACGTGGCGAGGGGCGATCCCCTCCTCCACGAAGGTTGGACACGTACTTAGGGACAGGGTGGGTTGGGCAATGAAATTGGCCGGATTGGCCAGCAGCTTATCCCGGAAGGTCTCGATCTCTGCCTTGCTGGAGGTGGGGCCGACCAACATTCCCGCCCCGCCAGAGCCATGCACCTCTTTCACGACCAGATCCTTCAGGTTCTCCTTCACATACAGAAGGTCCTGCGCTTCCGAACAGCGATAGGTGGGAACATTCTGTAAAATCGGCTCTTCCCCAAGGTAGAAACGGATCATTTCTGGAACGTAACAATAGGTCGCCTTATCGTCGGCAATCCCGGTGCCACAGGCATTGGCCAGCGAGATATTGCCGGCGCGATAGGCCCCGATCAGGCCAGGAATGCCCAACATCGAATCGGGTCGGAAGGCCAGCGGATCCAGAAACACATCGTCGACCCGCCGGTAGATTACATCCACCTGCTTTGGTCCGCGCGGCGTGCGCATGTAAACCTTATGGTCATCGACAAATAGGTCGGAGCCTTTAACCAGTTCCACCCCCATTTCATCGGCCAGAAAAGCGTGCTCGAAATAAGCGCTATTATAGGGGCCAGGGGTTAGCAGCACGACGCACGGATCATTATTGGCGGCGGGGAAGGCCGTTGCCTTCAGCGTATTCAACAGTTCTTCGGCATATTGCGCCACCGGTAAAATCCGGTTCTGGGTGAAGAGCGACGGCACGAGGCGCATCATCACTTCGCGGTTTTCCAGCATATAGGATACGCCCGACGGCACCCGGCAATTATCCTCTAGAACGTAAAACTGCCCTTCGGAGACCCGGACCAGATCGATCCCGCAGATATGGGCATAAATGCTGCCGGGCAGGTCGAAATCCTGCATGACCGACAGAAATTGATCGTTGCGCACGATCTGCGCTTCCGGAATTTTTCCGGCGCGGCAAATATCGCGGCGATGGTAGGCATCATGCATAAAGGCATTGAGGGCGCGCACCCGTTGGCGCAGCCCAGTTTCTAGCTTGTCCCATTCGGATTTGCCAAGAACGCGCGGAATCAGATCAAAAGGGATGGAGCGTTCGTGGCCATTGGCCGATCCGTAAGCCCCAAAGGTAATGCCCATCCGTTCGTACAAAAGGTCGGCCTGCAACTGCATTCGGCCATGTTCGCCTTCCGGCATATTCGCCAGCCATTGTTCGATGCCCGCGAAGGCTGGGCGGACCGTGCCGTCCGTGCCACGCATTTCATCGAAGATGGGGCGGTTTGCTGCGGTTCCGGCCATGCGTCCCCCCTGTTTGGTGAAGCCTCGGTCACAACGATGCGTGGAACCGAAGACGGCCGCAAGAGGATGACGCGATTTTAACGGATTTTATCCGTTCCTTGCCTAAATGGGCGGCAATTGCCTGTCTCTTCAGCCCTTACCGCCGAAAGTTTCAGCAGTTACATATAGAGTTTCTCACGCTCCAACCCCTTGTAAAGGCCCGCCACCCAAGCCCCATAGCCATTGAAAATTTGCGTTGGAATCCGCTCGCCGGTCAGGGTCCGCTCGCTGGCCTGGCTCCAGCGCGGATGCGGCACCTCCGGGTTCACATTCGCCCAAAAGCCATATTCGCTGGCTTGCAACTTTTCCCAGAAGCTCACGGGGCGCTTATCGGTAAAGGTGATTTTGGTGATCGACTTGATCGACTTGAACCCATATTTCCACGGTAAAACCAGCCGGATCGGCGCGCCCATCTGGTTGGGCAGCGGCTTGCCATAGGCCCCAGTGGCGATAAACGCCAGGTCATTCAGCGCTTCGTCAATCGTTACGCCTTCGACATAGGGCCATGGTTGCCAGAACTGGCGCTGACCGAAGGCCATGTCGGAATCAAGGAAGGTCTCGAACCGAAGATATTTTGCGCCGCTGGTCGGGGCCGCCCATTTGACCAGGGCCGCCAGGGGAAAACCGGTCCAGGGGATAACCGCCGACCAAGCCTCGACACAGCGGAAGCGATATACCCGCTCTTCTAGCGCCATAGCCGCAATCAACGCCTCGGCCTCCAGGGTTTGCGGCTTTTCCACCATGCCATCCAGGGTGATTTTCCAGGGTTTGGTCCGCAGTGCCTTTGCTGCATCCGCCGTATATTTGGAGGTGCCGAACTCGTAGAAATTATTGTAGTTCGTCGCCAGCTTTTCTGGCGTTTCCGGGCGATCGACCGGATAGACCACAGAGCGCGGAAAGGGATAGGCCGCCGCCGCCGATGGAAGCCCCACCCCCACCCCAGCGGCCAGCACCGGGGCGGCCCCCAGCGCCTTCAACACGGCCCGACGGTTCAAAAACTGGCTTTCGGGCGTCACCGCCGTCTCCGGCAAGGCCCAAGGGCGGGGAAAATGCAGGGGCATGATCGTCTCTTCCGGTTGCGGTGCAGGGGGGCATTTCGGGGAAACCTAGCCTAGGGCTTACATGGAATTCGGTTGCAGCCCCGGCAAGGTTACGGCCTGATGGGAAAATAGACGCAAGGGGCACCGATATTTTTCCGGTGATCCAGCACGGCCAGGCAACCGAATAATCTATAAGAACAAAGGCTGCGGATGCTCCATGATGCCCCCTCCCCCTGTGCTGCTTTGGTTTCGTGACGATCTTCGGTTGGGGGATAATCCTGCTTTTGCCGCCGCCATGGCCGCGGCCATGGCCCAAAGAGGCAGCCTGATCGCTTTTTATTGCTTAGACGAAATAAGCCATGACGTCAGGCCCCTTGGCGGGGCTGCACGGTGGTGGTTGCACCATAGTTTAACCGCCCTCACGATCCAGCTTGCCCGTTATAACATTCCGCTGATCGTCAGGCGCGGCGCAGCGGCGGCCGTGGTCCCGGCCCTGGTGCGCGACAGCGGTGCGCAGCAGATTTTTTGGAACCGGCGCTACGCCCCCGCCGCGATTGCCATCGATACGGCCTTAAAGGCGGCCCTGACTGCCGACGGGATCGCCGTTACCAGCAGCAATGCCGCCCTTTTGGTCGAGCCTTGGGAAGTCACCACTGGCCAAGGGCGGCCCTTTCAAGTCTTCAGCCCATTTTGGAAAGCCGCCCGCCCGCTGGCCGCAAGCCGCGCCCCACAGCCGCAACCGGCCCCGATCCGCTTGCCTGATCCACCGCCAATCGCTAGCGAGACGCTCGCCGATTGGCAGCTCATCCCCACCCATCCCGATTGGGCCGGGGGGCTGCGCACCCATTGGACGCCGGGGGCGGAGGGGGCAATGGCCCGGTTGCACGCGTTTCTAGATGCGCATTTACCCCACTATGCCGATCAGCGCGACCGGCCCGATCGGCCCGCCACCAGCGCCCTATCGCCGCATTTGCGGTTTGGGGAAATCAGCCCCCGGCAAATCTGGGCCGCGACCGATTTCGCCGCCGAGGGCCGGTTGGCCGAGCGCGGACCGGAGAGTTTTACCCGCGAATTGGGCTGGCGAGAGTTCAGCTATCACCTGCTGTACCATCAGCCCGATATTGCCCGGCGGCCCATCCGCGCGCAGTTCGCCGCCTTTCCCTGGCAGGCCGATGATCAGCTAACCCGCGCCTGGCAGCGGGGACGAACCGGCTACCCGATCGTCGATGCCGGGATGCGGCAACTGTGGCACACCGGCTGGATGCATAATCGCGTGCGAATGCTGGTCGGCTCGCTGCTGGTCAAACACCTGCTGCAGCCCTGGCAGCAGGGCGAAGAATGGTTCTGGGATACGCTGGTGGATGCCGATCCGGCCAGCAATCCCGCCAGTTGGCAGTGGGTCGCCGGCTGCGGAGCCGATGCCGCGCCCTATTTCCGTATTTTTAACCCCGTGCTGCAGGGGGAAAAATTTGATCCCGATGGGGCCTATGTGCGCCGTTGGGTGCCGGAACTCGCCCGCCTGCCCGCACGCCTTATCCACAAGCCCTGGGATGCCCCGGCATTGGTGCTGAAGGAAGCCGGCATCGTGCTGGGCCATACCTACCCTACCCCCTGCGTCGGCCTTGCCGAAGGGCGCGACCGTGCCCTGGCCGCCTTTCACGCCTTACCATCACCGGAGACCGTCTAAAATGCCCCATCCTTCGCCCGCCGCGCGCATCGCTATTATCGGATCGGGCATTGCTGGACTGGGTGCGGCTTGGTCATTGCGGAACAGGAACATTACGCTTTTCGAGAAAGAGGGCCGGCCCGGTGGCCATTCCAATACGCTTGCCGTCCCCACCGCAGCAGGCCCGGTCGCCGTGGATACGGGCTTTATTGTTTACAACGAGCGCAATTACCCGAACCTGACCCAGCTTTTCGCGCATCTCGCCGTCGCCACCGCGCCAAGCGATATGAGCTTTGCCGTTTCGGTCGATAACGGGCGGCTCGAATATTCCGGCACCTCCACCGCCGCGCTTTTCGCCCAAAAGCGCAATCTGGTGAACCTGCGGCACTGGGGTATGATTCGCGATATTTTGCGGTTCTTCCGGGAAGCCCAAGCCCTGCTGGAAGATCCGCACGCCCCGGAGATGACCCTGGGCGATTTCCTAACCCAGGGGCGCTATGGGGCCGCTTTTGTGCAAGATCACCTGCTGCCCATGGCCGCTGCCATCTGGTCGGCCCCAATGGGCACGCTCAGAGCGTTTCCGGCCCGCAGTTTTGCCCGGTTCTTCAGCAATCATGGGCTGCTGTCGGTCAACGAGCGTCCCCAATGGCGCACAATTGTTGGCGGCAGCCAAACCTATGTGCGCCGCCTGCTGGCCGATGTGCCGGGCATCACCCTGAATGCTGGGATCGAAAGCCTGCGCCGCACGGCCAACGGGGTAGAAATCCGCCGCCAAGGGGCCTGGGAGCGCTTCGATGCGGTGGTCCTCGCCTGTCACGCCGATCAGGCCCTGGCGCTGCTGGAAGACGCCGACCCAACCGAAGCCCGCCTATTAGGGGCGTTCCGTTTTCAGCCGAACCTCGCCTATCTTCACAGCGACCCTCAGCTCATGCCGCGCCGCCGCCGCGCCTGGGCCAGTTGGAACCATCTGTCGCGCAGCCAACCCGGCGGGCGTGACGAGACCGCCGATGTCGCCGTGACCTATTGGATGAACCGCTTGCAACCGCTGAACACCAAGACTGACATCTTCGTTACCCTTAATCCCTTCACCCCGCCGACCAGCACGAAAACCTACGCCTGCATCGCTTACGAGCACCCGGTCTTTGACCATGCGGCGCTAGAGGCCCAGGCCCGGCTTGGACAATTGCAGGGCTACAGGGATCTCTTCTATGCTGGGGCCTGGATGGGGTACGGGTTCCATGAAGATGGGCTGCGCAGCGGCCTGCACGCGGGCCTAGCCCTGGGGGGGCAGGTACCCTGGCTGGCCGGGGCCGAGGCACGGCAGGCGGCGGAATAGCGAGCGGGCCAATGCAGACGTGTTTTTATCAGGGCACGGTAACCCATACCCGGCTTAGACCATTCCGGCATCATTTCGTTTACCGGGTTTTCTCGGCCCTATTCGATATCGATACGATTGCAATGCAGGCGGCGACTACCCGCTTCTTCTCACACAATCGGTGGAACATTCTCGCGTTTTTCGACCGCGATCATGGCGCGCGCGACGGTAGCCCGATCCGGCCGTGGATCGACGGGCATTTGCGGCACGCCGGCTATGATCCCAGCGACTGGCGCATCTGGTTGCACGCGTTTCCCCGACTCTTCGGCTATGTGTTCAACCCGCTTTCAATCTATTTCTGCTGTGATGCCGAAGGACAGCTCCGCGCCATTCTATATGATGTGCGCAATACCTTCGGCGATAAGCACGGGTATCTTATCCCCGTCACCGCCGCCCCCGATGCACCAATCCGGCAAACCTGTTCCAAAGGCTTCCATGTGTCGCCGTTTTTTCCACCGACAGGTCGTTACGATTTCGATATAAAGCAACCTGGAGAAAACTATGCGGCCCGCATTACTTTGATCGAGCCAGAGGGGGCCAGCCTGATTGCCACCCAAACGGGTCGACGGACCCGCTTTACCGACGCTAATATCCTAAAACTGGTCTTGTCCCATCCGTTGATGACCCTCAAAATCATCGCAGCTATTCATTGGGAAGCCCTGTGGATTTGGCGCAAGGGTGCCAAATTTCACCGCCGCCCGGAGCCGCCGCCCCAGGAGGTTACCCCCTCTCCGGCAATCGTTGCGGTTCCGATCCGAACGTCGAGCCTGGAGAAGGCACTATGAGTGAGCGTGCCGCATCTGCCCCCTGGCCTGAAGCACCGGGCCTGCATTTGATGCCGCCAACCGCCGCCCTGCCGGCCCCGTTGCGCCCGATCTTGCGGGCCGCCGACCGGATGAAAAGCGGGAATCTGGCAGTTACGCTGCCAAATGGGCATCGGCTGATCGTGCGCGGACAAGAACCGGGGCCGAACGCCGAGCTGCAGTTGCATCGCAACCGCCTGTTCCGCCGCGTGCTGCTGGGCGGGCATTTAGCCTTCGCCGAAGCCTATTTGGATGGGGATTGGGATAGTCCCGATTTGGCGGCCCTCATCTCCTATTTCGCCCGGAACGAGGCGGCCCTGGCGATTGATGGGCGGTGGTGGACCCGCGCCCTAAGCCGGGTGTTGCACCGGCTGCGCGACAATAGCAAACGCGGATCGCGGCGGAATATCGCCTTTCATTACGATCTCGGAAATAATTTTTATCGCCTGTGGCTCGACCCTAGTATGACCTATTCGTCGGCGGTTTTTGCTCCTGGTGCCGAAACGCTGGAAGCGGCGCAGGCCGAAAAATATGCCCGCATGGCCAACCTCATCGGCCTTACCCCCGGCGATCATGTGCTGGAAATCGGCTGCGGCTGGGGCGGATTTGCCGAACATGCGGCCCGGCAGGGGGCGCGGCTGACCGGACTTACCCTATCCAAGGAGCAGAAAGCCTATGCCGAGGCCAGACTGGCCGCCGCCGGACTGGCCGATCAGGTGAGTATACGGCTGCAGGATTATCGGGATGTACCGGGCCAGTTCGACGGCATCGTCAGCATCGAGATGATCGAAGCGGTTGGCGAAGCCTATTGGCCGGTCTATTTCGAGACGCTGCGCGCACGCTTGAAGGCCGGGGGCCGCGCGGCCCTTCAGGCGATTACCATCGATCCTGCCCGCTTCGAGCCGTATCGCCGCTCGCCGGATTTCATTCAGCGCTATATTTTCCCCGGCGGTATGTTGCCCACCGTCGAACGCTTGCAGCAGGAAGCCGCTCGCGCTGGGCTTATCTGGGAGCGGCTAGACCGCTACGGCCAGGATTACGCCCGCACTCTGCGCCTCTGGCGCGAGCGGTTCGAGGCCGCCTGGGACCAGATCGCTCCCCTGGGGTTCGACGCTCGCTTCCGTCGCACCTGGCGCTACTACCTTGCCTATTGCGAGGGGGGGTTCGATGCCGGATCGATCGACGTCGTACAAATCGGGCTGCGGCGGGCCGAGGGTTAACCAAGCAGCCAAGTGACCAGCAGGGGTAGCAGCACGGCACTGGCCAGCGCATTGACCCCCATCGCAAGGCCAGAGAAAGCCCCTGCCACCTCATTCACCTGCAAGGCCCGCGCCGTGCCGATACCATGCGCGGCAACCCCGGTGGCAAAGCCGCGCACCCGCCAATCCTTGATGCGCAGCGCATTCAAGAGATAGGTGGTTAGCATCGCCCCCGTAATGCCGGTCAGCATCACCAGCACCGCCGTGAGCGACGGCAACCCGCCCAATTGTTCAGAAATCCCCATCGCCACCGGGGCGGTGACCGATTTCGGGGCCAAGGAAATCAGCGTCCGTTCCGATGCGCCCAGCAGATTGGCAATGGCCACTGCCGAAACCGCCGCCGTTATCCCGCCTGCAATCACCGCAACACAAAGCGCTAGGGCCGAGCGTCGCACCGCCTGCACTTGCCGGTACAACGGCAAAGCCAGCGCCACGGTGGCCGGGCCAAGCAAAAAATGCACGAACTGCGCTCCGGCGAAATAGGTTTTATAGTCGGTGCCGGTCAGCATCAGCAGCCCCACCAGCACCAACACGGCAATTAAGACTGGGTTGAACAACGGGCGGCGATCCAGCTTCTCGTAAATCCAATGACCGATCTGATAGGCGATCAAGGTCAGGGTCAGCGCCAGCAGCGGGCTGGTCGAGAGATAGACCCAGACTTGGTAAAGCTCATCGTTCATTCAGCGTCTCCCGCCGCACCCGGTTTCTCCGGCGGCAGCAACCGCGCCATAATCAGGGCGGTGACGGCGATGGTCAGCAGGGTTGAAATGAGCAAAGAGGCGGCAATCGCCTCCCATTCCGCTGCGAAAAGCGGCAGATACAGCATTACCCCCACCCCGGCGGGCACGAATAGCAGCGAAAGATGCTTCAACAGCGCCCCGCCCACCGCCTCCACATCCGCCGGAATACCGCCGCGCAACAGCAGGCCGATAAACAGTAGGGCCATCCCCAAAACTGGGCCAGGCACGGGCAAACCTAAGCCGCGCACGGTTGCTTCGCCAATCAATTGGCAGATCAGCAGAATTGTTAGTCCATTGAGCATGATGGCTCCTTCGTCCTGCACCAGGGCACGGGATTAGGGTAAAGCAATCGCGGGACCGCCGCCGCAGCTTTAGCGTCCCCCCTGCCGCCGCAGCCCCACAATTCCCCAGGAAGTTCCTGTGACATCGGGCAATTGGTATAAAAGCTGCTTTGCATTTCTGGGAGGAATGCTTAAAAGGTTTATCTTAAATACCGCTTAAAATCTTATGATCTCCGGGAGGTCCCGCCGATGCTTGCCCTAATCCAGTCTTCTCCCGCCTTGCGGGACGCCTTTCCCTGGGGCAATCGGCAGGCGTCCGCCCGGCAGGGGCATCGTGCTCTTTCGGCGGCGGATTGCCTCGCTTTGCTCAATTCCGTCGACCAAGTGACACAGGGGGCCGATGTCGTGACGGCCACCCGCGCTGTCCTACGGCTGTTATGCGAGGCATTGGACTGGCCGATCGGTCATGTGTATCGCCGCACTCCGGACGGCGCGGCGGCCTCGTTGCGCCTCTGGCATTGCGCGCCGGACCTCGACCCTGAAACCATGCGCGACTTCATTGCTGCCAGCGAAACCATTCGCTTTTCCCCCGGTAAGGGCATGGTCGGCGCGGTGCTGCGCGATGGCACCCCGCAAGCGATCCGCGATGTGACCAAAGCCAGCGGCTTTGCCCGCGCGGCCGCAGCGGAAGCCAATAGCGTGCGCGGGGCTTTGGCCTTTGCCGTCAGCGGGCGGCATGGCACGGAATTGATTTTGGAAATTTTCACCCGCGCCGAAGCCAGCTTGGAGCCGACCCTGGTTGGGCTTCTCAGCCATGTCGCCGCCGCGCTGGAGCGGGTGGTGACGGAAGAGGCGTTGCAAGCCGACCGGCACACGCTGATGACCCAGTTTCGCAGCACCCTTGGCGATGTTGGCGACGGGATTTCCAGCGCTATCACAACCCTAGCCAGCGCCGTCGAACAGCTGCAACAGGCGGGTGCCCTGACCAATAGCCGCGCCGAAGGGCTGCGGGCGGGGTTTGAAACCGTGCTTGCGTCGCAACGGCAAACGCAGACCGTTCTGACCGATCTAACCCAGGTCAGCGACCGGCTGGAACAGAATATCGACGCCACCGTTGCCATTGCCCGCACGCTCACTGATCTGGTCGGTGACGTGAAGGGCACGACCGATAGTCTTAGCACCACCGGCGATGAAGTGCGGACGGCCCTGGCCCAGGTGGTCTCGGTCGCCGATCAAACCAAGCTTCTCGCCCTGAATGCCAGTATCGAGGCCGCCCGCGCTGGGGAAGCCGGACGCGGGTTTGCCGTGGTCGCCAATGAGGTAAAGGCCCTGGCCGGGCAAGCGGGCGGGGTCGCGACCACCCTGGGGCATAAGATGGGCCAAATGCAGACCGCCATCGCCTCGGTCCTTAGCGTCGTTACCCGAATGCTCGGCGATCTGGCGCAATTCGACCAACGCAGCGGCATTCTGGTCGAAACTGTTGGCACTCAGCGGGCCTGTGGCCAGAGCATCGCCGCGATCAGCGCCGACCTGAGCCGCACCACCGAAGGGGTGCAGCACGATCTTGATGCCCTTGCCCACGCCCTCGACGAAAATCTGGCCGCCGCCGGGGCGGTTGCGCAATGCGCCGATACGCTGACCCAGTTGAACGGTCAGCTTCGCCGGGAAAGCCAGGAGTTTCTTGATCGCTTGGGCAAACGGGCGGCCTAAACCGCCCCCCCTAGCCCCATCAACCGCGCCGTTTGATCGGCAAGATCATCGTAATAGGCCGCAGTCAGATGATAGGGCGCGCGCCCCCAGGGGTGATGCTGATCCACCTCGGCGGGCACCCGGCTACGTAGGATTGTGACGGCGGGGACCGTCGCACTCACCTCTGCCATCAGCGCGGCAAACAAGGGCCGATACGCATAGACCGGATCGGTCGGAAAATCCTTCTGCGGCGCAAGACTGAACTCATGCACCGCCACCCGGCCGTGGGGGTTCACCCTCTGCAGCTGGGCCAGAAACGCCCGAAAACTGCTCCGCCAAAGCGCGAGATAGGGGTCGTTGGCCAAAACCTCCCCTCTCGGTGGTAATAGCCTGTCATAAGCTGCCTCGGTAATATTTGAGTTTGTCGCGGAGAGCAGGCAGTAATGCTTACGTACTGCCGGATTCGTTTTGGCGATATAGAGGGGCCGCCGGTCAGAGAGAAAATCTAGGACCACCCAATCGGCCCGCGCCGCCCAATCGCGCCAGAAAGCTTTCTCGAAATCATCCCGTAGCCATTGCCGTTCCCAGTCCTTGCCCGAAACCTGCAACCAGGCCGGATCGACCGGACCGGGGGCTGCCATGAGCGACGGGAGCACAGTTCGCTGGTAGGAATAATACCCATGCCCCTGAAACGGCGGTCGGAGCCGATTGTGCCGAGGATCGAAAAAAATCTCGTGGGTCAGACAGGTGCCGATCGAAACAATATGCATGGCCCTGACGCTTAGTAGCGGATCTTATCCTCTTTCCGCTCCCACTCCTCGAAGGCGGCCTTCGCCTGCGCCGCTTCGATTTGCTGGGTCGGAATCGAGCGGGCGTCGATGGGTTTTGGAAGTTCCTGATAGAGAAACTCGTCATCGAAGCCAATCGCCGCCGCATCCTGGCGAGTATTGCCGTAATAGATGCGGTCCAACCGCGCCCAATAGATGGCGGCCAGGCACATCGGGCACGGCTCGCAGCTCGTGTAAATCTCGCAGCCGCTGAGATCGAAGGTGCCAAGCGCTTGGCAGGCGCGGCGGATCGCCGTCACTTCGGCATGGGCGGTCGGATCATTGGTCGAGGTAACCTGATTCCAGCCCTCGGCAATCACCTGACCGTCCTTAACGATCACCGCCCCAAACGGTCCGCCCGCCCCGTCACGCATCCGGCGGACAGACAGGTCGATGGCCTGCCCCATGAAATCCGCCGGGGTCAGCGCGCTCATGCCACGGTTTCCGTGCGGGCCGTGCGCACCCCATCGGCAAGGTCGCGCACCAGGGCCAGGGTCTGCGGAACGCTGTCGGTCGTCGGCTTACCGTCCACCAGACTATCGGCGAGACGTTGCACGATGGCCGAGCCGACCACCGCTGCATCGGCGACCCGCGCCACAGCGGCCGCGGCGGCGGGGGAACGAATGCCGAAGCCGACGGCAATCGGCAAATCGGTAGCGGCGCGCAAACGTTCGACCGCCGCCGAAATCGCCTGATCGGTCGCCGATCCCGCCCCGGTAATGCCGGTGATCGAGACGTAATAGACGAAACCCTGCGTGTTCTTCATCACGGTTTCAAGCCGGTGCGCGTCGGTCGTCGGCGTGACCAGCCGGACGAAATCCACCCCAGCTTTCGCCGATGGCAGGCAGAGTTCGCTATCTTCTTCCGCCGGAAGATCGACGACGATCACCCCATCGACCCCCGCCGCCTTGGCGCGGTCCAAGAAGGTTTCGACGCCCATCGCGTGGATGGGATTGTAATAGCCCATCAGCACAATCGGCGTGACCGTATCGGTTTTACGGAAGTCTTCGACCATCGCCAGGGTCTTGCGCAGCGTCTGCCCCGCCGCCAGCGCGCGCAGATTGGCAAGCTGGATCACCGGGCCGTCGGCCATCGGATCGGTGAAGCGTTTGCAACCGAAATCGAGCATTCGACCGCCCGGACAGGCGCGTTGCCGCGCCCGCCGCAGGCAGGCCCTTCAGCAAGGCAAGGCTGGTCGCGTAATCGGGATCGCCAGAGGTGATGAAGGTGACCAACCCGGCGCGGTTTTCGGCCTTCAGGCGCTGGAAGGTGGCGTCGAGACGGCTCATTACAGGCTCACTCCCAGGGCTTTGGCGACCGTGAAAATATCCTTATCGCCGCGACCGCAGAGGTTCATGACGATGATCTTATCGCGCGGCATGGTCGGGGCGATTTTCACCACTTCCGCCAGCGCATGGGCCGGCTCTAGCGCCGGGATAATGCCTTCGAGCTTCGAGAGCATTTGGAAGGCGTCCAGCGCCTCGGCATCCGTGACCGAATGGTACTGCACGCGGCCAATATCGTGCAGATAGGAATGTTCCGGCCCGATGCCAGGATAATCCAGCCCCGCCGAAATCGAATGGGCTTCGGCGATTTGCCCGTCTTCGTCCTGCAACAAATAGGTGCGATTGCCGTGCAGCACGCCGGGGCGTCCGCCGGTCAGCGATGCCGCGTGCTGGCCGGTCTCGATCCCGTGTCCGGCCGCTTCGACGCCGATCATCGCCACATCGGCATCATCGAGGAAGGGGTGGAACAGCCCGATGGCGTTGGAGCCGCCGCCGATAGCCGCGATCAGCATATCCGGCAAGCGGCCTTCCTTGGCCATCATCTGCTCGCGGGTTTCGATACCGATGACCGACTGGAAATCGCGCACCATCGCCGGGTAAGGATGCGGACCCGCCGCCGTGCCGATAACGTAGAACGTATCGTCGACGTTTGTTACCCAATCGCGCAGGGCTTCGTTCATCGCGTCCTTAAGGGTGCGGGAGCCGCTTTCGACCGGCTTCACCTCCGCCCCCAACAGGCGCATCCGGAAGACGTTCGGCTGCTGCCGCTCGATATCGACCGCGCCCATATAGACCGTGCAGGGCAAACCGAAGAGCGCCGAAACCGCCGCCGTGGCGACGCCGTGTTGGCCTGCGCCGGTTTCGGCAATAATGCGGGTACGGCCCATGCGCTTTGCCAGCAGCACTTGGCCGAGGCAGTTGTTAATCTTATGCGCGCCGGTGTGGTTCAGCTCGTCGCGCTTAAAGTAAATCTTCGCGCCGCCAAGTTTTTCTGTCAGCCGTTCGGCAAAATAGAGCGGGCTGGGGCGCCCCACGTAATCGGCCAGATAATAGTCCATCTGCCGTTTGAATTCGGGGTCGGCTTTTGCCGCCGCATAGGCTTTTTCGACCGAAAGAATCAGTGGCATCAGCGTTTCGGCCACATAGCGCCCGCCGAAAATACCGAAATGACCGTCGGCATCAGGGCCGGTACGGTAGGAATTGGGCAGCGGGCGCGTCATTACGGCGAAAACTCCGTCTGGTTTTACGAGGGGCATGATTACAACTCGATCTGCGTGCCGAGTTCAACCACCCGATTGGCGGGGATCTTGAAGAAGTCGGTCGCGCTGACAGCATTCTTCGCCATGCTGATAAATAGCCGTTCACGCCATCGCGCCATGCCAGGGCGGATAGTGGAAATCAGCGTCTCGCGCGACAGGAAAAAGCTGGTGTCCATCATGCTAATCGGCAAGCCCAGATCCTTGCAGCGCTGCAACACGGACGGAACATTCGGATCCTGGGCAAACCCGTAGCGAATTTGAATCCGGAAGAAGTTTTGATCCAAAGGCTGCAGAACCAGCCGGTCCCGCTCCGACACATAAGGCACGTTTTCGGTACTGACGGTCAGCAAAATCACCCGATCATGCAGCACCTTATTGTGCTTCAGATTATGGAGAAGCGCGTAAGGTACCACCTGATTATTCGCCGTCATAAACACCGCTGTGCCCGGCACCCGATGGGTTTTATTGCTGGATTGACGCGAGAAGAAGGAGGCCAGGGGAATCGTACCTTCCTGCAACCGTTCGGCCACAATCTCGCGCCCGCGCTTCCAGGTGGTCATCAGCGCAAAGAGCACGATGCCCAGCGCCAAGGGGAACCAACCGCCGTCGGCCAGCTTCACCGTATTGGCGGCAAAAAATGCCAGATCCACGGTCAGGAACGGAATAATCAGCGCCAAGGTGGGCAGGCGTGCCCAATGCCACTTATGCCGGGCGATCGTATAGGCGAGGCAGGAGGTAATGACCATGGTGCCCGTTACCGAAATCCCATAGGCCGCCGCCAAATTGGAGGAGGATTGGAACGACACCACCAACCCGATCACCACCACATAAAGGCCCCAGTTCACCTGCGGAATATAGATCTGGCCGATCGCCTGTTCGGACGTATGTTCCACATCCATGCGCGGGCTATAACCCAGTTGCATCGCCTGCCGAGTGACAGAGAAAGCACCGGAAATCACCGCTTGGCTGGCGATCACCGAGGCGCAGGTGGCCAGCAGCACCATCGGGTACAGCGCCCAGGATGGGAACGACAGGTAGAAGGGGTTTTCCAGCACCGCCGGATTATGCATCAGGTTCGCGCCCTGCCCCAGGTAGTTCAGGATCAGGGCCGGCATCACGAACCACACCCAGGCGGCGACGATCGGCTTGCGCCCGAAATGCCCCATATCGGCATAGAGCGCCTCGGCCCCCGTCAGCGCCAAAATCACCGACCCCAGGGCAAAAAACGCGAAGAGTTGGTGATTCAGAAAAAATTTCACTGCGTAGGATGGGCTGAACGCCAGCAGCACTTTTGGATTATCGATGATCTGATAGACGCCGCAGACCGCCAAGGCTAAGAACCAAAGCGCGATGATTGGGCCAAAATACGCCCCGACCTTTTCGGTCCCGCGCGCCTGGATCATGAACAGGCCGGTCAAGAGCGCCAAGGTGATCGGCAGGACCACCGGCTCGAAGACCGGAGTCGCAACCTTCAGCCCCTCCACGGCGGATAGAACCGAGATCGCCGGGGTAATCACGCTCTCGCCATAGAATAGCGATGCGCCGAACAGCCCCAGCGCGACCAGCGTTCCTGTACCATAGCGCGCCTTTTTTACATGGCGTAGCGCCAGCGCCAGCAGCGCCAAAACCCCGCCCTCACCCTCGTTATCGATCCTTGTCACAAAGACCACATATTTAATGGTCACGACGAAGAGGATCGACCAAATGATGAGGGAGAGAATACCAAGGATATTCTCTTCGGTCAGCGGTAAGGCGTGGTGCCCGCTGAAACATTCCCGCAGGGTATAGAGTGGGCTTGTGCCGATATCGCCGAAAACGACACCGACCGCCGCCAAGGCGAGTTTGAACAGCGCCGATTTGCCGCCGTCCGTCGCAGGTCCATGGGCCATGGGAAGATCAGCCCCTTGTCGCGTGCTGCATTGGGTTACCTGACGCCGGCCCTAACGCGACCGACGCCGGGCACTCTGCGGCAGAGTATTCGGCGCTGCAAGGGGAAAGCCGCCGCAGGGGGCTGCCCTGCGGGGAACGAGGATATGGTTAGGCGGGCAAGAGTTTCTTGTCTGCCGCCGCCTGCCGAATAGCCTTTTGCAGCTTCTCGAAGGCCCGCACCTCGATCTGCCGCACCCGCTCACGGCTGATGCTATAGCGCTGCGATAGGTCTTCCAGGGTCTGCGGCTCGTCGGTCAACCGGCGGGCGACCAGGATCGTGCGCTCGCGGTCGTTGAGATGCTTGAGCGCATCCTTCAACAAAGCCCGGCGTTTGTCGCTCTCATCCTGTTCGGCAAGGGCGATTTCCTGGCTTTCCGCCTCATCGACCAGCCAATCCTGCCATTCGCCGTCGCCATCGATGCGCAGGGGGGCGTTCAGACTATGATCCGGTGCGCCCAGGCGGCGGTTCATCTGCACCACATCGTCTTCCGACACATCAAGATCGGTCGCGATCTTCTGAACCTGCTCCGGCGTCATATCGCCATCGTCGATCGCGCGCATCTGGCCCTTCAGGCGGCGCAGATTGAAGAACAGCTTTTTCTGCGCCGCGGTCGTCCCCATTTTCACGAGGCTCCAGCTATGCAGGATATATTCTTGAATGGCGGCGCGGATCCACCACATGGCATAGGTGGCAAGGCGGAAGCCCTTATCGGCATCGAAGCGCTTTACCGCCTGCATCATGCCAACATTGCCTTCGGAGATCAGCTCGGAGACCGGCAAGCCGTAGCCCCGATAGCCCATGGCAATCTTAGCGACCAAGCGCAGATGGCTGGTCACCATCTTATGCGCCGCCTCGATATCGCCATGTTCTTTGAACCGTTTGGCCAGAAGGAACTCGTCCTCCGCCGTCAACATCGGAAACTTGCGGATTTCCGCAAGATACCGGGCCAGATTTCCATCGCTTCCAATAACCGGCAAGCTCGCGGCCATGATGAACCCTCCTGTGGCGTTCGTTCGGTATCAATCCATCTCAGGTCCGAGGTCGGCACCCATTCTGCGGTGCGGCGACGCTATCCCCCAAAAAAGGCGAGATAATGTCTGGCTATTCCCCTCTGACCCCTTGAGCATACCCCAACTTAACACTGTTTCAATAGGTTTTTAGGCCCTTTCTAAAAAACTTTCCAAGGCCGCCAGATCGGCCGGCAGCGGGCTTTGGAAGTGCAACCGTTCGCCGCTGACCGGATGGGTGAAGCCAAGTTCCGCCGCGTGCAGGGCCTGCCGCTCCCAGTCTTTTACGTAGGCGGCGATCTGATCCCAGCGCGCCAAAGCGCCCGACCGTTGCGCCCCAGCATAAGCGGCGAGGGATTGTTTCGACGGGCGGCCATAGACGGGGTCACCCAAGAGCGGATGACCACGATGGGTCAGATGCACGCGAATCTGATGGGTGCGCCCGGTTTCAAGCTGACAGGCAAGCTGCGTGACCAGGGTGATATCGGGTACCCCATAGCGGGCGAGCGTCGAATAATAGGTCACGGCGGGCTTGCCCTTGGCGGTAATCGCCATGCGCTTGCGGTCGGTCGGGTGCCGCCCGATGGGGCCTTCGATCCGGTCTTCCAGCGGCACCGGCCCACCCCAGACGAAGGCGCGATAGCTGCGGTCCACCGAATGATCCGCAAATTGTGCCGACAGATGCGCATGGGCGGTTTCAGTCTTGGCGACAACCAGAATACCGCTGGTTTCCTTATCAATGCGATGCACGATCCCCGGCCTTGCGACGCCGCCGATGCCGGTCAGGCTTGCCCCGCAATGGTAGAGCAGCGCATTGACCAAGGTGCCGTCGGGATTGCCCGGCGCTGGATGCACGACCATTCCGGCGGGCTTATCTAGAACGATCAAGCTCGCATCCTCATAGAGAATGGACAGCGGGATATCTTGCGGTTGCGGGTCTGCCGCCTCGGCATCGGGAAGGGTCAGGGCGAAAATCTGCCCCGGTTTGACCCGGCCAGAGGGGTCCGTTACTCTCACCCCGTCCGCCGGTTGGTCGGACTCCTCGTCGGGCAGATCGGCTAACAGCCGCAGGTATCCAGCTTCGATAAGGGTTTTCAGCCGCGAGCGCGACACATCGGGCAGCAGGTCGGCCAAAGCGCGGTCCAGCCGTTCGCCCGATAGCGCGTCGGGGATAATCAGAAGGGGGTCAGGGGTCATGGCAAAAAAGCGGAGGTCCGAGTGGCGGCGTTGAAAGCTCTGGTCATCGGGATGGGGGTTCTCATCGTCGTCGGTGTTGTGGTGCTGGTCGCCACTTTAGCCTCGCGCATGGCCGGAAACAAAGGGACCTGGGAGAGCAACGTCACCCTGCCCGACGGTTTCGGGCTGATCGGCATCGCCGGAACCCAGGATCGGGTGATCCTGCACACGCGCGGCCCAAAGGGCGAGGCGCTGCTGCTGGCCGTCGATCCTGCCACCGGTAAGGCCCTGGGCCGCATCACTGTGCAGGGGGCGACGCCGTGAATCTGAACTTCGCGTCTGATAATGTTGCCTCCGTCCCCCAGGAGATTCTAGAGGCGATCGCGGTCGCCAATCAGGCCAGCGCGATGCCCTATGGGGCGGATGATATGACCGCCCTCGCCCTGCGGCGGTTCCGCGAACTCTTCGAGTGCGACTTGCTGATGCTGCCGGTCGCCACCGGCACCGCCGCCAAT
>CAZNVY010000015.1:0-8882 GCA_964576605.1 uncultured Elstera sp. | reverse complement strand
CCTGGCCCTCGCCTGTCTCTGCCCGCCCTGGGGGGAAATCTACTGCCATGAGGGTGCGCATATCATCGAAAGCGAATGCGGCGCGCCAGAATTTTTTACCCATGGGGCCAAGCTGGTACCAATCCCCGGCGCGAACGGCAAAATCAGCCCAGAAGGTCTTAGCCAAGCGCTGGCCGCCGCCGGGCCGGGCAATCCGCAAAAAACCCAACCGGCGGCCCTATCGCTCAGTCAAGCCACCGAATGCGGCACATTGTATCAGCCGGACGAAATCCGCACCCTGGCCGAGATCGCCCATGCCCACGGGCTGAAGGTTCATATGGATGGGGCGCGCTTTGCCAATGCCGTGGCAACACTAGCGACCGCCCCCTCTGAAATCACCTGGGAAGCGGGGGTGGATGTTCTGTCCTTCGGCGCGACCAAAAATGGGGCACTGGCCGCCGAAGCCGTGCTGTTCTTCGATCCCGCCCTAGGACAGGAAGCGGCGTTCCGGCGCAAGCGCGGCGGGCATTTATTCTCCAAAATGCGCTTTCTATCGGCCCAGCTTGCCGCCAGCCTAGCCGATGGCCGCTGGCTGTCCTGGGCAACCCAGGCCAATGTGATGGCCAACCGGCTGACCCAGGGCCTCGCCCGCCTGCCCGGCACCCGGCTGCTTTACCCAGTTGAAGCCAATGAAGTCTTTGCCGT
Organism: uncultured Elstera sp.; assembly: GCA_964576605.1. Lineage (GTDB taxonomy): Bacteria > Pseudomonadota > Alphaproteobacteria > Elsterales > Elsteraceae > Elstera. The sequence continues at coordinate 8,198 of CAZNVY010000015.1, read as the reverse complement.
TCTGCCGGAGGGGGTGGCCGATGGGCTAGAGGCCGAGGGGATCGGCTTTTACCGCTGGGGTGGGCCGGGATCGTCAGAGGTGCGCTTTGTCACCAATTGGCAAACCCGGCCCGAAGATATCGACTATCTGATTGACCGTGCTCTCATGCACGCGGCGCGCGGCACGCGGGGCTGACGCCAAGCGCCGCCGCCCACCGTCACTCGGCGTCAGCCCCACCGACTAGGTTGGTCGGCATTCCATCGACCGGGGCATCCAGCCCCTGTTGCAATGTGGTCAGATGATATTCGCGGATACGCCGATGCAGCGGATCGCTAACGAAAGCGCTGCCTCCCACCACGGCCAACCCTGGCGTTGGCGTTTTGGCACCATAGGCGCAATCGAACGCGGGCACCGCCGCAAAACTGGCTGCCTCTTTCCAAACCGGCGCGACATCATAGACGCGCAGCATCCCATCCGCCGTCAGGTTTACAACACGTTTCCCATCCTGGGTTAACGCGAATTGGCAGACGGCTTGCGCCCCCGGAACCGGGAAAACATCGTCGCTGCTCAGGCGGGCCGCCTTAGGGTCAATCCGCAGCAGCGCATCATAGGGCCGCGCGTCGACACCGTAATTGCCAATCACATAGGGGCTGGCCGCGTTGGCTTTCAGCGTGCTGCTGCGGCGGGCATCCGGATAGGCAAGCTTCCGCGATCCCCAGGTTCCGCTAGCATCCCGTTCTAAGATCAGCACCCCCCCGTCACTCATAGCACTGTCCGGGATGGTCTGCTGACAGCCGAAAACGTGCTTGCCGCCCAGCGCCGCATGGCCATGGTAGAGTTTACAGGATTGATCCGGGCGTGACAGATCATTGAAAGTTGCCACCGTCTGCCAGTTTTGGGACGAATCGAGCACCGCAAAGCCATTCGGACGGGACGAGGCGGTCTGATCGTCGCCCTTCGCATAGGCCGGGTTGGGGAGCGACATAAGCCACTGGTTTTTACCGACCGGAATAGCAATCCCATGCTGAGGGGCCGGGCTTTTCCAGGTAAGTTGCCGAGGGGTCGCGGTATCAAGCGTTGCAATCTCCAGCAAGACCGCTTTGGGATCACTGGGGCGCTCCCAGGGACGCTGCCCATCGTAAAATAGCGCTAACCATCCATCGTCCGAAACCACATGGGCTGGTCGATCCCCCGTAACGCGCATCCCCAGCATTTTAAGGGAGCCTTTGTTAAGATCGACATGGTCGCCATGGTGTTCACGCGTTACGCCCGTATCCAGAATCTGCAGCGTGCCGGCCTCGTCATTGGTCTTGACCACGACATAACGTCCGCCCTTTACCGCCGCGAACCCGGAATTCGGCTTCGGTACTGGCAGTCGGTGTGTCACCTGAAACTCATCCAGATCGAGGACGCCTATCTCTGGCTTTTCGTGATCGGCGAAGATCAAGCGCCCGCGTGACGTTGGGTGATCGTGAGCCAAGCCACTCCCAGAAACACTGGTAAGCAGGGCGAGCGCTAGCCCCAAAGCGGTTTTCATCGTCGCGTACCTCCATTCTTTATTAAGTATTGTTATGTTATAACATTGTAAAATCTAAATCGCCTGCAAATCGAGCAGACCTGCCGTGTGCGCCCCCCTATCCTCCCGCGCCCGAATGCCGCTTGCTCCCCGACCGGCGGACCGACACATTGGTTGCATGAATAACGAAAGCTCTGCCGCTGCCGAAAGCACCCCGCCCCTTCCGTTTCCGTTGCTGGCCGCCGTGCTTGGCCTGATGTCGATGTTTGGGGCGATTTCCATCGACATGTATCTGCCCGCCCTGCCCGCGCTGGAAGGGGCCTTACAGACCAGCCCCGCCGCCGTGCAACTGACGCTGGGGGCTTTTTTGATCGGCTTTGGGCTGGCGCAACTGGTCTATGGCCCGCTGTCCGATACCTGGGGGCGTCGCCCGATTACCTTGGGGGGGATCGGGCTTTATCTAATCGGCAGTATCCTCTGCGCAACGGCAGAGACCGCGCAGGCACTGATTCTCGCCCGCTTGCTGCAAGGGATTGGCGCCTCCGCCGGGCCGGTCATGGCGCGGGCGATGGTGCGGGATCTGTATAGCCGCGACCAATCGGCCCGCATGTATTCCATTCTCATGCTGTTGATGGGCATCGCGCCAATGGTCGCGCCGATGGTCGGCGGTCAATTGTTAGTCTATTTCGACTGGCGCTCGATTTTCTGGACGCTGACCGGCTTTGGCCTGATCTGCCTGACGGTCGCCCTGCTGCTGGCCCCGGAAACCCTGCCTCCGACCCGGCGTAGCCCTGGGTCGCTGCGCGCCGCGCTGCGCCATTACCGCGACTTGCTGCGTGCCCGTGCATTTCTGGGCTATTGCCTCTCGGCGGGCTTTATCTATGGCGGCATGTTTGCCTATATCTCTGGAACGCCACATATTTATATTACGGTGATGGGGGTTAGCGAACAGCACTTCGGGCTGCTGTTCGGCGTGAATGTGATCGGCATGATGATTCTCTCTGCGGTAAACAGCCGGATCGTTATGCGCGTTGGCGCGGATCGGATGCTCACCTATGGGCTGTTGTTAAGCCTGTTCGGAGCCTGTTTGCGGCTGATAACCGCCAGTTTCGATCTATTCGGCCTGCCGGGAATCGCCGTGCCGCTCTTTGTCATTCTCGCCTCCCTCGGCATGGTTGGTGCCAATGCCATGGCAGGGGCTTTGGCCGCTTACCCCCATATGGCGGGGGCCGCCTCTGCGCTGGGCGGGGTGATGCCCTTCATTGTCGGTTTGGGGGTTGGGGTGGTTTTGGGGCTGTTCCACGAAGCCTCGGCCCGCCCGATGGCTTATCTCATGTTTATTCTAATGCTGATGGGCTTTTTGTTGCACCGCTGGCTCATCGTCGGGGCGAAGGCCTAAGCCATGCTGCCCACCGCATCCGTCCCGCTGACTATCGCTGTCTTGGGCGCGGGGGTCGGTGGATTGGCAGCGGCCTGCTTCCTGGCCGAGACCGGGCATCGAGTAACCCTGATCGAAGCTTTCGCGACGCCTCGCCCGCTGGGATCGGGTCTCTTGCTGCAACCGAGCGGCCTATCGGTGCTCGCCTGTCTAGGGCTGGATCAGAGCGTGCGGGCAGCGGGGGCGCAGGTCTCAAAACTCTATGGCCGGGCCGTGGGCGGGACGATTGCCGTGCTCGATGTGCGCTATGCCTCTCTCGCGCCGGGACTTTTCGGGTTGGGGATCACCCGCACGGCGCTTTTTACCGCCCTCTATCAAGCCGCCCAAGCTCGCCCGATCCAGATCATCACCGATGCCCCGGTTACGGGCGCGACGATGCTTGCGTCGGATGGCCCCGGCGGTTGGGTGGAAACCGCAGCAGGCCGCTTTGGTCCCTTCGATTTGATCGTCGATGCCAGCGGCGTTCATAGTCCTCTGCGGGCTGCCCTCGCGACCGTACAGCGGGATCGGCCCTATCCCTTCGGGGCCTTATGGGGATTGGTCGATCTAGCCGGGAGCGGCTTCGCTCCCGATGTGCTGGACCAGCGCTATCAGGCCGCCCGGCATATGATAGGCGTCTTGCCGGTCGGTGGGGGCCGCGCCGCCCTCTTCTGGAGTGAACCGACCGCCAGCCTTGCCGCCTGGCCGCAGTATGATCTGGCCGCTTGGCGCGATCAGGTTTGCCGCCTCTGGCCCGAAACGGCCCCGTTGGTCGCCCAAATCACCGACCCTCAGCAGCTCGCCCCAGCGCGCTATCGCGACATTGTTCTGACACGCCCGATGGCCGGGCGCCTTTTGCTGATTGGCGATGCGGCCCATTGTACCAGCCCCCAGTTGGGGCAGGGGGCGAATCTGGCACTGCTGGATGCTTTGACGCTGGCCCTTTGCCTGATCGATGGTCGCCCCTTGCCCCACGCGCTTCAGCAATACCAGCGTGCCCGGCAGGGACAGCAACGCTTCTACCAATGGTCTAGTCGCTGGTTGACCCCCTTTTTTCAGTCCGACGCCAAACTGCTGCCCTGGTTGCGCTACCCGTTCTGCGCGCTCCCCTGCTGGTTTCCCCTAACCCAATGGATCGGGGCGCAGGTTCTGGCTGGGGTAAAAACCGGATTCTTCACCCGCTTTGATCCAGGGGCCTGGGCACCCGCCTATGGGTTGCGCGCCCGCCCCCCTCGTCTTCCCGCGCCCAAGCCGGACTTTGCGCCGCTTCTAGCGTACCAGCCGAAGGAAAAGGTCTAATTGCCCGAAGGCCCCGCGACCGGTTTGACCGTGGCTGCGTCAGAATCGCTGGGCGGGGCAAGCGGCGGGGCGGCGGGCGGCGGCAGGCTGACCTTGACGGCGCTCGGCAGGCCAGGAAACGCGGGCAGGCTCGCCAAGCTCGACTTCAGCCGCCCGACCAGTGAATCAAGGCCGGTATAGATGATCTCCACCCCATATCCGGCAAAGAAGGCAATCGCCCCAGAATCAATCGGATTCGTCTTCCCCGGCGCGCTCCCCGCCGAGGCCAATAGGCTTTCATCCCCCAAAAATGGCTGTAAATAGCTGACAAAGGCAAAGGCCATGACCCCGCCAATAAGATCGCGCACGATGTAATATTGGGCGTCGATTGTGTAAAGATCATAGTCACGCGCCCGCGAATAAAGTTGGCGCACGGAATAGATTGCCGATCCCAAGACCCCGATCATGAAATAGAGGGCGCTCTGCAGAATATCGCCCCAAATCCAAGCGGCAAATCCAAGCGCGTCTGCCGCTGCCGTCACCGCCTGATGGTTGGCTAGCAGCGGGTTCAACAGCACCAGGACCAAGGCCACCGTGAGGATGCCGACCTGCACCTGAATAAGCCGACGGATGGGATTGCCCGCCGCCCCGGCTTCAAACGCCTGCCCCAAAGCAATCGACACCGGCGTAACCGGGGCAATCAGGCGCGCCACGTGATCGTATAGGCCGATGACATCCGCCGATAAAGCCGCCCGATCGGCACCCGGTTGCGCTGATCGGCTGAGAATGCTGGCAAATTTTTGTAGCACATCGCCCCCCAACTCGAACCTTGCCGAGCGGGCGCAGTACAGAATCATGGTCTGTAGATCATTGATTTTCTGCTGGAGAAAATCATCCGAGGCGGGAGAATCGGCGGTCATCATCGGATCGGGGTTTCCCTAGAGAATACCCGATTATCATATCCCGATACCAAAATACCGCAACCAACCCTGCAAAAGAAACCCCCCGCTGCTGGGCAGCGGGGGGTTTCTGCAAAGCTTGGCGCTTTACGCGCTTTCGCGCTCGTCGGTCAGGGCGGCATCGGCGGGGGCTTCCGCCGCCAGGATGGCCTTGTCCCGTTCGGCCGCAACACGCCGGAATTCCGCCACGACCGAGCCAGTCCCCGCGGGGATCAGGCGACCGACGATGACGTTTTCCTTCAGACCGTTCAGCGTATCGGTTTTGCCGGATACCGCCGCTTCGGTCAGCACGCGCGTTGTTTCCTGGAAGGACGCCGCCGAGATGAACGAGTTGGTCTGCAGCGACGCCTTGGTGATGCCCTGCAGAACCGGATGACCATGCGCCGGGCGCAGCCCTTCCTTCACCAGCTTGCGGTTTTCCGCCTCGAACTCCAGCTTATCGATCTGCTCGCCGATGAGGTAGGTGCTATCCCCGGCATCGTCGATTTCGATCTTCTGTAGCATCTGCCGGACGATCACTTCGATATGCTTATCGTTGATCTTCACGCCCTGCAGACGATACACGTCTTGGATTTCGTTGGTCAGGTAATTGGCCAAGGCTTCGATGCCCAGCACCCGCAGAATATCGTGCGGAACCGGGTTGCCGTCCATCAGCAGGTCGCCCTTCTGCACATAGTCGCCTTCGTGCACGCTGATGTGCTTGCCCTTCGGGATCATATATTCGACGGGATCACGCCCTTCCTCGGTCGGGACGACCAGGATGCGGCGCTTCGTCTTATAATCCTTGCCAAATTCGACGCGGCCTTCGGTTTCCGAAATGATCGCATAGTCTTTCGGCTTGCGGGCTTCAAACAGTTCGGCAACGCGCGGCAGACCCCCGGTGATGTCGCGGGTCTTCGAGCTTTCGCGCGGGATACGGGCCACAACATCGCCCGCCTTCACCCGTTGGGCATTCTCGATCGACAGGATCGCATCGACCGGCAGGAAATAGCGCGCCTCCAGCCCGTTGGGCAACTTAATCGACTCGCCCTTCTCGTCGCGCAGCACGATGCGTGGCTTCAGGTCCGACCCGCGGGTCTGCTGCCGCCAATCGGTGACGACGCGGTTCGAGATCCCGGTCGCCTCGTCCATCACTTCGCGGATCGACAAACCGTCTACGAGATCGACGTAATGAGCCACCCCTTCCTGTTCCGCAATGATCGGTAGGGTATAGGGATCCCATTCCGCCAAGCGCTGGCCTTTTTTCACCGGCTGGCTTTCATCGAACAGCAACTTCGAGCCATAGGGCAGACGATGACGGGCACGGTCGCGACCGTCGGCATCCTGCAGGATCAGTTCGACATTGCGGCCCATGATGATTGGCACGCCCTGGCCGTTCATCACCACCGTGCGGTTGATGAACTTCACCGTCCCGTCATGGCTGGCCTCAATCGAGGATTGTTCCGCCCCGCGCTGCACCGCGCCGCCGATGTGGAAGGTGCGCATGGTCAGCTGGGTGCCCGGCTCGCCGATCGACTGCGCCGCAATAACGCCCACGGCTTCGCCCATGTTCACCGGCGTGCCGCGCGCCAGATCGCGCCCGTAGCAGGCCGCACACACGCCGACATGGCTTTCGCAGGTCAGAACCGAGCGGATCAGGATCGAGTCGATCCCGGCCTTTTCGACCTTTTCGACCGCGTCTTCATCGATGATTTCGCCGCCCTTACAGATCAGCTCGCCGGTCTTCGGATTGATGACATCGGCTACCGCCGACCGGCCGAGGATCCGTTCGGCCAGCGGGGCGATGACTTCACCGCCATCGACGACGGCGCGCACGGTAATCCCCTGCTGCGTGCCGCAATCGTCTTCGGTGATGATGCAATCCTGCGCCACGTCGACGAGACGGCGGGTGAGATACCCGGAGTTCGCGGTTTTCAGCGCAGTATCGGCCAACCCCTTACGGGCACCGTGGGTGGAGTTGAAATACTCCAGCACGGTCAGACCTTCTTTGAAGTTCGAGATGATCGGCGTTTCGATGATTTCGCCCGACGGCTTGGCCATCAGACCGCGCATCCCGGCCAGCTGCTTAATCTGCGCCGCCGAACCACGCGCCCCAGAATGGGCCATCATATAGACCGAGTTGAGCTTACCCGACCCATGGACCGCCTGCATGGTCTTCATCATCGCCTCGGCGACCTTTTCGGTGCACTGCGACCAGACGTCCACGACCTTATTGTACTTCTCACCCTGGGTAATCAGACCATCAAGATACTGTTGTTCGTACTCTTTGATCTTTTCCTGGGCTTCCGCCACCAGCGCATCCTTGGCGTCGGGGATAATCATATCATCCTTACCGAAGGAAATGCCCGACCGGCAGGCATGGCCGAAGCCTAGCGCCATCATCCGGTCGGCAAAGATCACCGTCTCCTTCTGGCCGCAATGGCGGTAGACGATATCGATGATCGCCGACACTTCTTTCTTGGTCAGCTGACGGTTGACTAGATCGAAGGAGATCAGCACATTTTTCGGCAGGATCTCGCCCAGCAGCATCCGGCCCGCCGTGGCGCGCACGTCCTTCTGCACAAGATTACCCGCCGCATCAACCGTGGTCCAACGACCGCGCACCGGCGTGTGCAGATGCAGGGTTTTCTCCTGCAGCGCCGCTTCGATTTCCGCGATATTGGCGTAATAAGGTACGCGCAGACCAACGAGCGTGCTGCGCTTGGCCGCCAGATCGGCCCCCAACGGCTTCACATGGTAAACCGCATTCACCCCATCACCTTCACGCAGGATCAGCTTGCCATTGGCAATCGCCGCATCCACTTCGGCATCGGTCAGCGGGCTAAGATCAACCGCATCGGTCAGGCGGCGGAAGTCTTCCATCGAGAGGTAATAGAGACCCAGAACAATGTCCTGGCTCGGCACGATGATCGGCTTGCCGTTGGCGGGCGACAGGATGTTGTTGGTCGACATCATCAGCACGCGCGCTTCAAGCTGGGCTTCCAGCGACAGCGGCACGTGAACGGCCATCTGATCGCCGTCGAAGTCGGCGTTGAACGCGGTACAGAC
>CAZNVY010000014.1:24968-49521 GCA_964576605.1 uncultured Elstera sp. | reverse complement strand
TCGCGGAAAGCCAGCCAGACTGGCGACACCCGACGACCGGCGAGGCGGTGGCGGCGCTGCTGGCGGCGCTTGCCGCCGCCGACGATTGCCACCCCTGGGGAGCGCCGGAATTCTAACCCCAGCCCCAAACCTAATTCTTGCCTTTGTCAAGAGGGGTTTTTATAGTGCGCCCCTGGCGTTGCCGTGCCCCTGCGGGGCGGCTCGATTTTACGCGAAGGAAGATCATGGCCCGCGTTACCGTTGAAGACTGCGTTCAGAAGGTTCCCAATCGGTTTGAACTCGTGATGCTCGCTGCCCAGCGCGCCCGCGACATCTCCAGCGGAATGCCCATTTCGGTTGACCGGGACAATGATAAAAACCCGGTTATCGCCCTGCGCGAAATCGCTGAAGAAAAACTGGATAACGAGGTGCTGCGCAATTCCCTCGTGCGCGGGCATCAGAAAACCTTTGAAGCCGATGAACCGGAAGAGGAAATCGTCGATTTCATTCAGTCGGAACAGGAACTTGCCCGCAATATGGTCGTGAACGACGTGCTGGGGGGCGAAGATGCCGAGGAAGCCGATACCGAAGGTGAAGAGGCCGTGGTCGGGGACGAAGACGGCGACCTCTAAACCCTCTTAGGGGTTGGATTTTTAACGGCAGTCCTGTAGGGCTGCCGTTTTTTGTTGGTCACGGGCGGAATGCCTGTTGCCCCCGGTCCCTGGCGTGTCAACATATCTAAGATGTAGTGAGGGGGAGCCGTCAGCGCCGATGATTCGTCAGTACGAGTTGGTTGATCGGGTCCGCGCCTATGATCCGGATGTGGACGAAGACATCCTAAATCGCGCCTATGTGTTTGCCCTTAAGGCCCATGGGGCGCAAACCCGCGCCAATGGCGACCCCTATTTCTCGCACCCACTGGAAGTGGCGGGGATTTTAACCAATCTCAAACTCGATACCGCCTCGATCGTCACCGCGCTGTTGCACGATGTTATTGAGGATACCGAGGTCAAACTCCCTGATATCGAAAAGGCCTTCGGGAAAGAAATCGGGCGTCTGGTCAATGGCGTGACCAAGTTAACGCGCATCGAGTTGCAATCCGACCAAACGAAACAGGCCGAGAATTTTCGCAAGTTCGTTCTGGCCATGTCGGAGGATATTCGGGTACTGCTGGTGAAGCTGGCTGACCGGCTGCATAATATGCGCACCCTGCATTTCATCCCGAAGCCTGAAAAACGCTCGCGGATTGCATCGGAAACGCTGGAAATCTACGCCCCGCTCGCCGACCGCATCGGGATGCAGTCGATGAAGGACGAGCTGGAAGATCTGGCCTTTGCCCAATTAAACCCAGAGGCGCGCGATTCCATTGTAAAGCGATTGGAGTATTTGCGCGGCGGCGGCGGGGAGGGTCTCGTCACCGAAATTGTTTCGGAACTACAAAAGAAATTATCCGAAAATGGGATCGACGCCGAAGTAAAGGGGCGAGAGAAAGCCCCCTATTCGATCTGGCGTAAGATGCAGCATAAGAATATTGCTTTCGAGCAATTGTCAGATATTATCGCGTTCCGTGTGGTTGTTCCGTCCCCAGAGAAATGTTACGAGGCGTTGGGCGTGCTGCACGCGCTTTATCCCAGCGTGCCGGGACGGTTTAAGGATTATATTTCCACCCCCAAGCCGAATGGCTATCGGTCGATCCATACCGGCGTTATCGGCCCGCAGCGCCAGCGTATCGAAGTACAGATCCGCACCGATGCGATGGATGAAGTCGCCGAATATGGCGTGGCGGCCCATTGGCATTATAAGCGTCAGGGCGGCTCGGATACGGTCTTGCTTGGGGCCGACCAATCGGCCCCGGTGGCGGGTGGAAAAAAATCGGAAGGGGCGCAGTACCGCTGGCTGCGCCAGCTTCTGGATATCCTGGAACATGCCGCTGGGCCGGAAGAGTTTTTGGAACATACCAAGCTGGAAATGTTCCAAGATCAGGTTTTCTGCTTTACCCCGAAGGGCGAGTTGATCCAATTGCCCCGCGGCGCAACGCCGGTGGATTTTGCTTATGCCGTGCATAGTCAAATCGGCGATACCTGTGTTGGGGCCAAGATCAATGGACGGATCGTGCAGTTACGCTCGATTCTGCAAAATGGCGACCAGGTGGAAATCATTACCTCCAAGGGGCAAACCCCCTCGGCGGACTGGGAAGATTTCGTCGTCACCGGTAAGGCCAAGGCGCGCATTCGCCGGTTTGTCCGTATTCAACGGCGCACGCAATATATGACCCTCGGTCGCACGGTGATCGAGAAGGAGTTTCGGCACGAGGGCTATGCCTTTACCGAAAAGGCCCTGGACGGGGTTCTGAAAACCTTGCAGGCCCCAACGATTGACGATCTTTATGCCATGGTCGGCGAAGGGTTGGTCACTGGGCGCGAAGTGATCCACACGGTCTTTCCCGGCACGAAGCCGAGCGTGAAGAACCCGGCATCCCCCGTGGTAAAGCCGAAGCGCAAAGACGGCGGCGGGGTGCCGTTGCGCGGGCTTATTCCCGGTATGGCCGTGCATTATGCCCGCTGCTGCCATCCATTGCCCGGCGACCGAATTGTGGGGATCGTCACCACCGGCAAGGGCGTCACCGTTCATACGATCGACTGCGTGAACCTCGAAAGTTTTGCCGATACGCCCGAACGCTGGATCGATGTTGCCTGGGAAACCGATACCGCGATGCCAGAGCATCATATTGGCCGGCTGCATATGATCGCAACCAACGAGCCGGGGACCATCGGCACGCTGGGCACGGTCATCGGTAAAAATCAGGGCAATATCACCAACCTGAAGTTTGTCGCGCGCTCCACCGATTTCTTCGAGCTGCTGGTCGATGTCGAGGTGACGGATGTGCGCCACCTGACGAATATTATCGCGGCGCTGCGGGCCACGCCGTCGATTAACTCGGTGGATCGGTCGCGGGGGTAAGAGTTAACCCTGCACCGTCTCGCACCAGAATTTCGTCTTTTCCTGCACGAAACGGGCGAGGCCGAGGGGCGGCACGCAGGCCCCGCAGTCGGCGATCATGCCCGCCGCTACGGCAGCAATATCAGCGGGCAGGGCTTCGGGCAGTTCGCGCACAGGGCGAAAACTGGCGCTTTCATGGTCGAAGGCGGAAAGCTCGCCGGTGGTAAGATCGAAGTACCAGCCGTGCAGTCGCAGGGTTCCGGCGGCTACCGGGTCACGGATCCAAGGGAAGCTTAGAAGATTAGAGACCGATACTAGCACGGCGGCTTGCTCTAGGGTCCGCCGGGCCTCCTCGGCGGGTAAGCTGCCCAGCAACGGTTCTACCGCCTCGAAAGCGGGGAGGGCGATTTGCACCCAATCGGATAGAAACTCAAACCCGCTTTCGGCTTGCGCCCGACCGGCATCGGCGGCGGCCTTATGCCCCTGGGCGCGGTCGCGCAGATGGTTAAGGCCACCACAGAGCGCGTGCCCCAGAATAACGATATGTCCGACGCCTAGCCCCTTCACGCCGAATTCTAGGGCCGCAGAGGTACCATGATAGTGCCGGTCGGCCTCGCGCGGCGGTACAATGGCGGCGACATTACGAATAACGAACAGATCGCCCGGTTCGGTGCGCGTTACAATCGCGGGATCGACCCTGGCATCGGAACAGGCGACGATCATCACGTCCGGTGCCTGACCCTTATGGCTTAGGTCTTCATAGAGCGCGCGGTCCCGCTCGAAATAATCGCGGCGGAATTCGGTGAAGCCCCTCACCAAGCGCGGTAGCGCTAAGTTCGCGGTCGATTTTTGCACTGCATCATCCATGGATGGAGAAAATCCCGCGTTTCGCCTGCCGGGTCAAGGGAATCGGCATTTTGACCTGGACAGGACCGGGCGCACTCGTTAGGGTCCGCGCCCTTTTGGCAGTCCCTGGGAAAAGGCGGGTGGATGATGGCGGCGGGCGGGCTTGATTTCGGAACCTCTAATTCGGCCCTGGCGATTGTACAGAATGGGGCTGCGCGTCTCCTGCCCCTGGAGCCAGAGGCGCGGACCATTCCCAGCGCACTGTTTTTTCAATCCGAAGATAAAAGCGTCGAAATCGGCACGGCGGCAATGCGCGCCTACCTGGAGGGGGAGCCAGGCCGGCTTATGCGGTCGCTGAAGTCGGCCTTGGGTACCAGCCTTATCCAGGAAGAAACCCTGGCCAATGGGCGGCGCTGGCGGTTTACCGAGATCATCGGTCTCTATCTGCGTACCGTCAAAGCGCGGGCCGAAGCGGCGTTGGAGGAGGAGATCGATCAACTCGTCCACGGTCGCCCCGTGCATTTTGTCGATGGCGATGCGGAGGCGGATGCCGACGCCCAGCGGGTGCTGGCAAGCATCGCCCAGAGCGTTGGGTTCAAAGAGGTTGTGTTTCAATACGAACCCATCGCGGCGGCTTTGGCGTTCGAGCGGCAGATCGTGCGGGAAACCTTAGTGCTGATCGCCGATATCGGCGGCGGCACATCGGATTTTTCCATTATCCGCGCCCGTCCGGACCGTGCCTCCATCGCCGATCAGGCCGCCGATATTCTAGCCAATGGCGGTCTGCGCTTAGGGGGGACCGATCTTGACCGGCTGCTATCACTGGCAGAGGTTATGCCGATGCTCGGCTATCACCAGCCGCTGCTGCGCAATGGGCTAACCCCGCCGAACTGGATCTATTCCAAGCTCGCCACCTGGGCCGAAATCGGCTTCCTCTACGACCCCGCCCTAACGCGCGATGTTGTGCGCATGGTGGGGGAAGCCAATAACGCCGTGCCGCTCAATCGGTTGCATCGGGTACTGGACCAGCGCGACGGCCATCGGCTGGCGGCCGCAGTCGAAGCGGCGAAGATCGGGCTGTCCAGCGCGCCCACGTACGATCTGGCACTCGATTTCCTTGAAGCAGGCTTCCATCTGCCGCTCACGGTCGAAACGCTGGAAGCGGCGCTGGCCGCCGCCGAAGCCGCCCTAACCGCCGAAGTGCGCCGCTGTCTCGATCTTGCGGGGGTCACGGGGCAGGATATTGAAGCGGTTATCCTAACCGGCGGCTCGTCGCTTATGCCCCTGGTCCAGCGCGCCATTGCCGCCGGGGTGCCGGAGGCGAAACTAACGCCCTTCGATGCCTTCGGCGGTGTGGCGGCGGGTCTCGCGTGGCAGGCCAAGCATTTGTTCGGCGGGTAAGGCGTAAAAAGGGCTTCACAAACACATAAGGATATATTTATATCTTCTTATGACCGATTTGGAACCTCTCGACCTACTTCTGGAGCGGCTGCGTGCGGCGGCGGAAGAAACTCGCCTGCGCCTGCTGGTGCTCTGCGCCGACTCGGAACTGACGGTCAGCGATCTCACCGCGATTCTGGGGCAAAGTCAGCCCCGTGTCTCGCGTCATTTGAAAGTCCTTTGCGATGCAGGGCTGCTGGAGCGGTTTCGCGAGGGGTCATGGGCGTTTTTTCGCCTAAGCCAGCGGGGGCTGGGGGCAACCCTGGCGCGGGGTCTGGTCGAACGGCTTTCCCTTCAAGACGCTCAGATCGCCCTGGATCTCGAACGGTTACACGCGGTGAAACAAGCACGGGCCGAGAGTGCGGCGCGCTATTTCGATGAAAATGCCGCCGATTGGGACCGTATCCGCACCCTCCATGTGGCGGAAAACGAGGTGGAGGCCGCGGTTCTCACGCGGTTGGGGCCGGGGCCGTTTGGCGATATTCTCGATATTGGCACCGGTACCGGGCGGCTGCTGGAACTGATGGCCCCGCGCGCCGAACGGGCCATTGGCCTTGATCTGTCGCGGGAAATGCTGGCCTTGGCCCGCACCAATCTCGATAAGGCTGGACTGAAGAATTGCTCGGTCCGGCAAGGCGATCTGTACGCGCTGCCGTTTCCGGCGGGCAGTTTCGATGCCGTCACCCTGCATCAGGTGCTGCATTACCTTGAAGACCCGGAGGCCGCGCGCGTGCTGCGCCCCGGCGGCAAGCTGATTGTCGTTGATTTTGCCCCGCATGATCTTGAGGAGCTGCGTGATCGACATGCCCATCGCCGCCTTGGTTTTCCACAGGCCGATGTCGACGCTTGGACCGCTGCGGCGGGCCTCGATGTCGAAGAGTCCCAGGTTCTGCCCGGCAAACCGCTTACCGTCATTCTATGGTCAGCCCAGTCCAAGGGCGCTATCCCGACCCGTTCTTCTGTGAAAGAGGCCCTGTCATGAGCGACGATCTCGCCATTTCCTTCGAGTTTTTCCCGCCGAAAACCCCGGAGATGGAAGTGTCGCTGTGGGCGGCGATTGAGAAGCTGGCCCCATTGGCCCCCAGCTTCGTTTCCGTCACCTATGGTGCGGGCGGCTCGACGCGCGAACGCACCCATACTACTGTCCGCCGCATCCGCCAGGAAACCAAACTGGAGCCGGCAGCCCATCTCACCTGTGTTGCAGCAACACGGGCGGAGATCGATGCGATTGCCCGCGACTATTGGGCGGCAGGTATCCGGCATATTGTTGCCCTGCGTGGCGACACGCCGAGCGGCGGGCCGTATGAGGCGACGCCAGACGGCTATGCCTATGCCACCGACTTGGTGGCGGGGCTGAAGCGTATTGCGCCCTTCGAGATTTCGGTGGCGGCCTACCCGGAAGGCCACCCGGAGGCCCAGTCGCTCGATGCGGATCTCGATGTGTTAAAGCGCAAGGTGGATGCCGGGGCAACGCGGGCGATCACGCAGTATTTCTTCGATACGGATATTTTTGTCCGCTTCCTGGAAAAGGCCCGCAGGGCTGGGATTGCTATTCCCATCGTGCCGGGCATTTTGCCGGTTACCAATGTTGGACAGGTGCTAAAATTCTCTAAAGCCTGCGGCACCTCGGTCCCGCAATGGCTGGCCGATACGTTCGACGGGTTGGATGCCGATCCAGAAACGCGCAAGCTGGTCGCGGCGTCGGTCGCGGCGGAACAGGTGCTGAAGCTGCGCGCCGAGGGGATTACCGACTTTCATTTCTACACGCTGAACCGGGCCGACCTTACGCTCGCGATCTGCCGACGCCTTGGGGTTCGTGCCCCAGCGACTGTTTAAGGGAACCGCGCTATGGCTGATTTTCTAACCGCGCTTAAGCAGCGGGTTTTGCTCTGCGATGGCGGCACCGGGGCGCTGGTGCAGGCGATGGACCTCGATCTGGAGCGGGATTTCCTGGGGCAGGAAAATTGCACCGAGGTTCTGAATAAATCGCGCCCGGATATCGTCCGCGAAATTCACGGCAATTACTATGGTGCCGGGTCGGACGTAGTGCAGACCAATAGTTTCGGTGGCTCGCCGCTGACCCTGGCCGAATTCGGCCTCCACGACGAAGCCTTCGAGATTAACCGCCTGGCCGCAACCCATGCCAACGAAACGCGCGACCAGTTTAAGGCCGATGGGCGACAGCGCTTCATTCTTGGCGCGATAGGGCCGGGCACGCGCCTTCCCAGCCTTGGGCATATCGACTACCAAAGCCTGGAGGATAGTTTCCACATTCAAGCCGCCGGATTGATTGCAGGTGGTGTGGATGGCATATTGATCGAAACCTGCCAAGATCCGCTTCAGATCAAGGCCGCCGTGAATGGCAGCAAACGTGCCCGCCAGGAAGCGGGGCGGCAGATCGCTCTGATGGTGCAGGTAACCGTAGAAACCACCGGCACGCTGCTGGTGGGGGCGGATATCGCTGCGGCTGCAACCGTGATCCATTCACTCGATGTGGACGTTATGGGGTTAAACTGCGCTACCGGCCCGCAGGAAATGGCCGAGCATGTGAAATGGCTGGGCGAAAACTGGCCGGGCCTGATTTCCGTCCAACCCAACGCCGGCCTGCCGGAACTGGTGGACGGTAAGACCCATTATCCGCTCTCCCCGCAGGAACTCGCGACGTGGCTCGAACGCTTTATCCGCGAGGATGGCATCAATATGGTCGGCGGCTGCTGCGGTACGCGCCCGGACCATATCCGCGCGCTCGATGCCATGCTTCGGCGGCTCGATCCGCAAACCGGCAATTCCCTTGGCCGTCCGGTACCGAAAACACGGGTGCCGCAATGGGTGCCGTCGGTCGCCTCGCTTTATTCGGCCGTGCCGCTGCGCCAGGAAAATGCCTATTTGTCAATCGGCGAACGCTGCAATGCCAATGGCTCGAAGAAGTTCCGCGAGCTGCAGGAGGCAGGTGATTGGGACGGTTGCGTCGCCATGGCGCGGGAGCAGGTGAAGGAAGGCTCGCACACGCTCGACCTTTGCACCGCCTTTGTTGGGCGGAATGAAGTTGAGGATATGACCCAGGCGGTCACGCGGATGCGCGGGTCGGTGAATGCGCCGCTGGTGATCGATTCGACTGAACTGCCGGTACTGGAAGCGGCCCTAAAGCTCTATGGCGGCAAGGCGATCCTGAATTCGATCAATTTTGAAGACGGCGAGGGTCCGGCGGAAAAGCGCATGGAACTGGCCAAGCGGTTCGGCACCGCCGTTATCGCCCTGACCATCGATGAAGAAGGCATGGCGAAGGAAGTTGACCGCAAGCTGGAGGTCGCCCGCCGCCTGTATGATTTCGCCGTCAACCGCTTTGGGCTTCCAGCATCGGACCTGATGTTCGACCCGCTGACCTTCACCATCTGCACGGGGAACGAGGACGACCGCAAGCTTGGCCTTTGGACGCTGGATGCCATCGAGCGCATTTCCAAGGAAATGCCGGAGTGCCAGATCATTCTGGGCCTGTCGAATATCTCCTTCGGGCTTAACCCCGCCGCGCGGCACGTGCTGAACTCGGTCTTTCTCGACCATGCGGTGCGGCGGGGCATGACTGGGGCGATTGTGCATCTCTCCAAGATCACGCCGCTGCATAAGATCCCGGAAGAAGAGGTAAAGGTTGCCGAAGATTTAATCTTCGACCGTCGCCGCGAGGGTTATGACCCGCTGCAAGCCTTTATCGCCCTGTTTGAAGGGCGGCAATCGGCGGCCAAAGTGGCTAAAAAGCGCGCCGAAACGGTGGAAGAACGCCTGAAAGATCGGATCATCGACGGCGACCGCCTGGGGCTGGAAGACGATCTGGCCGAGGCGATGAAGACCCATCCGCCGCTGGACATTATCAACATTTTCCTGCTCGACGGCATGAAGGTGGTCGGCGAACTGTTCGGCGCGGGCAAGATGCAGCTTCCCTTCGTGCTGCAATCGGCGGAAACGATGAAAACCGCCGTCGCCTACCTCGAACCCTTCATGGAAAAGATCGAAGGGCAGGAAAAGGGCACCATCGTCTTGGCGACGGTGAAGGGCGATGTACACGATATCGGTAAGACTCTGGTTGACATCATTCTCACCAACAATGGCTATCGGGTGGTCAACCTCGGCATTAAGCAACCGATCGCCACGATCATTCAGGCGGCGAAGGCGCATAAGGCCGATGCGATTGGCATGTCGGGTTTGCTGGTGAAATCCACGGTCATTATGAAGGACAATCTCGAAGAATTACGCCGCGAGGGACTGGAGACGCCGGTGCTGCTGGGTGGGGCGGCGCTGACCCGCAAATTCGTCGAGGAAGATTGCGTCACCGCTTACGGCGGCAAGGGCGTCGCCTATGCCCGCGACGCCTTCGATGGGCTAGCGCTGATGGATAAGGTGGTCGGCGGTAGCTTCGATCATTTCGTTGCGGAAACCCAGGAAAAGCGTGCCAGCCGCCCGACGAATACCAAGCGCATTCTGGGCCAGGCTGCCAACGCCGAACGCCGCCCGGTGGATGCCGAGGAAATCCGCCTGCGCCGTCAGGAGCTACACCGGGACGTAACACCGCCGCTGCCGCCCTTCTGGGGTCCGCGCGTGCTGGCGCGGGTTCCGGCGGCGACGCTGGTACCCTATCTGAATGAAACTATGCTGTTTCAGTTCCAATGGGGTTTCCGCAAAATGGGGAAGACCTTGGACGAGTTCAAAGCCTGGGCGGCACAGGAGGTAAAACCAATCCTAAAGCGGATGCTGGATCTCTGCGCCGCCGACGATATTCTTCAGCCCCAGGCCGTCTATGGCTATTGGAAATGCGCGGGCGACGGCAATGATGTTGTGCTGTTCGAGGAAGACGGGGTGACCGAAGCCGGGCGCTTTACGCTGCCGCGCCAAGCGGGCGATCAGGGCCTGTGCATCGCCGATTTCTTCCGCGACATTCACGATCCGCAGCGCGACGTGATCGGCCTGCAAGTGGTGACCATGGGGCAGAAGGTCGCCGATACCGCCCGCACTTGGTTTGCCGAAAACCGCTATCAGGATTACCTCTACCTCCACGGCCTTGGTGTGGAGATGGCGGAAGCGATGGCCGAATATGTCCATAAGCGCATTCGGGGCGAGCTTGGCTTCGCTGCGGAAGACGACCGCGATATGGAGAAAATGCTGAAGCAGGGGTATCGCGGCAGCCGCTATTCCTTCGGTTATCCCGCCTGTCCTAATCTTGCCGATCAGCACCTATTGATGAAACTTCTGAACGGCCAGCAGATCGGCGTCGATCTGTCGGACGAAGATCAGCTGCATCCCGAACAGTCAACCTCCGCCATTGTCGTACTACACCCGCAAGCGAAGTATTTCTCGGTGTAGCGAAGCTTCTTGCTTCGGGGGCTGTGACGCGGTTATAACGCGCACGCAATTCAAGACCGGAAAGGGCGGTCCGCAAGTCGCGGGCCGCCCTTATCCATCGCAACCAACCGGAGTTAAGCCGACATGGCGTTGGAACGTACCCTCTCGATCCTGAAGCCCGATGCCACCCGCCGCAACCTGACCGGCAAGATCAATGCCCGCTTCGAGGAAGCCGGTCTGCGCATTGTTGCCCAGAAGCGCGTGTGGCTGTCGCAGGCCCAGGCCGAAAAATTCTACGAAGTGCATAAGGCCCGTCCGTTCTTCGGCGAACTCGTGTCCTTCATGATTTCCGGTCCGGTCGTCGTGCAGGTGCTGGAAGGCGAAAACGCCGTGACCCGCAACCGCGAAATCATGGGTGCGACCGATCCGTCGAAGGCCGAACCCGGCACCATCCGCCGCGAATTCGCCGAATCGATCGAAGCCAATTCGGTCCATGGGTCGGACTCGGTGGAAAATGCCGCGATTGAAATCGCTTATTTCTTCGCGGGCACTGAAATCGTCGGCTAATCCCCCGCGGAC
This sequence comes from uncultured Elstera sp., assembly GCA_964576605.1. GTDB lineage: Bacteria > Pseudomonadota > Alphaproteobacteria > Elsterales > Elsteraceae > Elstera. Next base: position 38,406 of record CAZNVY010000014.1, on the reverse strand, counting down.
GCGAAAAACCCCCGACCGGCAACCCGGTCGGGGGTTTTTTTATGGGCTGGGGAGTGCCGTTAGATGAGCGTAATCGCCATCACGGCCAACAGCAGGATCACGGCGATCCCCGTGCCGGTCATTCCCTTCAGAACGCTGTTATAGAAAGCCGCGTGACGCTTTTCCATATCGGCGAAATTATTGGCCATTCTGCCCCTCCTTGGCGTGATCTCTGTGGCTGAATACCTGAATTCGGCTGCTCAGGCAACGGGTTGGCGGCGGGCGGTTTCCAGCAGGGCAAACCAATCTTGCCGCGCAAGCCCGTCGAGGGCGGCGCGATATTGGGCCAAACGGCCCCCCTGTCCGGTCCCGACCACGGCGACCGGGCGCGATGGATGGGTTAGCGCCCAAGCAAGCGCGGTGGTGCCGATATCGGTATGGCCATAATCCTTGCCGATGCGCGCGAGGGTCTGCCGTAGCTCTTCGTGGGCTGGCGTATTGAAAAGATCACCCCCGCCGAGCGGCGACCAGAGCATCGGCGCGCGCCGCAACTCCTGCATCTGATCGAAGGTGCCATCCTCCAGCGGATCGGTATGCAGAATGGAATATTCCACCTGATTGGTCGCTAGCGGCACCAGCAGGCGCGATTGCAGTAGGGCGACCTGACGGGGCGAATGATTGGATACGCCAACATGGCGCACCCAGCCCTTCGCCATCACCTCCTGTAGCGCCTCGGCGGTTTCGTCGGCATCCATCAGCGGATCGGGCCGATGGATCAGCAGCAGGTCGAGATACTCGGTATGCAGCGCCCGCAGGCTATTAGTGACGGAACGCAGAATGTGATCGCGCGTCGTATCATAATGCTTCACCCGATTGTCGGGCCGGGCGGCCGTAACCGGGCGGATACCGCATTTGGAGACAAGCTGAATTGCCGACCGATCCCCCGCCCAGGCCTGCAAGCCGCGCCCAAAGGCTTCCTCCACCCCGAACCCGCCGTACAGGTCGGCGAGGTCGAAGGAGGTGATGCCTAAGTGAAGGCAGAGGTCGATATGCGCGGCGAGGGCCTTTGGTTCCCGAATCTCCGGCTGCTCAAGCAACCGCCAGGTGCCCCAGACCAAGCGCGACAGGCTTGGACCAGCGGCGGTCAGTGGAATCTTTTCCATCAAAATCTCCCGTCAGCGGATTGGCGGGTTAAAGTGCAGGGTTAGGTCGGCCGAGGCATCGATACGGCAGCGCAACCCGTCTACAGTCACCTTTCCTAAGGCGAGCAGGCGCACGGCTTCGGGATAGGCGCGATGTTCAGCGGTTAGAATACGCGCCGCCAGCGACTCTTCCGTGTCGGCATCCAGGATCGGCACGGCGGCCTGTACCAGAATGGGGCCTTCATCCATTTCCGGGCGGACGATATGCACCGTGCACCCCGCAAACCGCGCCCCGCTGTCGAGCGCGCGTTGGTGGGTATCCAATCCTTTGAAGGCGGGAAGAAGGGAGGGGTGGATGTTGAGGATCCTATCCCCCCAGCCCGTCACAAACTCCGGCGTCAGCAGGCGCATGAAGCCGGCAAGGCAAACGATCTCCACCCCTGCCGCGCGCAAGCTCTGGTCCAAAGCAGCATCGAAGGCCGGGCGGCCGTCGAAATCCTTATGGCTAATCACCTGGGTTGGGATGCCCGCCTTTTCGGCGCGCGCCAGCCCCAGCACCCCAGGCTTGTTGGAAATCACCAGAGCGATTTCCGCCGGAAAGGCCGGATCGGCGCAGGCGTCGATCAAGGCTTGCAGGTTAGAGCCGCGCCCTGAGATGAGGCAGCCGAGCTTTACGCGCGCCATGCGGCCTCAAGCGATTGAACGTGAACCCGTTCCGCGCCCGTGGCGGCTTCGACGCGACCAACGCGGAAAGCCGTCTCCCCGGCGGCAGTCAAAGCGGCGAGGGCAGCCTCCGCATCCTTCTCCGCCACGACCACAACCATACCGAGGCCGCAGTTGAACACGCGCGCCATTTCGGCGACAGCCACGCCCCGGCTGAACAGCCAGCCCATAACGGCGGGGGATTTCCAGGCGTTACCATCCAGCGCAACGCCGAGACCGTCCGGCAGAACGCGGGGAATATTCTCCGTCAACCCGCCGCCGGTGATATGGGCCATGGCCTTAACCGTAACGGTTTGCATTGTCGCCAGCAGCGGCTTCACATAGATGCGTGTTGGCGTCAGCAGCGCTTTCCCGACACTGGTGCCGGGGGCGAAAGGCGCATCGGCGTCTAGCGCCACACCGTCTTCGACCAGAATCCGGCGGACCAAGGAGAAACCGTTGGAATGCACCCCGCTCGATTGCAGGCCCAGCACCACATCGCCCGCCGCAACCTCGCGCCCGGTGATGACTTTGCTCCGCTCGACCGCACCGACCGAAAACCCGGCCAGATCGTAGTCGCCATCGGAATAAAGGCCCGGCATTTCCGCCGTCTCGCCGCCGATCAACGCGCAGCCCGCTTGGCGGCACCCTTCGGCGATCCCGGCAACGATGGCGCGTCCGGCGGCAACATCGAGCTTGCCGGTGGCGTAATAGTCGAGGAACAGCAGCGGTTCGGCCCCCTGAACAACCAGATCGTTGACGCACATGGCGACCAGATCGATGCCGACCGTTTCATGATAGTTGGTGTCGATCGCCAGCTTTAGCTTGGTGCCGACACCATCGGTGGTCGCGACCAACAGCGGATCGGTAAACCCGGCGGCCTTAAGGTCGAACAAAGCGCCGAAACCGCCTAAGGACGCATCGGCACCGCGCCGGGCGGTTGCCTTTGCCAGCGGCTTAATCGCTTCCACCAGGGCATTGCCCGCATCAATATCAACACCGGCGTGCCGGTAGGTCCGTTCGTTAGAAATAGCGCACCTCTATCGCCCGAAAGACAAGGGTTTCCCGCCGCAGCCGGACCACCCGATCAGTTGGTTCGGACAATAGCGGATCGGACGACGATTGCAATGCGGGGCGGGTGCATCTCGGCGGATGACTTCCGGCCCTGCCCTGGGCTACAAGGAAGCGGTATAGGGCGAGTTTTCGCCGCGATATGAGGAACTTCACGGATGCGCGCTCGTCATTTCGTTTCAGGTCTGCTTCTGTCGGTCTTGCTCGTTGGGGCAGGGGGCGCTTGGGCCGCCGACGAAAGCTATAGCGTGACGGGCATCGCCATCGATAAAACGGCGGCCACGGCAGCCCAGGCGCGCGATACGGGCATTGCCGAAGGGCAGGTGCGCGCCTGGCGGCGGTTGGTCGAGCGGATCGCCCTTGGCGGCGATACGACCCGGCTGCTCAGTCTAACCGATAAGGACATTGCCCCGCTGCTGGAGGGGTTCGAGGTCGAGCGGGAGACGAGTTCGCCAGTGCGCTACCTTGGCACGCTCACCTATCGGTTCCGTCCGGCGGCGGTGCGCGCGCTGCTGCGTCAGGCCGGGGCTGAAGAAATCCGCAGTATGCCGAAGCCGTTGATCGTGCTGCCGCTCTACCGGGACGGCGATAACGCCATGCTCTGGGAACCCGCCAACCCTTGGCGGGTAGCCCTCGCTGGGCGTCCGCTAAAAACCGGGTTAGTGCCGCTGATCCTGCCCGTAGGGGATGCCGCCGATGCGGCGGTGATTACCCCAAATTCCGCCTATGATGCGACCCCGCTGAAACTCGACCCGCTCTTGCGCCGCTATGATGCGTTCGATGGGTTGGTGGCAGAGTTTGTGGCCGCCGCCGATGGGGGCAGCCTCACCCTGCGTCGGTCGGGCCAACCCGTGTTCAACGAACGCTTTCCGCAGACCGTTGGTGAGAGCCGGGAAGCCTATTTTGACCGGATCATTACCCGGATGGTCGCCGAGTTAGAGGGGCAGTGGCGGGCCGATAAAGCGGCGCAAGCCGCAGGTGGCCCCATCGGTGGCGATGCGACAGCGATAATCGAAACTCTGGCCGTGAAAGTGCCGTTGCGCGGCTTGCAGGATTGGATCGAGGTTAAAAAGCGGCTGGAAGCCGTGCCCGGCGTGCGGGGGGCACAGCTTTTGTCGATGACCCGGACCGAGGCGACCATCGATCTGGCGCTCACCACGGCGGCCGATCAGGCGGCGAAGAATTTGGCGCAACGGGAACTGCGCCTGTCACAGGATGCCGAGGGCTATGTTCTGCGGTTTACGGGCGGAGGCGGGACGCCCCCTACTCCCGCGCCGACCCCGGCCAAAGCACCGTAACGGAGGCGTGGCTGCTGCGCCATCTGCCCAATCTTATTTCCTGCGCCCGTATTCTGCTTGTGCCGGTGACGGTTGCGGCAGTCTTGCGTGGTGATTACGCCCTAGGGCTGCTGTTCTTCGCGATTGCCGGGATTTCCGACGCGGTCGATGGGGCAATTGCCCGCCTGTTCAAAGTACAGTCAGAGCTTGGAACCTATCTCGATCCCCTGGCCGATAAGCTACTACTGGTCAGCATGTACTGGGTGCTCTCGGCGCAAGGGATGCTCATCTGGGTCGTGACCTTCTTGGTCTTGGCCCGCGACGGAATGATTTTGGGCGGCTATGCCTGGTGCCGCTGGCGGCGCTGGCCTTTCGATATTCGACCAATTCTGATATCGAAGGTGAATACGTTCTTGCAAGTGTTTCTAGTTGCCTGGATTTTGGCGATTGAAGCACAATTTCTGCCGTTATCGCAAAACCCGGCCGATCAGGTAACCCTGCTGCTGGAAGTGGCGATGATCGTGACCACGGCCCTTAGTGGGCTTTTTTATGCCGGGCGCTGGCATCGGTTGATTGAAGGGGCGAAAGGACGGCCATGAGTGTACGCGACTGGCGTTGGGTCATCGGCTTTGCCCTGCTGGCCGGGCTGGTGATCTGGCAAATTTCCCCGGTTTTGCTGCCGTTCGTGGCAGGGGCAGGGATTGCCTATTTCCTGGATCCGCCCGTCGACTGGCTGGAGCGCCGCGGTGTGGGGCGCACCACGGGAAGCCTCTTGACGCTGATGGCCTTCTTTCTGACCTGTCTTTTGGTCCTTCTGCTGTTTGTGCCGATTGTGCAGGTACAGGCGGTGGAATTGGCCCAGCGCCTACCAACCTTGCTGCTAACAGTGCAGGAGCGCGCCAATTTTCTACTATTGGAGGCCCAGCGCGAGTTTGGCGTATCAGATGCCGAACTACTGGATTTGCGCGCTGCGGCTGGAGCCGATGCGGGCAAAGCCCTAACCTATGTGGCGCAACTGATTGGCAATTTGTTGGCAGGGGGGTTAGCGGTGGTCAATATCCTGTCGCTGATTTTCGTAACGCCGGTGGTTGCCTTTTATCTGCTGCGCGATTGGGACAAGCTGGTGGCGCGCATCGATTCATGGTTACCGCTGGACGCTGCCGAGGCGATCCGGGAGCAAGCGCGGGAGATCGATGCGATTCTCTCCGGCTTTGCGCGCGGGCAGGCGTTGCTGTGCCTGACGTTGGGCATGTTTTATGCGATTGGCTTGCGCGCGGCGGGATTGGATTTCGGCATTATCATCGGATTGCTGGCGGGGCTTTTATCCTTCATTCCCTTCGTTGGGGTCTTCGTCGGCGGGGTCACGTCGATCGGTCTTGCCCTATTGCAGTTCGATGCATGGCTGCCGGTGATCCTTGTGGCCGCGATCTTCGGGGTCGGTCAGGTGCTAGAGGGCTATGTGCTGCAACCGTGGTTGGTCGGGGATCGGGTGCGGTTGCATCCGGTCTGGATTATCTTTGCCCTGCTAGCGGGCGGGGCGTTATTCGGCTTTCTCGGCGTCTTGTTGGCGGTGCCCGTGATGGCGGTGATCGGCGTCTTGGCACGGTTTGGGATTGGCCGCTATCTGGCATCGACCCTATACGACCCCAACCGCCTAGGCCGCTTATGACGCCAGCGCCGCAACAGCTGCCGCTGGCGCTTCAGTTCCGACCGGCGGTCGCGGCAGAAGATTTTTTGGTTAGCCCCTGCAATGCCCTGGCGGTTGCGTGGATCGACCGTTGGCCCGATTGGCCTGCGCCGGCTTTGGCGCTGTCGGGACCGATCGGGGCCGGAAAATCGCATTTGGCCGCGGTTTGGGCCGCGCGCAGCGGCGCGCGTGCCGCACGGCCTGGGCTACTGGTCGATCTCGATGCGCTGGTGCCGCCTGGCGGGCGGTTGCTTCTGGATTTAGGGGCCGATCCTGCGCCCGAACCCGCGGCGGAAGCAAGCTGGTTCCATCTGCTGAACCTTCTGCGCGAGCGGGGGGCGCAGGCCTTGATTGTCGCGCGCGATCCCGCCGCCCGCTGGCCAGTGCGCCTGCCCGATCTGGCGTCGCGCCTCGCCGCCCTGCCGCATGTGGAGATTGGCCCGCCGGATGACGATCTTCTCTCGGCGCTGCTGGTCAAGCATCTCGCCGACCAGGGGGCGGCGGTCGATCCGGCGGTTCTAGCCTATATACTACCGCGCGTGCGGCGCAGCTTTTCGGCAATCGCCGATCTGGCGCAGGATTTGAACCAAGCCGCTTTGGCGGCCCAGAAGCCGATCACGCTTGCGTTAGCGCGCCGGGTACTGCCCGCGCCGGAAACGCGGAATGGCCCCGAATAGCCGCATCGGGATTGCGCGCCGTCATCAACCTGTCATGCTCCCGATGCCATGAGTGTGCTATAGCCGCCGATCAGGCCCTGCGACGATACGAGGAATGCGATGACCGCCGCCCTGCCCGAAACTGCCCCGACGCCGACCGACGCGCTGCCGACCATCGGCAAACAGTCGCCGCAGCGTTTTATCAACCGTGAGTTATCGTGGCTGGCGTTCAATCGGCGGGTTTTGGAGGAGGCGGGCAATGTGCGCCAACCGCTGTTAGAGCGGCTGCGTTTTTTGTCGATTTCCGAGGCTAATCTCGATGAGTTTTTCATGGTCCGGGTTGCCGGGCTGGAGGGACAGGTTGCGGCAGGGGTTTCCGGTGTTAGCCAGGACGGTCTGACCCCAGCGCAACAATTGGTCGAACTGCGCGAAGCGGTCCGCGATCTGACCGATACGCAGGAAGCCACCTGGCAAAACCTGCGTGATGAAATGGTTGCCGCCGGGATCACGCTGGCCGATCCTGCTGCGCTGATCGCCGAGGAACGGGCCTGGGCCTCCAGCTTCTTTGACGAGCAGATCTTTCCGGTAATGACGCCGATGGCGATCGATCCGGCGCACCCGTTCCCGTTCATTCCGAACCGCGGATCGGCCATGGTTATTCAGATGGTGCGCCCGACCGACGGTAAGGTGATGCGCGCGCTGCTGCCGCAGCCGGCGCAAATCCGCCGGTTTATTCAGATGCCGAGCGGCGAGGGGATTAAGTTTCTGGCCGTCGAAGATTTGATCGGCCTGTTCTTAGATCGGCTGTTCCCCGGTTTCGAGATTCTGTCCAAGGGGCTGTTCCGCATCAACCGCGACAGCGAAATGGAAATTGATGAGGAAGCGGAAGATCTGGTCCGCTTGTTTGAATCGGCCCTCAAGCGCCGTCGCCGGGGGTCGGTGATCCGTCTGGTGGTGAATGCTGGGATGCCGGAAGATTTGCGGGCCTTCGTGATCGAACAGCTCGCCGTCGCCCATGCCGATGTTTTTGATACCTCCGCCATCGTCGGGCTGGCCGATGTCAAGCAGATGATCGTGGACGAACGCCCCGACCTGCTGTTCCCGCCTTATAACGCCCGTTTCCCGGAACGGATCCGCGACTATGGCGGCGATTGTTTTGCCGCGATCCGGCAAAAGGATATTGTTGTCCATCACCCCTATGAAAGCTTCGATGTCGTCGTGCAGTTCTTGCTGCAAGCGGCGCGGGACCCGGCGGTGATTGCGATTAAGCAGACGCTGTATCGCACCTCCGACAATAGCCCGATCGTCCGTGCGCTGGTAGAAGCCGCCGAGGCGGGCAAATCGGTCACCGCCTTGGTCGAACTCAAGGCCCGCTTCGATGAAGAAGCCAATATCCGCTGGGCGCGCGATCTCGAACGCGCCGGGGCACAGGTCGTCTATGGGTTCATCGATCTTAAAACCCACGCCAAAGTATCCTTGGTCGTGCGGCGTGAAGGCGGCGACCTTAGGTCCTACTGCCACTTTGGCACCGGCAATTATCATCCGATAACGGCGAAGGTTTATACCGACCTATCGTTTTTCACTTGCGACCCGGTGCTGTGCCGCGACGCAACGCGCGTCTTTAATTTCATGACCGGCTATGCCAACCCGGACCGGCTTGAAAAAATTGCCATTGCCCCGCTCACCATTCGCCCAACCTTGCTAAAGCATATTCAGCACGAAATCGATTGCGCGCACGCAGGGCGTCCCGCCGCTATTTGGGCGAAGATGAATGCCCTGGTCGATCCGGAAATTATCGATGCGCTGTACCGCGCCAGCGATGCCGGGGTGAAAGTGGAACTGGTGGTGCGCGGTATCTGCTGCCTGCGCCCTGGCGTACCGGGCCTGTCTGAGAATATCCGGGTTCGATCCATCGTTGGGCGGTTTTTGGAACATAGCCGGGTTGTCTGCTTTGGCAATGGTCACGAGCTACCGTCGCGCTACGCCAAGGTTTTCATCTCCTCCGCCGATTGGATGCCGCGTAACCTGGATTGGCGGGTTGAAACCCTCGTACCGATTGAAACCCCCACGGTTCATCAGCAGATCCTGGATCAAAGCATGGCCGGGAATCTGAAAGATCAAGCCCAAACCTGGTTCTTACAGCCGGATGGCAGCTATGTCCGCCCGTCGGAATCTTTGGATGGATTCTCCGCCCATACCTTCTTTATGACCAATCCCAGCCTGTCTGGGCGTGGCTCTGGCCAGCGCCGGGCAACGCAGCCGCGCGCCCGGCAAAAGCCGAAGGATTAAGTGTCGCGCCAGCGCCGTTTTTGCCCAGAAACCGGCGCTGGCTCAGTATCTTTTGACGCAGAAGCACGTCTGTTGGCGCTGCTGTCTGCTGGGGATTGACCCTGGATGCCTATCTCGAAACGGATCGCCATTATTGATATCGGCTCCAACTCGTGCCGCCTTGTCGTTTATCGGGACAGTTCCCGCGCCCCGCTGACGTTGTTTAATGAAAAGGTCATGTGCGGCCTTGGGCGGGGGATTACCGCAACGGGCCGCCTCAATCCGGAGGGGCGGCGGTCGGCCATTGCCAATCTGGGACGCTTTAAGGCGCTGACCCAGGCGATGAACGTCTGCGAAACCCTGATCTATGCGACCGCCGCAACCCGCGATGCCGAGGATGGGCCGAGCTTCGTTGCCGAAGCCGAACGGGTGATGGGCCTGCCGGTAACCGTTATTCCGGGAACGGAAGAAGCTAGACTTTCTGCACTAGGTGTGCTGTCGGCAATCCCCGATGCCAACGGGGTGGTCGGCGATCTGGGCGGCGGTAGTTTGGAGCTAATCGACGTGGCCGATGGGGTATTGGGAGAACGAATCTCCCTACCCATCGGCCCCCTCCGTCTGATGGATGTGGCCGAGCAATCGGTTCGGCGTGGCGCGGGCCTGATTAAAAAAGCGCTCCAAGATGTGCCTTGGCTGCATCGCCTAGAAGGGCGGAACTTCTATGCCGTTGGTGGGGCATGGCGTACCCTGGCCCGCATGATGATGGAGCAGCGGCATTATCCGTTGCACATTATTCACCATTACGCCGTTCCGGCGGCCACGGCGGCCAGCTTTTTCCAACGGATCCACCGTATGGATAAGGAGACGATCCGCCGCCGTCCAGACGTGTCCCGCCGCCGGGCCGATACTCTGCCCTGGGCGGCGCTGGTCTATGAACAGCTTTTTGCCGTCGCAAAACCCGCCACGATCGTATTTTCGGCGGCAGGCTTGCGCGAAGGCGCTCTGTTCGACCGCCTGCACCCAGCCGTACGCGCGCAAGACCCGTTGATGGCCAGTTCCGAAACCCTCGTCGGTGACAGCCGCTTTGCGCTAAACCCTGCCGAGCTGCTGCGTTTCGTTGCCCCGTTATTGCCGCCGGGCGATGCAGTGCTGCGGCGCTTGACCGAAGCCGCCTGCCGCCTGTCGGACATCGCCTGGACCGAGCATCCCGATTATCGCGTGGCCCTTGCCTATCGCCGGGTATTGCAGGGGCAACTGTCGGGAATCGATCACCCTGGCCGCGCCTTTTTAGCGACGGCAATTGCGATGCGCTACGGGGCTAGCCGCGACACCCTACCCGATACGGTGCCGACGCAACTGCTGCCGCCCGCGCATTTGCAGATGGCGGCGGCCGTGGGGATTGCGCTACGGCTCGGCTATCTTCTATCTGGCGGGGCACCGGGGGTTCTGGATCACGTCGCTCTCGCGGTCGATGGCGATCTCTTAACACTATCGCTGCCGACCGACGGATCGGTTGTGCTGGGGGATGCTGTCTATCGCCGTTTGGACGCCCTGGGCAAGGTGCTGGAGGTTACAACCCGCATCGTTCCAGAAGCGGGCGTGGTTCCGGCTAAATAGCTAAAGCGTTCCCAAATAGGCGGTTAGGGCCGGAAGATCGGTGCGGGCGAGCAGCCGGTCGGTCGGCTCCACTGCGATAATCTGCCCGTCCTCCAGGAAGGCCGAGGTGCGCGCGGCCTGCCGGGCTTCGTCGGGGTGATGGCTGACCAGCAAGACCGTCAAACCATGGGTGGCACGCAGGCTATCGATCAGCGCTAACATATCGCGGCGCAAGGCCGGGCCAAGGGCGGCGAAAGGTTCGTCTAGCAGCAGGATCGGACAGGTCGGGGCGCGGACCAGGGCGCGGGCCAGGGCAACGCGCTGCCGTTGACCGCCCGATAGTTCCCGCGCGGGGCGGCGGGCGAATCCGGCCAGATCGACCTGCGCCAGGGCAGCCTCGGCCATGGCCTGGGCGGCGCGCCCGTCGGTCTTTCCCGGCAGCAGCCCCAAGCGAATATTGGTGCCGCAGTCGAGATGATCGAAAAGATTATTCTCCTGAAAAACGCTAGTCACCGGCCGGGCGGCGGGGGGTAACCCGGTTACCTCCCGCCCTAACAGCCGGATCGTTCCGCCCTCCGGCTGCTCGAACCCGGCGATTAGATTGAGCAAGGTGGATTTGCCCGCGCCGCTGGGGCCAATCAGCGCTAGGCAGTCGCCGGCCGGAATCCTTAGGTCGAAGCACATCGCCATATTTTCATAGGTAAAGCGCAGATCCTGCACCTCAAGCGCGATGGTCACGACCTAACCCCTTTTCTAACCCCCAAAAGATACTCAGCCCAACCAGCAGCAGAAATAGGGCGATCACGGCGGCCTCATCGAACCGATAGCTGCCCATGCGGCTAAACAACAGCAGGGGCAAAGCGGCGGTTTCGGCAGCCCCGAACAGGGCAACCGCGCCGAAATCCCCCAAGGTCAGCGCCGCAGCCAGAGCAAAGGCCGTCGCCAACGGTCGGCGCAGGACCGGCAGATCAATCAGCCAGAACCGCTGCCAGCCCCTTAACCCCAGTGCCGCGCAGAGCCGATCATGCTGCGCCGCTGCCGCCGAGACCGCCGGGCCAAGGGCGCGCACAGCATAGGGTAGGGTCATCATCGCGGCGAGCGCTGCCGTCAGCAGGGTCGCCACCCACGGGCCGAACACCAAGGGTCGCACCAGAATGAACCAACCCGTGCCGATCACGATTGGCGGCAGCGCCAGCGGCAAACTCCCTAGCCCTGCCGCCAAGCGTCGCAGCTGATCGGGCAGATGTCGCGCCCCCAGCAGTAAGGCGAGGGCTAAACCCACCGCTGTTGGCGCAGCCAGTAGGACCAGCAGCAGGGAATTCCCCAGGGCGTACCAAAGGGCGGGGTCGCTTAAAACCCGCCCTACCGGCCCGCGTACCCCAGCGACCAATAGGCCGAGAAGCGGTAGACCGACGAAGAGCGTCGCAAGACCAAGCGTTAGCCCATCCAACAGTCGCAGCGACCAAAAGCCCGTGTCGGGACGCCGAACGAGCCGATTTGGGCCGAGACTAAGGGGCAGGGACGGGGGCGTTAGGCGAAAGACCAGCGCGCCGACCAGCAGACACAGCAGGCTTTGCAGCAGCGCCAACAAAGCCGCGCGGCGCGGGTCGAAATCCAAGCGCAGAGCTTCATAGAGCGCCACTTCCAACGTTGTCGCCCGCGGCCCGCCGCCCAACGCCAAGACGATGGTAAAACTGCCCGCGCAGAGCAGAAAAATCAGCGCAGCAGCACTGGGCAGGCTGCGCCGCAGGACCGGGACCTCGATCCAGCGCCAAATCTGCCAGGGGCCGAAGCCGAGTTGCGCCGCCAGCCGCCAACTTTCCCCCGGTATGGCCTCCAGCGGGCGCAGCAACAGCCGGACGGCCAAGGGCAGATTAAAAAACACATGGGCGAGCAGAATCCCGCCCATACCATAGAGCGGCGGCATATCGCCCCCAACCGCGCGGATCAGCTGGGCGGCCCATCCCTGCTGCCCATACAGGGTTACCAGCGCGAGCACCCCGACCAGGGCCGGCAGCAGAAGCGGTACGGCAAACATCTGCACGATCAACCCGCGCCCTGGAAACCGCGTCCGCCGCGCCAGGGCGCAGGCAACCGGCACCGCCGCCAGCACGGCTAACACAGTGGATAGCGCGGCTTGTTCCACCGTAAAGCGAATAACCCGATGCAGATAAGGGTCGTGCACCAGCGCCGCGGCCACGGCACCGAAACCCCCGCCGTCAAGACCAAGGGCCAGCAGCGGGCCAATCCCGGCGCTTAACCCCGCGAGGAGCAGCACCCCGCATAGAAGGGCGGGCATCTATCGGCGGCTATTGCGCCAAGGCCCGCAGCCATTCATCGGTCCAGGCTTTGCGGTTCTGGGCCACCTGATCGGCGGGCAGCAGCAGGGTTTTCTCCGGTTTGGGAAGCGCCTTGAAGACATCGGGTTGCGGGGCGCTGGCCGTGACCGGATACATCCAATTGGTGGTGGGGATCACCGCTTGCGCTTTATCCGAGACCAGGAAGGCTAAAAAGCGTTGGCCCAGCGCGGCTTGTTTGCCGGTTTTAACCACGGCTGCCACCTCGATCTGCGGATAATGGCCTTCCGCGAAGATGGCGGCCGCATAGCGATCCGTCTTCTCTTCGATCAGGTGATAGGCAGGCGAAGTGGTATAGGAAAGCACCATCGGGGCTTCCCCCTTGGTAAACAGGCTATAGGCGTCGCCCCAGCTCTTGGTGGTGGTCAGAATACGCCCGCGCAGTTTGGCCCAAGCATCGGGGGCCGCATCGCCGTAAACCGCCTTCACCCAGAGCAGCATTCCAAGGCCGGGGGTAGAGGTGCGCGGGTCTTGCAGAATGATCTTCTGCCGGGGGTCTCCCTCAACCAGTTCCTTCAGGCTCTTCGGCGGCTGGGCCAGTGCCTTGGTATCGTAGACGACCGCGAAAGCCCCATGGTCGAACGGCAGAAAGCTTGCATCGGTCCAGGTAACCGGTAGCGCCAACTTGGTCAGATCAACCCCATGCGGTGCAAATAGGCCGGTGGCCGCCGCTTCGACGGTAAGGTTTTGATCGAGACCCACA
>CAZNVY010000014.1:9452-24958 GCA_964576605.1 uncultured Elstera sp. | reverse complement strand
CTTGGTCGCGGCCCCCTCCAGACGCAGGCGGGTGAGCAGGGCCACCCCATCGTCCACCCCAACGAAAGTCACGGTGCACGCGCAGCTTTCCTCGAATCCCGCCTTTAGCTGCGGTCCTGGCCCCCATTTGGCGGCAAAGCCGGAATAGGTATAGACGGTGAGATCGGGCTTTTGGGCCGTAGCAGGAACGGCGAGGGCCGTAAGGGCCGAGGCAAAGAGCGCGGGCAGCAGCTTATTCATCATATTCCCCCCCAGCGGCGGGGAGGGGCGGCGCGGGGCCGTCACTCAATCCCTCCGCCGGTATCATCCGGATCAGGTTCGGCGGGTTGGCGGCAGCCTCTCAGCCCTTTAGGAAATCGGGCACCCCGTTGAGTCCCCCTAGTCCTAGCGTTCCGCCGAGCGTCTGTCTAGGCCGAAGCCCGGCGGCAGTGGCGGAACGCCCTGTCATACTGGATCGCATTTGATGGAAATTACCAAAATATCTTTTGATTATAATTGGCTCTGGCCAATGTCTTACATTTTTGATAAGACTGGTTTGGGAAATATATCGACTAAGGATGACATGGGTTGCATCCACAGGAGCCGAACCAACGTTACCAGCCTATAGGATGACCGACATCAACGAGGATTTCGGAATGCACGCAGAGAGATTAGGGGGGCCGGAGCGGCGGATTTTCGGACGGGGTGGCCCGCTCGACGTTAACCGGCTGATGGAGCTTCGGGAAATTCTGCCGCCGCGCGATTTGCGCAGCTTGATCGGCGATGTCATCGCAGTCGTCCAGGGGTGCACGCGCGCGATCCGCAGCACCCGTGGTCGCCCCACCGAAGAAACCCTGCGGCAAGCCTATGATCTGTATGGAACGGCGGCGAACTTCGGCCTTGGCCCGCTGGCGTCGGCGGCGGAACGGGTGGTGGTCAGCGCCAAAGCGGGGGAGGTAGCCACCCTTTCCGCTCAAGCCCGTGACTTGGTCAGCCTGGGGGAAACAACGGTAGAAGCCCTGTTGGTCTGGATCGATGAAGCCGCCCCCGATAGGGCCGCGTAACCCGCCGCGCGACGCTAGCTGGTCCGCACTTGGCTGGAGAAGCCGTTGACTTCGGAGCGTAGAATATCCGAATCGCGGACTAGGTCAGATGCGGTGAGCAAAACTTGCGCCGCGACCTGACTCGACTCGCCAACCGAATTATTGATCTGAGCAATATGACGGGCCACCTCGTCGGCATCGGCGCTTGCTTGGGTAACATTCTGTGAAATTTTGGCCGAAGCACCGCGCTGTTCTTGAATGGCAGTTACAATCGTCGTGGTAATTTCATTGATATTGGAAATGGTCGAGCTGATCGACTGAATTTCTGTTACCGCTGCGCCGGTCGCCTGCTGCATATTTTCGATCTGCGCGGTGATTTCTTCCGTCGCTTGCGCGGTCTGATCGGCCAGATTCTTCACCTCGGTCGCAACAACCGCAAAACCTCTCCCAGCTTCCCCGGCGCGAGCGGCCTCGATGGTGGCATTCAGCGCTAGAAGATTGGTCTGCTCGGCGATTTCGGTAATCAGCGCCACCACATCGCCGATCCGTGCGGCAGCGGCATTCAGGCTTTCGATCGTGCTATTGGCCGACTGCGCCTGCGACGAAGCGCGGCGGGCGATATCCGCAGAACTTTCCACATGCCGATGAATACCCGCAATGGCTTGGCTTAACCCCTCGGCGGCCTGGGCCATGTGCGCGGTAGAGGTTCGGGCGGAATGCAGGGCTGCAGAGACCAGATGGCTCCGTTCCCGCGTTTGCTCCGACGCACTCGACATCGCTTGCGCGCAGAACTGCATCTGACCGACGGAATTAGTAACGCCGGACAGCACACGCTGCACCGAAACCTCGAAAGTATCCGCCAGGGCCAAACGGGTATTCTGCTTTTCAATCTCGGCCCGGCGCTCGACTTCGCGCTGTTCGGCCATATGCGCCTGAACCCGCTCGTTCATCCGGCGGATGATGAGCTGCATCAGTTGGAAGCCGAAGTCCGGCTGTTGAGCGAAAAGCTCGAACACCCGTTGGGCAGACAAATGCAGCAGTTCCACATCGGTTTCGCAAACGGCGGAGGCCGTGCGTTTACCGGCAGGGGAGAAAATGCCAATTTCCCCCAACATTTGACCCGGCCCCAGCGTGGCGTTGAATTCCACCAACCGGATGGTTCCGGACTTAACGACAAACATCGCATCCGACCGATCCCCGGCCCGAAACAGGGTCTCCCCCGCGCGAAACTGCTGCGGGGTCATCGAGGAGACCAGCCAGTCTAAGGATACATCAGTATCGCCTGATCGGCGGGCGCTTTCCACCAATCGGGCCAGCGAAAGAGTGGTTGCAATCTGCAAGGCGATGAGAACGCCGAAGGCCGTCACCACCCCGGCATCCTGCGCCCAGGCCCCGTATCCCGCCCCTAGCAGCCCAAGCCCGGCAAAGCTTACCCGCATCCAAGCGCGCGTTGGGTAGAATAGGCTGACGAGCGCCAGGGCTAAGGCCCCGATGCAGGCGATCCAACTCACCATCGCTCTCTCCCTCGTCGCCTGGCCCGGATACGGCGGCAGAAATCCTAAGCGGCGGTGCGTTTCTTCAAGTCGGCGATGAACTTATCGAGATCGCCGCCATTGCCCTGCAGTGCCGCCGCAAAATCCTGCTGCTGCGTTAGCGACATGCTGACACCTTCAACGATCACGTCAACTACCTTCACGCGGCCCTGCGGCTTCAGCACCCGCCACTCAACCCGCGCGGCTTGGCTGGAACTGGGCTGTTGCAGGCTGCTTGTGACAATCGCGTGATCGTCGCCTTCATTCCGGCTGCCGGTAACGCTGAAGCTGACGCCGCGATATTCGCGGAAGCGCGAGGCGTAGACGGCGATAATCATCTGCTGGAAAGCCGTCTGGTAATCGGCCTTCTGCGTATCGCTGGCTGCGCGCCAGTAGCGGCCCAGGCAAAAGCGAGCGATAGCGGGAATATCAAACCCGTCCACCAGCAGCTTGCTGAACTTTTCCCGGCGCTCCGCATCGCCCAAGCGGTCATCGTTGATGGTTGCAATCGCCTGAACGCCGAGGGCTTCGACCAGCTCTTTGGCTTCCTTGGAAATATCGGCGGCTTGAGCGGCAAAGGCAGGAAGAAGCGCGGCTGCCGCCCCTCCAAGAACGACCGCTCGACGCGATACCGTCATCATTGAGGCTCCTTGAAACAATCAGGATCGGGCAAAGCGGCTTAATTACCGCTCTGCCCCGGATAGCTGGGAATGGCCCCCGGCGTCGGGCGGCCATTGCGGATTTCCGCCGCGCGCTGCTGGCGATAGACGCTGCGCACTGTGGCGTAATAATCGAAGGAATTGCGGCGGAGGTCATCCGATTCCCGAATGATCCGCGACCGACCATCGACGATCCGCGCGCCGGTCACCGCATAGGGTGCCCAATCCGGACCATGCGCGCCGAAGACATAGGTCATCGGGTCGGTGAAAATATCCACCACCCGCCCAATCGCATCGCGCGGGTTCGAGGGGCCGAGCAGCGGCAGCACAATATAGGGGCCGTCGTTGACCCCCCAGGTGGCCATGGTCTGGCCGAAATCTTCCGTGTGGCGCTGGATCCCGACCGAGGAGGCGACATCGACCAGCCCGCCTAGCCCGGCAATCGTATTCACCCAAAAGCGGGTAAAGGTGGTTCCGGCCCGGTCGAATTCACCCTGCAACAGATCGTTGAGCAGCACGACGGGGGAGGCGAGATGGGCGACGAAATCGCGCACACGGTCACGGATCGGTTCCGGCACCACTTCGCGGTAACCATAGGCCACCGGGCGAATAACCCCCTGGTCCAGCGCATCATTCACGGCGAAGACGCCGCGATTGAACCCTTCCATCGGGTCGTTCTCGGCGGAGGGCGACGTCGCGCAGGCCCCCAAGCCCAAAACCGCCACGAGCGGCAGCGCACGGCATAGGCGGATAACGGGCGAAGGCAGGACTTTCATCATCGTCACATCCGTAAGATTGAAACCACCAACCGGGCAGACCTTAACACGCTCTTCCCAAGACGTGATCCGTTACCGATACTCTGGCAAGGACCCCAGTGATATATTTGGGTATCGATGCAGCTTCCCTACCACAGTTTAACGCGAAATGGCGAGTCGCCGCACCCCTGGTAAGACAGGCTTGTTACATTATGAGGCGATTTAGCAACAATCTTAGGCGCGCCTGGCTATCGGCAAGGGTCTTAGTAAAAGGTTCAGCAAACTCCGTGCCGGTTTCGGCGGCTTGGGCAAGGGCATCGCGCATCTGCCGGGCGCGCCCGGTATCGGCCTGGGCCGCGCACAGGCAGAGAAGATCGCATCCAGCCGCCACGGCCTGAACGGCTGCCGCCGGTTTATCGAACCAAGGGGCGATGGCCTTCATCCCTAAATCGTCGGACACAATAACCCCGGAAAAGCCCAGCGTGCCACGCAGTAACTGGGTTAAAACCTGCGGGGCCAACGTGGCCGGTGTTTGCCCGGCCAGGTGCGGAAATAGAATATGCGCCGTCATCACGGCGGGAACGCCGGCGTCAATCAAGGCTTTGAACGGCAAAAGTTCGCGCTGCATCAGCGCCGCTTGGTCGAAATCCAACCGGGGGAGGGCATGGTGACTATCCAGATCGGTCGCGCCATGCCCTGGAAAATGTTTGGCGCAGCCCAGCATTCCTGCCGTCGTCAATCCGCGCAGAAAGGCTAGGGCGGCGCGGGTCACGCTATCAGCGTCGCGACCAAAACTACGGTCGCCGATCACGGGATTGGCGGGGTTCGAGTCGATATCGCAGACCGGGGCGAGAATGAAGTTGACGCCGATTTCCGCCAGCTCTGCCGCCATGATGCGGGCAACGCTTTCGGCACGATCCGCATAAGCGCGGGCGGAGGGGAAATGGGTAATGCCCGCAGCAGGGGTGCGATGCACCCGACCGCCTTCATGGTCGAGTGCCACCAAGAAACGGTCGCGCCCCAAAGCATCTTGGGCGCGCTTCAGCAAATCTGCCAGCCGTTGCCGCCAGCGGCCCTCTGGGGCCGCATGGTCGAAATTTCCCTTGAAGAGGGTAATTCCTGCCGGGCGCACGTCGGCAAGAAGCGCCTTGTCGTGTGCGGCAAGGTCGGGGGTCGGCTGAAGGCCGATCAGGAAATGCAGGCCGAGGTCGGTCATGGGCATCAAATGAAAACGGCCCCGCCCGTTGCCCGGCGGGGCCGTGCCGCCTTAGGCGGTTTTCATTTCTTTCCGCATATTCTCTGCCAGCTTGGCGAAGAACTGCGTGGTCGACAGCCAGGGCTGATCCGGGCCGATCAGCAGGGCGAGATCCTTGGTCATCGACCCGGTTTCCACGGTCTTCACGCAGACCCGTTCCAGCGTGAGGGCGAATTCCTTCACGTCCGGCGTGCCGTCGAACTCGCCGCGATACTGCAGGCCGCGCGTCCAGGCGAAGATCGAAGCGATCGGATTGGTGGAGGTTTCGCGGCCCTTCTGATGCTCGCGGTAATGACGGGTCACGGTGCCGTGCGCCGCTTCCGCTTCCACGGTCTGCCCGTCCGGGGTGAGCAGCACGGAGGTCATGAGACCCAGCGAGCCGAAGCCCTGGGCGACCGAGTCCGACTGCACGTCGCCGTCGTAGTTCTTACAGGCCCAAACGAAGCCGCCCGACCACTTGAGGGCCGAGGCGACCATATCGTCGATCAGGCGATGTTCGTAGACGATGCCCTTGGCGGCGAAAGCGTCCTTAAACTCGGCATCGAAGACGGCCTGGAACAGATCCTTGAAGCGCCCGTCATAGGCCTTGAGGATAGTGTTCTTGGTCGAGAGATAGACCGGCCAACCGCGCGACAGACCGTAGTGCAGGCAGGCGCGGGCGAAGCCTTTGATCGATTCATCGACGTTGTACATGCCCATGGCCACGCCCGATTCCTCGAACTTATAAACTTCATGGGTAATCGGCGCGCTGCCATCGTCCGGCGTGAAGGTCAGGGTCAGCTTGCCCGGACCCGGCACGACGAAATCGGTCGCCTTATATTGATCGCCGAACGCATGACGCCCGATCACAATCGGTTGCGTCCAGCCTGGAATAAGGCGCGGTACATTCTTGCAGATGATCGGTTCGCGGAAGACGGTCCCGCCCAGAATATTGCGGATCGTGCCGTTCGGCGACTTCCACATCTTCTTGAGATTGAATTCCTTCACGCGGGCTTCGTCCGGCGTAATCGTGGCGCACTTAACGCCAACGCCATACTGCTTAATCGCATTGGCGGCGTCGATGGTCACCTGATCGTCGGTCTGATCGCGGTATTCCATGCCGAGGTCATAATACTTCAGGTCGACATCGAGGAACGGGAGGATCAGTTCTTCGCGGATCATCTTCCAGATGATGCGCGTCATTTCATCCCCATCCAATTCAACCAGCGGGGTTTTGACCTTAATCTTACTCATGGAATCAGCTCTCCAGCTTGGCGGTGCTGGTCGGCGCGGGGCCGACGTTGCGATCCGTATCGGCTATACCGACGGTACGAAAATCGCGCGGCAGACTAGCAGACCGCGCGGGGCGCGCAAGACCGAACCGGCCTGCCTAGAACCATTTCGTTTCGACCGGCACCGTCGGCGCTGGGGCGGCCATAAGGGCGGGTAAGACCCCATCGAGACTGGTGACCCTTTGCCAAAGCGCGGCGGTTTCAGGTTTAGCGAACTTCAGGTCGATGATATGGGTCAGTAGGGCCTGCAACGGTTCCCAAAAACCGCGACCATCTGTCCCAGGAAGATCGAGCAATAGGATCGGCTTGTCGTGCAGGCGTAACTGCCGCCAGGTCAGCACTTCAAACAGTTCCTCCAGCGTTCCGAAACCGCCGGGCAGGACGATGAAAGCATCGGCCCGGTCCATCATCTGCTTCTTGCGGGTATGCATCGTATCTACGACGATCAGCTCGCTCAGGCCGGGGTGACCGATTTCGTAATTATCCAGAAACTCTGGGATAATCCCGGTTACCCGCCCGCCGCCGGCCATGACGGCATCGGCCACTAGGCCCATTAGCCCAACCCGGCCACCACCATAAACAAGATCGATGCCCTTGGCGGCCAGCAACTGGCCCAAGCCTGTCGCCGCTTCGCGAAACGCCGGATCTACTGCCCCGGCCGAACCGCAGTAGACGCAAACGGATTTGATCGAAGTCATTTCGCCTCCAAAGTTACCCTTTTGAGGGATAGCCTGAGGCCGGGGGGCGGCGCAAGGTTCCGGTCGCCGTCGCGTTTGATGAAGACCGGGGCCGCCGCAAGATTGCGGTGCGGGGGCGTCCATAGTAGGGTATCCGCCCCGGAAGGGCCGGTACAAGCCTTAGGCTTTAGGGATCGAAGCACATATGTCGGAACGTTTTTCCAGCCGTCGGGCCTTTTTGCTCGGCCTCGTCGGTTTGCTTCTGGTGATTGCCGCCTTGGTGCTGAACCGCCCGTCGCGGGACGAGCCGGCCCTGCCGACCACGGCCGAAGCCCCCCTCACGCCACCCCCGGTTAGCGGTCCCCCGGCGACCGCATCATCGCCGCTGCCGGTCAGTGATCCCGCAGTTCCACCGCCGACGGCGCAAGCCGCTATCGTGCCCGATCCGGCCCCGGCAGCTGCAGCACCGTCGCTGGCCGAGCCGCCGCCCACTGCCGCAGCACCGCGTGCCGATCCGGTTTCCCCAGTCCCGCCGGTGCCTGCCGCCGTTCCGACCGATAGCAAACCGAGTTTCGATGTGGTTCGCGTCAATCCGCAGGGAGATGCCGTGATTGCCGGGCGGGCGCAGCCGGAAGCCAATGTGACCGTGTTGGATGGCGATACGCCGATTGGCACCGTTACCGCCGATAAGCGCGGTGAATGGGTGCTGTTGCCCGACCGTCCCCTGCCCAGTGGCGACCGCGAACTCTCGCTCTCGGCGGTGACGCCGGGCGGGGCGGCGGTGGATTCCGACCAAGTGGTCGTGCTGTCGATCCCAGCAGGCAAAGCCCCAGCAGCTGCCAATCCCGCCACCGACCCTGCGGTTGCACCGACGCCGGAGCGCCCCCTGGCCTTGGTCGTCAACCGCGACGGTACCTCTGGCAGCACCCTGCTTCAGGCCCCCTCCGACCTCGGCGGGTCAGGACGCTTGACGGTCGATACCATCGATTATGGTCAGGACGGCAGCCTACAATTCGCCGGGCGGGGCGAAGCTGGGCACGGCATTCGGGCCTATGTGAACAATAATCCCATCGGCGATGCCGAGGTGGGGGGAAATGGCCTGTGGCGGCTGCGCCCGGAGGGAGAGGTGCCAACCGGCCCCTCCACCTTGCGCGTCGATCTGCTAACCCCACAAGGCAAAGTCGCCCAGCGGTTAGAGCTTCCCTTCGCGCGCGCCACGCCGGAACAGGTGCGCTTGGCCGCCGACGGTCGCCGGATCATCGTGCAGCCAGGCAATAGCCTATGGCGCATTGCCCGCCGGATCTATGGCGGCGGGGTTCACTATACGGTGATCTATCAATAGTGATCAGATCCGCGACCCGGATCTGATCTATCCGGGACAGGTCTTTAGCCTGCCGCCAACAAAGTAGCTCCGCTCAGGCGGCTTTTGCCGGGTTGCCGAGACCATAAACAGCCAAGAGATCAAGCCAAGGGCGGGTCTGCGCAACCAGTATCGTAACCGTTGCCAGAATGGCGTGCGCCGTGGTGGCATTCTCCACCCGCGCATTAGCAGAAAGATAGACGTGCTGTTTTTCGCCAACGCTAACGCGCAAATCGGGCAGATCGCGCGTAGCATAGATGATTTCCGCCACATCAGTGCGGCGAGCAACCCCTTCGGCAGAATAGGGAATTCCGCCAAGGTCGGTCCAAATTTCGACCATCCCCCCGTCTTCGCCCTGCAAGGCCACCGCGTGGTACAGCGTGCCATCGAAGGTGAAGTGGAAGGCGATGCGTGCGAGAAGTTTCTTGACCAGACGCCCGTCGTCGCCTACCGCAAAACTGTGCATGGCAAGCGGGAGTTTCTGATTGGCCAGAAGGCTGATATTCTCGTTGGGTTGCATCGACGGGTCCACGAAGCTAGCGATCCATGCGCCGACACGCTGCCCGTGCCCCACGCTGGCCTATAGTGCCATGGTTTGCGGAGCGGTCCAACAGTCGGGTTGGCTTGCACGGGTGTCCTAAGACAAGGGTTTGGAGGTATCTGGTATGCGGCCCACAGTGTTTCCCGCCATTCACCGCGAAGGCTGGCCCTTTATCGCCATTTTCGCCGTGGCGACGATTATCTTGGCGACGATCCATGGGGTGCTTGGCTTCATCGGGGTCATCCTGACCGCTTGGTGCGTCTATTTCTTCCGCGATCCGGTGCGGGTCACGCCGATGCGGGCCGGGCTGGTCGTCAGTCCAGCGGATGGGATTGTGGTTAGCTTAGGGCCGACCGTGCCACCCTCCGAACTCGGCCTTGGCGATCAGCCGCTGCCCTGTGTTGCCGTGTTCATGAATGTCTTCGATGTGCATGTGAATCGCGCGCCGGTGACGGGCCGTATTCGCCATATGGCCTATCGGCCGGGGCGGTTTTTCAATGCGTCACTCGATAAGGCCAGCGAGCATAACGAGCGTAACGGCCTCGTCTTCGATCTGCCGGATGGGCGGGCGATCGGCGTCGTACAGATTGCTGGGCTGGTGGCGCGCCGCATCGTGTGGTGGGTCGGCACTGGCGACGCGATGACGGCGGGCAGCCGCTTCGGGATGATCCGCTTCGGTAGCCGGGTTGATGTCTATCTGCCCCAGGGGGTTGCACCCCAGGTTTGCATCGGTCAGCGCATGGTGGCCGGGGAAACTGTTTTGGCCGATCTCACCAACTTGGAAGCGCCGCGACCGGGGTTTGCCAGCTAAATGCTCCGTCGCCGTCCGACCCGTCAGCCCCGCCGGTTGCGGGCGCAGTCGATCAACCGACTGATCCCGAATATGGTGACCCTGCTGGCGCTCTGCTCTGGCCTCACGGCAGTGCGCTTTGCCCTGGAGGGGCGGTGGCAGGCGACCGTCGTTGCCATTCTCCTTGCCGCGATTTTCGATGGGCTGGATGGGCGGCTTGCCCGGCTGATGAATGCCACGTCGAAGTTTGGGGCTGAACTTGATAGCCTGTCGGACTTCGTCTGCTTCGGTGTCGTGCCGCCGGTCGTTCTGTTTCTTTGGGGGCTGAATGACGGCGGGCGCATTGGCTGGGGGGTTGCGCTCTTCTTCACGGTTTGCATGGCCTTGCGGCTCGCCCGCTTTAATACCGCGCTGGAAGATACCGCGCGCCCCCCATGGACGTATAATTTTTTTACCGGCGTTCCGGCTCCCGCCGGGGCCGCTCTGGCGCTTTTACCGCTGATGGGCTATTTCGAGTTTCAACTCGATCTGCTGAAGCGGCCGCTGTTGCTGGGGATTTGGCTTTTGATCGTCGGCGGTCTGATGGTCAGCCGCATCCCCACCTTTTCCTTCAAAAAGGTGCGCATTCCCAATTGGTTGGTGCTGCCCTTTATGTTGGCTGCCGGGGGAATTGCGGCGGGATTGGCGACCGAACCATGGCTGACCCTGCTGGTCCTGCTGGGGCTGTACCTAGCGTCCATCCCGCTCTCGATCCGGGCCGCCCGGCGGTTGCAACGGGCACTGGACCGTAGCCAGACGATGGGCGGGGCAGAGGCGAAGCCGGAGTAGGCTTTTACCCTTTCGCTCGAAACGCCTCAATCGCTGCCCGCGTCGCAAAACTCGGCTGTGCCCCCTGAGCAAGGCAAGCGAGGCTGCCTGCCGTTAGCCCGAAGGTCAGTGCCTCAAGCGCCGGGGTACCTTGGCTGAGGGCAGCGAGTAAGGCACCGACTGTGGCATCCCCGGCACCGGTGGTATCGACGGGAGTTATGCGTTGCGCAGGGGCGCGGATGGTATCGCCTGATAAGCGGGCAATTGCCCCCGTAGCACCGAGGGTGATGACCATATCGCCCGGCCAAGCGGCCAGCGCAGCCTCGGCGGTTCCCGCGCCGGTCAAGGCGGCGGCCTCGCCAGCGTTCACGATCAGCAGATCAAGCCACGCGGCAAGATCAGCGGGTACCCCCTGTGGCGGTACGGGGGCTAAGTTCCAGATCACCGTGGCTCCGGCCTGGCGGGCGAGGGTAGCGGCGGTCAGGCTTTCGGCCAAATCAAGTTCCCCCTGCATGAGCAGCCAATCCTTGGGGCCAAGCTTTGGCAGATCCTGCGCCCGCACCAGGGCATTGGCCCCAGAGGCGACGAGAATTTGATTTTCTGCCGTCCTTTCCGCGACAGCGATCAAGGCAACCCCCGTGGCCGCGCCGGAAAGGGTACGAACCCCGGTCAGATCAACCCCGCCCTCGGTCAATAAGGCCAGGGCAGGGACCGCAAAACTATCGTCCCCGACCGCCCCGATCAGCCGCACATCCGCTCCGGCACGGCGGGCAGCCAAAGCCTGATTGGCCCCTTTACCGCCAGGGTGCGCGGCAAAAGCCCCGCCAACGACCGTTTCCCCCGGCTGCGGCAGATGGGGTGCCCGGACGACCAGATCGAGATTGATCGAGCCGAAAACCGTAATCATGCGTCGCGATACCGCAGCAGCCGTTCGCACAGGCGCGCGAAGAAGGCATCGGCGTCAATATCCAGTAAGATCCTCGCCGGGGGGAGGGGCGGTTTGGCGACACCCCACCAATCGACGGTGAGACGCCCCTCATTCGGGCCAGGCAGCACATCGACCGAAACGCCGCCGGTCTTACCCCGCATCAGATCGGGCCAAAGCAAATGGCCAATGACGCAGGGATCGTGTAGGGGTGGGCCGTCGCTATCGGTATGGCGGCCCCGGCGACCATACGCCCCCATCATCGCCAAAGTGGTGCGGGCAACCTGGGTTTCGACCCCGACAAGGGGGGCCAAGCGGGCGGGACTGGCTTCCGCCTGCCAGGTTAGATCAAGCGGAATAATCTCTAGCGGCGCACCACTCCGGCAGACGATCTCCGCCGCGTGCGGATCGGTCAGGAAGTTGAATTCCGCGGCAGGGGTTGCGTTCCCTTGGGCGACGCCGCCCCCCATCACGATAATGCGGGCAAGGCGCGGGGCGATATCGGGGGCTTGGATTAAAGCCGCCGCAAGATTAGTCAAAGGGCCGGTACAGGCGAGACTAATCTCGCCCGGCGCATGGGTGCGTAACAAGCGGATGATCGCCGGAACCGCGTGCTCCTCCGAAACCGGGGCCTGGGGGGGCGGCAAATGTTCTGCCCCGCGCATCCCGCTCTCCCCGTGAATATGCGCGGCAGTGGCCAAGCGACGGAATAGAGGGGCCGGGCAGCCAGGATGAATTGGGACAGAAGCCTGTGCTAAGTCAACGAGTTGCCGGGTATTAGTGAGCGTTCGGTCCAGCCCCACATTCCCGGCGGCGACGGTTACGGCGAGAACCTCCACCTCTGGGCTAGCGAAGGCCAGCAGTAGGGCGATGGCATCGTCTAATCCTGGGTCGCAGTCGATAATCAGCTTTTGCGCAGGCATCACGCCGTCTCCGCTAGGAAAAAATCCTCGAAAAGCGCGCTCACCGCCTCCGGCTGTTCCAGGGTGGCGAGGTGGCCGCACGCCTCCAAGACAATGAGTTGGGCATTGGGTAAGCCGGCGGCGATTTCTTCAGCCCGTTCCGGGGGAGTCAGCGCGTCTTGCCGACCAACGATCACCAGGGCGGGGCAGGTGAAGCCGGGGAGGTCGGGGATCGAATCGGCACGGGTCAGAATAGCGTTCTGCTGGCGCAAAAAACCTTCCCGGCCAATACGTTGTGCCATGCCAACGATGGTTTCGACCAGCGGCGCATCGGTCATTCGGTCGGGATGAATCAAGAGCGGTAGCAGGCGCGGCGTAACGCCCTTGAACCGGCCAACCTGCGCCATGCGCATCAGGGCACGACGGCGCTCTTTCTGCTCGTCGGTATCAGGGCGCGCTGAGGTATCCAATAAGGCGACGCGGGTCACGCGCTCCCTGGCCTGGCGCAAGACTTCGAGCGCCAGATAGCCGCCCATCGACAGACCGGCCAGGGCGAAACGCGGCGGTGCGTCAGCCAAGAGCCGCGCGGCCATGCCCGCGATCGTATCGTCTTTGGTGGTATCCGCCACCCGCATGGAGAGCCGCCCGCCGAGTGTGGTTGCCTGCGGACGCCAAAGGGCTTCGTCGCAGAGCAAGCCGGGGCAGAAAATCAGTTCAGGCAGATCGGCCACGGGGTCCTCATTTCACCAAAAGCGCGGGCGGCACCCTAGCGAAAGCACTGCCGCCTGCCAATCATCCGACAAACACGCCTGGCAAGCGACCCAAAACAGCGCTTTTATTTGACTTGGCACGGCGGGAGGCGATAATGCGCCTCGGACAATCCCCGCCGTTTTTTCGGTTTCTTGACGAAGGCAGATTTTCGCCGCATGTCGTTTGTTGACCTTGGCCTTAGCCCGGAAGTCGTTCAGGCTGTTACCGACACCGGATACACCAGCCCCACCCCCATTCAAACCCAGGCGATCCCGCAGGTTTTGATGGGCCGGGATATTTTGGGCTGCGCCCAGACCGGCACCGGCAAAACTGCCGGTTTTACCCTACCGATGATCGATATTCTGGCCAATGGTCGGGCGCGGGCACGGATGCCCCGGTCGCTGATCCTAGAGCCAACGCGGGAGCTTGCGGCCCAAGTGGCTGAGAATTTCGAGAAATACGGTAAATATAGCAAACTCAGCATGGCGTTGTTGATCGGTGGGGTTGCCTTCGGCGATCAAGAAAAGGCGCTGGATCGCGGGGTGGATGTGCTGATCGCCACCCCAGGCCGCCTGCTGGACCATTTCGAGCGTGGACGCATTCTGCTGAACGATGTGAAGATCCTGGTGATCGACGAAGCCGACCGGATGTTGGACATGGGGTTCATCCCCGATGTCGAAAAAATCGTCTCGCTGCTGCCGCCCTTGCGCCAGACCTTGTTTTTCTCGGCCACCATGCCGCCGGAAATCAAGCGCTTGGCCGATGCGTTCTTGCAGAACCCGAAAGAGATTACCGTCGCCCGGCAATCAACGACGGCAGAAACGGTGGAACAGGCGCTGGTCGTTGTTGAAGAAGAGGATAAGCGCGCCGCCCTACGGCAGTTGCTGCGGTCGGAAGAAATTCGCAATGCGATTATCTTCTGCAACCGTAAGCGCGATGTCGATATTGTTGGAAAATCTCTGAAAAAACATGGGTTTAATGCCGGTATTTTGCACGGCGATATGACGCAGAGCGCCCGGACCGAAATGCTGGAACGCTTTAAGGCGGGCGAAGTAGCGGTTCTGGTCGCGTCTGACGTGGCGGCCCGCGGTATCGATGTGGCTATGCTTAGTCATGTGTTTAACTTCGATGTGCCGATCCATGCCGAAGATTATGTGCATCGCATTGGCCGGACTGGGCGGGCGGGTAATAGCGGTAAGGCTTTTACCTTTGCCAAACCCGACGATACGAAGTTCGTCGCAGCAATCGAAGCCATTATCGGGAAGCCAATCCCACGCTTGACGCCGGAAGGGATGGAGACACTCGCGCTGCTAACCGACGAGGAAGCCGCGGCCGAACGCAAGAACCGCCGCCGTCGGCCCGAACGGGCCAAGCGGGGCGATGATCGGAGACCCTCCTCGGACGCGCCGCCGCCCGCCCATCATGCCACCAAAGCCGTCGTGCATCGCCGCG
Source organism: uncultured Elstera sp. (assembly GCA_964576605.1). Lineage (GTDB taxonomy): Bacteria > Pseudomonadota > Alphaproteobacteria > Elsterales > Elsteraceae > Elstera. The sequence continues at coordinate 10,260 of CAZNVY010000014.1, read as the reverse complement.
CGCCGGACGCTGATGCACGGCCCGAAACACGCGCAGAAACCCGTATCGACCGCCCCACGCGGGATCGGTTCGAGCGGAGCGATCGTCCACGGCGAGACCGGGAGCGTGACGGTGGCGAACACCGCTATCGGCGCGACGATCTCGGCCCATCGGTGCGGGGTTTTGGCGACCATGTCCCCGCTTTCATGCTGCGGGTTCCCCCAGCGGCTTAAGACCAGGGTCAGACTGAAGAAAGGGCAGATGGGGGGCTTCCCCCAACGCCCGAACCTTTCTGTGAAAGCCTTAGACCGAGCGCTCGCAGGTCTCGTGAAAAACCTTCGCGAGGCGGCAAAAGTCGGCGACGGTCAATTCTTCGGCCCGCGCAGTTGGCTCGATCCCAGCGGTAGCCAGCAATGCAGTCGTGTCCTGGCCCAGGGTTTTCAACGACTGGCGCAGCATCTTCCGGCGTTGGCCAAAGGCGGCAGCGGTTACTTGTTCCAGCCGGATCACGGATCCGCAGTCGGGCCGGTCACGGCGCGGCACCAGTTGGATGACGCTAGAGACAACTTTTGGCGGCGGGGTAAAGGCCTGGGGCGGAATATCGAAGAGTACCCCGCTCTGGGCGAAATACCCACTTAGCACCGACAAGCGGCCATAGGCGGCATCGCCCGGCGCGGCGGTTAACCGGTCGGCCACTTCTTTCTGGAACATTAAGGTTAGCGCTTCATAATGATCGATGGCGCGCAGCCAGGCGATCACCAAGGGCGTTCCGACATTATACGGTAGGTTGGCGATAATGCGGTAGGGCGCGGGGCCGAGCGTCGTCGGG